>CAIWBA010000280.1 GCA_903910765.1 uncultured Bacteroidota bacterium
CAGCTTTAACATCATACAGAGATGCTGGTTTACCAGCTGCTTCAGCAGTTGTTGCTGCACGTGCGATTGCGGATGCAAATCGTCCAACTGGAAATATTAGATTAAATACAATGTTCCAAGATCTTACAAACACACCAATCTCTCAAGGAGGTGCGTTGCTTTTAGATAAAACAAACTTAAACATATATGAAGGTCAATATAACTTTTCAAACGCTTTAGGTTTAGATAAAATGGGCGCTGATTTATTAGTGGGTGGTATCATGAAGCAATATGTTTTAAATTCTCAAGGAACAGTGTTTGCTGACACAGCAGGTAAAATTAAAATCAATGAGTCAGGTGCATATGCGCAATTATCTAAAAAATTCTTTGGTGATTTATTAAAAGTGTCTGCTTCTGGTCGTTATGACAAGAGCACAAATTTTGCCGGTCGTTTTACACCAAGAGTTTCAATGGTATTTAAATTAGCACAGGATAACAATATCCGTTTATCTTACCAAACTGCTTATCGTTTTCCAACTACGCAAAACCAATGGATCAACTTGTTAGTGGGTGGTGGTACACGTTTAATGGGTGGTTTGCCAGCATTAAGAGACCATTACAATTTCAATACCAACCCTGCTTATACTTTAGCAAGCGTGAATGCATTTGGTGCAAGTGCTTTAGCAGGAGCTCCAAATCCAGCGTTATTAAAGCAAGCGGTATTTAATGAGTTTAAGCCAGAGTCAATGAGTTCAATTGAATTAGGTTATAAGGCTTTATGGGCTAAAAAATTATTGGTTGATTTTTATGTGTACTCAGGTACTTACACAAATTTCATTGGCGGGGTAACTGTTTTACAATCTCGTAATGCAGCAGCACCTAGTCCTTTGGATGTTTTAGATGCAAGTAAGCGTATGGCTTACAGTATTTCTACGAATTCTGATGGTGATGTAAAAACAAAAGGTTGGGGATTGTCATTGGATTATTTATTACCTAGAAACTTCAGCGTTTCAGGTAGTATTTTCTCTGATGAAATTGGAGAAGTTGCTCCAGGCGTAGTTCCTTATTTCAATAGTCCAAAAATCAGAGCTAATATCGCATTAAACAATAGTGGTTTCTTATTTAACAATCGTTTAGGATTCAGTGCAAACATGCATTACCAAGACGGGTTTAACTACGAAAGTACATTTGCTGTAGGTAAGCTTAGTGCTTATCAAACTGTGGATGCGGTATTAACATTCAAAGTGCCTAATTACAGATCATTGATCAAAGCAGGGGGCACCAACATATTTAATAGGTATTATAGAACTGCATATGGTAGTCCTCAAATTGGTGGATTATACTATGTAAGTTTCGCATATAACGTATTTTAGTAGATTAGGATGGGTTAGTCCTACAAGTCCCTTCTCGATTTATCGGGAGGGGACTTTTTTTATGCGTAAGAATTATTTTTTTCCTGTATAAAGCTTTATTTTTGCCACTCAAATTAAAATTACACCATGCGTTCAATACCATTTAGAGAAGCCCTTCGTGAAGCAATGAGCGAGGAAATGCGCAGAGATGAAAGAGTATTATTAATGGGCGAGGAAGTTGCTGAGTACAATGGCGCTTATAAAGTAAGTCAAGGGATGTTGGCAGAATTTGGCGCAAAACGAATTATTGATACGCCTATTTCTGAATTAGGATTTACAGCGGTAGCTGTTGGTGCTGCTCAAAATGGCTTAAGACCTATTGTGGAATTCATGACTTGGAATTTTGCGGTGCTTCCTTTGGATCAAATTTTAAATACGGCCAGTAAGATGCTTGCGATGAGTGGTGGCCAAATTGGCTGTCCTATTGTGATGAGAGGGCCAAATGGAAGCGCAGGTCAATTAGGGGCGCAACATTCAACTGCATTTGAAAGTTATTTGGCTAATATTCCAGGTATTAAAGTGGTTTCTCCCTCAAATGGATATGACGCGAAAGGATTATTAAAACAAGCCATTCGCTATGAAGAGGATCCGGTAATGTTTTTAGAAAGTGAAGTAATGTATGGGGATAAGAGTGATGTACCTGATGAAGAATATTATATTCCATTAGGAAAAGCGGATGTTAAAAAAGTAGGTCGTGATATCACTATTGTTTCTTACAATAAAATGATGAAAGTTGCATTGGGTGCAGCAGCAGAATTAGAAAAGGAAGGTATCAGTGCGGAAGTAGTTGATTTAAGAACCATTCGTCCTTTGGATTGGATGACCGTATTAGAAAGTGTGAAGAAAACAAATCGTTTAGTGATTATTGAAGAGCAATGGCCTTTTGCTTCTGTATCTTCAGAATTATCATATCGTATCCAAAAAGAGGGTTTTGATTATTTAGATGCGCCAATTCGTCGGATCACTAGCGCAGATGCACCAATGCACTACGCGCCTAATTTAGCTGCCTTGGCAATACCTGATGTGGCTAGGTCTGTTAGCTTGGTAAAGGAGCTCATGCAACAGTATAAATAAAAGCGGTGTTCTTGTGAAATAGGGGTTTAAATGTTCTGTTATCATTTATTTAAACCACTTATATGAACACGAGGACGTTTTAAAAATAAATTTATCAATATCCCCCACAAAGGGATATTTTTGTTATACATAATTCAACTTCACTTTATGGGCTATATTTTATTGATTTTATTTTGGTTGGGATGGCATATTGGTATTTATCTAATGCTTAAAAAAGCGGGGGTGGAAACTACAAAGGCCATCATCCCCATTTATAATACTTGGGAAGTCGTAAAACTTTGTGGCATTTCGAAGGTTTGGTTTTGGATTCAGCTCATTCCAATTCTTGGACAATTTGTTACCTTATGGATATCGATCATATTTGTAATGCATTTTAAAAGAGTAGGGTTGTTGCAACATATTTTAACAGTATTTGTTCCATTTTTATATTTACCTTATTTAGGACTTTCTGCTAATGAGCGTTGGCATGGTAAAGATGCTTTGCAGCATTACCACAAATCTGCATCTAGAGAATGGATTGACGCGGCTGTGTTTGCCGTTGTTGCAGCTACATTAATTCGCACATTTATTTTTGAAGCGTACGTGATTCCTACCGAGAGTATGGAGAAAACATTATTAGTGAACGACTTTTTATTTGTTGATAAAATTACCTATGGTGCGCGTATCCCGCAAACACCGGTAAGTTTCCCATTTGTTCATAATACTTTACCCATGGCGCCAACCACACCCTCTTATATAAAATGGGTACAGTTGGATTATCAACGTTTGCCAAAAGTGAGAAACATTAATCGTAATGATGTTGTGGTATTTAATTTTCCAGCAGGGGATACCATTATTAATTTACCAGAATTTGGAAGTAAAATACCCTATTATGATGTTTTAAGAAGTCCTGAATACGCGAACAACCGCGAAAAATTATTGAATGATTATCCCATCTTAGTGCATCCGGTGGATAAGACAGATAATTATATCAAAAGATGTGTAGGTATTCCAGGTGATATTATTCAAGTGAAAGGAAGTCATTTATGGGTGAATGGTGCACCCGCTTTTGTTGCCCCTAATTCGCAAACTGAATTTATTGTACAAACAAATGGCAAACCCATTCCTGAGGATTATATTCAAGATAGCTTAGGTATTAATATTAATGATGCAAGTTCCGATTTTCAAATCATGGAAGGAAGTGCTAATACTTTTAAAATTAATATGACGGCAAATGCTGCTGAAAACTTGAAAAAGTTACCGCAGATATTATCTGTTACTTATTTTGATGAAAATACAGTAGGGTATACTTTCCCTAATGATATGTCCCATTTCCCTTGGTCGGTAGATAACTATGGTCCAATTCGTATTCCAAAACAAGGAGATGTGGTACAATTAAACGATAGCACCATTGAATTATATCGTCGCTTAATTTCAAATTATGAGCATAATAATTTAGAAGAGAAGGAAGGCAAGTATTATATAAATGGTTTAGCAACTGCAACATATACCGTGAAAGAAAACTACTATTGGATGATGGGAGATAATCGTCACCGTAGCCAAGATAGTAGGTATTGGGGGTATGTTCCTGAGACGCATATTGTAGGACGTGCAGCATTAATTTGGTTCAGCTATAGCAAGTCAATTAGATGGAATAGATTGTTTAGCCAAATAAAATAGATTATTTTTAAACCTCACTATGTGAGGTTTTTTATTAAACAGCCCTGTATGAAACAAAAATTCGAGTTTGAATTTGATTATTTTGAACAAACAGAATCATTAGCTGAAGCTGATGCTTCATTACTTAATGCAGCGCGCAATGCCACCAAAACGGCTTTTGCACCTTATTCCAATTTTAAAGTGGGTGCTGCGGCCTTGTTATCCAATGGTCAAATTATTATTGGGTCCAATCAAGAAAGTGCTAGTTATCCTGTGGGAATTTGTGCGGAAAGAACTTTATTAAACAGTATTGGGAGTCAATTTTCAAGCGAAACCATACTTGCCATGGCAATCAGCTATGACACGGACAAAGCTGCCTGTAATGAACCAATTTCGCCTTGTGGTATGTGTAGGCAATCCTTGCTTGATTTTGAAAACAGGTATCAATCACCCATTAAAATTATTTTAGCTGGTAAAACAGGTCCAATTATGGTGGTAGGGGCTGCTAAAAATTTATTGCCATTTGGATTTGATGGGGCAATTTTGAAATAAGTTAAAATAAGGTTTGTACACCAAGTGCTAATCTGAATTCATGTTGTAATAGCCATTTTTTTCTGGTTTTTCCCCAAGCATAACCCACCAGTGATCGGTCGGATCCAATAACACGGTGACAAGGAATTAAAATAGCTACTTTATTTTTTCCATTTGCATTTGCGGCTGCCCGCACTAAATTGGGGTCACCCATTTTTTTTGCTAAGTCCCCATAGCTCAATGTTTTTCCAAATGGGAGTTCGTATAACTCTTTCCAAACTTTTTGTTGAAATTCAGTGCCCTCCTGGTCAATAGCAACTGTAAAGCTGCGCCTATTGCCAGCAAAATATTCTATAAGTTCGTCTATGCATTGGTGCATCACCGCTGGCATGGTTTGTTCCGTGTCATTATTTTCTAATTCGGGGATGTCAACGAATATGAGTTCTTGAATGCAATGTTCTGACGAAACCATTTTAATGGCGCCAATTGGGCTGTGGTAAATGTGAACAAAACTATTTTGCATTAACCAATGGGTTGGCCGTTATCTACGGCATGTGTCGGGGTGAGTAAAACTACTTGGTGTTGCAAATCATATACGCCCAACACCAAACATTCGCTCATAAAGTTAGCGATTTGTTTTGGAGGAAAATTAACTACTGCAATAATTTGCATCCCAATTAATTGATCCGTGGTATAATGAGCGGTAATTTGAGCAGATGACTTTTTAATTCCTATGGCGCCAAAATCAATGTGAAGTTGAAACGCAGGTTTTTTTGCATTGGGAAATGCTACAGCGCTAACGATTGTGCCACATCTAATATCTACTTTTGTAAAATCATCCCATTGTATCATTGTTCAAATTTTTGGGAACAGGTGTATTTTATTTAATCCAATAAATCAGCTAAATCGTTTAAATCTTTTTGCTTGTATTGTAATGTTGGACTTTGGAAACATTTTGAAAATTCAATCAAAAGCTTTTTTATAATTCTGATATTAGATAAACGCTTATAATACCTGTTTTGTGGTTCTATATTAGATCGCAAAAAATATTGGTCCAAATCCTTTTGTGAAAAAGCATGACCCGTGGTTCCTTCCACATAGAATTGTATATATTCTTGTGGATTGGGGTAAACTTCTGTATCATCCCAGTCGGACGAATAAAAGGCAATGATACATTGCTTTGGAATATTAATGAACTCGGCATCTATCTCTAATTGCGCGCAAAGCTCAGCATACAAAATAGTGTTCGCAAATGCATTCCCTTTTTTTGCTTGCAAAGGACCAGACATTAAAAATTCATCTGGTTTGTCATAATTAATTTCAACCCCTTTAATTTGATAATAATTATACAAAATATTTTTGATCACATTGGCTTGCTCTAGTGGCGTCAAATAATTGTTTAACTCCAGCCATATGTTTCTTCTGATTTTCTCTAATTGATGACGTAAGCTGTCAGTGGCTAATTCGGGATATTGAAATTTGGTGACCAATAAAGCGCCTTCAAGTAATGAAGGAGAAGGTTTTAATTTCCACTCCGTAAATTCGGCTTTTAAATCATGTAGGCGTAATTTATAAATCATCTTTTCAATACGCTCTAAAGTGGTTTCATCCAATGTATTTTCCCAAAGATGTTCTAAATCGGGAATGATGGGTGATCCATAGTCTAATAACCTGTCTGAAATTGTATTAAATACTTCCTCATCAGGGTCGTCAATCAGTTGGAATAAGGCGGTAATTTCGGATGCGTTTGGCATGTTTGGCTAATACTTATTTTTTCAATATTCAAATTGACGTAAAATATGGTGAATTGTTCATTTAAGTTATCCCAATGGTGTGGATATATTTAACAATAATTTACATAATAAATAGAATTATTATTCGTTCGTGTAAATATTCTCTATTTAGGGGGTATGTTACTGTTAATTGCCTTTTCTTTGCATATACACTAAATAATATGTCAAACGAAACAATTGCCACCCCAAAATTTCCTGTAATGGCAAAGTCATTACATGCCGAATTAAAACGTCGCGTTAATTTATATTTGGAGGAACATGCAGTGATAGGAACTGGTAATTATAAGTTGTTTTCAAAGGCAATTATTTTAATAAGTTTATTTGTTCTTACCTATATCCATTTGGTATTTTTCACACCACCTGCATTTTATGCAATATTGGAGTGTATTCTTTTTGGTGGGCTAATTGCAGCTATTGGATTTAATGTGATGCATGATGGTAGCCATGGTAGTTTTAGTAAATACAACTGGTTAAATAAATTAGCATCCTCTTCTATTAGTGTATTAGGAGCGAGTCGGTTTATGTGGGCATCGAAACATGTAACTATACACCATACTTTTACCAATATTGATGGGGTAGATGATGATATTGAAGTGGGGGCACTCATGCGCATGGCGCCTACGCAAAAGCATTATATTTTGCATCGTTTTCAACATATTTATTTTTGGGTTTTATATATGTTATTATATATTTTCTGGATTTTCTATACCGATTATAAAAAATATTTTTCAAAAAAAATCGGATCCGTGCCTTTGAAAAAAATGACGATTGCAGAACACCTAGAATTTTGGATTGTTAAACTTTACCATGCTGCTGTATTTATTATTATACCAGTATATATGTTAGGATGGGTGAGTTGGTTAGTTGGATTTTTTGTGACTGGATGTTTTGCTGGTTTTATTTTAAGTATTGTATTTCAATTGGCGCATACTGTTACAGAAACTGAATTCCCTATTGCTATTCAACCTGAAAATGTAATGCCGGATGAATTTGCAGCACATCAAATAATGACGACTGCTAATTTTGCCACAAAGAGCAAAATTGTAAGTTGGTTAGTAGGGGGATTAAATTTTCAAATTGAACATCACTTGTTTCCTAAAATTTCACATGTTCATTATCCAGCAATTTCAAAAATTGTTAAAAAAACATGTGCTGACTTTAAATTACAATACAATGAATACCCAACGGTATTGAGCGCCATTCGTGCACATGTATTACATCTTAAATCATTAAGTAAGCCTAGCTTCGCTTAAATATATTTTACGCAGTTATTGTGTAAACAAAAAGGACGCCGATGCATCGGCGTCCTTTTTGTTTTATTCCAGTTGGAAACTTAATTATATAATTCAGTGCTTAGCGAAATGGATCAGCGACCCATCTGCTTAAGATGCTTTTTTTCTTCTTGCTACTTTGCGTGGTGGGTTCGCTTTTAATTCAGCAA
The DNA here is from genome assembly GCA_903910765.1 of uncultured Bacteroidota bacterium. GTDB lineage: Bacteria > Bacteroidota > Bacteroidia > Chitinophagales > Chitinophagaceae > Sediminibacterium. The sequence goes on from CAIWBA010000280.1 coordinate 7,869, forward strand.
TAATCGCATTTACTTCCTCAATCGTTAGGGTTTCTACTTTTTCTTGTTGTTCCTTATTTAACTTATAGTTTCTTAATCCTTGTTTGATATAAGGTCCGTAAGGGCCACGTAATAATTGTATTTTTTCTTTTTCAAATACTTTAATGGTGCGCTCATCCTTGGCTTTACGCTTTTCTGCAATCATAGGGGTTAATTCCTCCAGGGTAACGGTATAAGGGTCCATTTCCTTGTTCAGGGAATAAAACTTCTTGGCATGGGCCGCATAAGGGCCAAATCGACCAATATTAACCGATACATCCTCCTCCTCAAATTGTCCCAGGGTGCGCGGTAGTTTAAATAATTCTAATGCTTCCTCAAAACTGATGGTTTCAATACTTTGTGAGGCCTTCAATTTGGCAAATCTTGGCTTTTCTTCTTCGTCCTGATGTCCAATTTGAACCATTGGGCCATAACGTCCCATTCTCGTGATTAATTTTTTGCCACTCACTGGGTCAAATCCTAATTCTCTTTCTCCTTTTGCTCTTTCTGCATTTTCTAAGGTATGTTCGATCGTGGTATGGAAGGGCTCATAAAATGAAGCAAGCATGTCGCTCCATAATAGTTTGCCTGCAGCTATTTCATCAAATTCGCCTTCAATTTTAGCTGTGAAATTAAAATCCATCACTTTTGAAAAGTGTAATTTTAAAAAGTCAGTCACCACCAAGCCTAAATCAGTAGGGGATAGTTTGTTTTTTTCAGCACCCGTAATTTCTGATGAAGTCACGGTAGTTATTTCATCCTTGTTATTTAAAGATAGAATTTGATAGTTTCTTTTAATACCTTCTTTCTCTCTTTTTTCAACATAATTACGCTTCATGATGGTTGAAATAGTAGGTGCATAGGTAGATGGGCGACCAATTCCTAATTCTTCTAATTTTTTCACCAGTGAAGCTTCCGTATATCTCGCACTAGGTCTGCTGAAACGCTCTAAACCTGTCATTTCGATAAAGTCAAGCACTTGACCAACCACTAATGGTGGTAATAAACTTTCTTCCCCTTCCGTTTCAGTTGCATCTTCGTCCTCGTCATCATTACTTTCTAAATATACTTTTAAGAAACCATCAAACTTCATTACTTCACCAGAAGCAGATAGTGTTTCTTTATTGGTAGACACTTCAATTTTTGCTACTGTTTTTTCGAATTGTGCGTCACTCATTTGTGAAGCAATGGTGCGCTTCCAAATTAATTCATATAATCTATTTAAGTCAGCGTCGTCTACTTTACTTTCATTCATGTAGGTAGGTCGAATTGCTTCGTGCGCTTCCTGTGCATTTTCATTTTTATTTTTAAACTTACGTGGTTGGTAATATTTTGCACCAAAGCTTGAATTAATTTCCGCTTTAATTGCATCCACTGCCGTTTCACTCAAACTGATACTATCAGTTCTCATATAAGTGATTTTACCACTTTCATATAATTTTTGCGCAAGTAACATGGTCTTACTTACGCTATATCCTAATTTTCTTGAAGCTTCTTGTTGTAAAGTTGAAGTAGTGAAAGGCGCTGATGGCGTACGTTTCCCGTCTTTTACATTAACATCTTTTACGGTGTATTTTGCGCCCTTACATTCGTTTAAAAACTTTTCTGCAGCGGATCCAGTGGCTAATTTTTGTGGCCCCTCTGCTTTGAATTTTACTTTTTTCTTATTGATATCTGGGGCAGTAAATAGCGTTGATATTTTAAAAACACTTTCTGGTAAAAATTGGTTGATTTCTCTTTCACGTTCTGCGATTAATCTTACGGCAACACTTTGCACACGACCAGCACTCAAACTTTTTTGCATGCCAATTTTACGCCAAAGCACGGGGCTTAATTCAAAACCAACAATTCTATCTAAAATACGACGTGCTTGTTGTGCATCCACTAAATCCATATTAATGAACCTAGGATTATCAACCGCTTTTTTGATTGCAGGTGCAGTAATCTCATGAAAAACAATTCGCTTCGTTTTTTTAGGATCTAACCCAAGTACTTCCGCTAAATGCCAACTGATACTTTCTCCTTCCCGGTCCTCATCCGATGCTAGCCAAACTTCCTTGGCTTTCTTTGCCATGGATTTTAAATCCTTCACCACTTTTTCCTTATCTGTGGGTACCGCGTATCTTGGTGCAAATTTATTTTTAAGGTCAATGCCCATCTCACTTTTCTCTAAATCTCGGATATGACCATAGCAACTTCTTACTTCAAAATCTTCTCCCAAAATTTTCTCAATGGTCTTTGCCTTTGCAGGGGACTCCACGATTAATAGGTTCTTTGCCATACGATCTTTGGGTGTTTATAAATTGAAAATCAACTATTTATGTTTAATGAGATTAACATTGTTTGCCAATCCCATTTTCTTTTCTCGCGATGCAATATTAGAGCTTTCACCGAAAAAATAAAAATTACCTAGTCTTCCGGGGCTAAAAATGCCATTATTTTGTCAATAACAGCCTGCGTTTTATATACTTTGTTATGCCCTAAACCTTTGGTTATCAAGAAATTAATGTTTTTTGGTGCTTTTTCTTGAAAATTAATTAAATCTTTATACGGACAAACCTTATCCTCGGCATCGTGCACCCAAAGGATCGGGCCGGTGTATTTTTCAATGGCCCGGTCAGCTTCAAAATAGGTGATTGGGTGTTTTGTTTTACTAGCCAGTAACTCCAAAAATGCAGTTTTAATACTTTCACTAAAACGCATCATATTAAAGTAGTTATTAAAAGTAGTGGTAGTTTTGGTTGCCGGTGCAATTAATACAAACTTGTGTTGTTCAGGATTTGGAATAGTTTCAGCCAACATGGCTAAAGTGATACCACCCAAGGAATGACCAATAAAGTGATCCACAGGTCCGACTGATTTTATGATTTCTTCAATGGCATTTAAATAAATTAATATATGAATGTATTTGCCTTGACTTAATCCGTGACCAGGGGCGTCAAAAATCAAAACACGATAGCCCATTTTTAATAATGGTGCAACATATTGCTCAAATTTATATCCATAGCTTGCATAGCCATGTGAAATGAGGACGGTTTTATTATTACTTTTTTGCGATTTCCACTCAAATCCTTTTAATTGAATACCATCCCGTAAGGTTACTGTTAACGGATTGGCTTGGTTAAAAATGGCAGGCGCCTTTTTTTTCTTAAATTTTGGGTAGGGGGTGCAAAATAAATCAACGGCTATTTTACCAGCAATAGCGGGTGAAACAAGGCCTAGGGTTTTGAATTTAGTCCTCAAATACTTTAAGTAGATTCTTTCTGATAACCCTATTTTGGCCATTCTTTTAAAAATTTGTGCAAAGATAGTATGGCAAAGCACAGTAGTCCTATTTTTTTTGTATTTCGCAAATGAAATTGCCACTTTGGCAATAAGCATTGGCGGATTACAGCTATTTTTGCAAAAATCTATTGTGGACCTATGTACTCATTAAAAATCAATTTTGAAGAAAAAGGACTTGCGCCTGTAACATTAACAAATATAGCGCCGGATGAGAGCTTGCTTGAGGCGATCCTAGAAGCAGGCATTGAGCTACATCATAATTGTGGTGGCGTATGTGCTTGTAGTACTTGTCATATATATATAAAGTCTGGAGCAGCACATATTGCGGAACTTTCTGATAAAGAAGAGGACTTTATTGATCGTGCAGTTAATCCACGTATTGAGTCAAGGTTAGGTTGTCAATGTATTTTAGCCAAGGGGGGTTCTGGGGAATTAGAGATCACCTTGCCTGACCAAACGCAATTTTTAGGGGAGTAGCCGAGTTAAAC
>CAIWBA010000281.1 GCA_903910765.1 uncultured Bacteroidota bacterium
TTATGTCAAGCTTGCATAAAAATGTAGTGCATTATTATTTATTAGCACACCATGCACTACCCTATTTAAAAATTGCAAATGGAAGTATTGTAAATATAAGTTCAAAAGTTGCCGATACGGGACAAGGCGAAACATCAGGCTATGCAGCAGCGAATGGTGCAAGGAATGCTTTAACCAGAGAATGGGCAGTGGAATTATTAAAATATAGCATTCGTGTAAATTCAGTCATCGTAGCCGAGTGTTTTACACCACTCTATGATAAATGGATTAAAACTTTACCAAACCCAGAAGAAAAATTAGCACAGATACAATCAAAAATTCCTTTAGGAAAGCGCTTTACTACAAAAGAAGAAATAGCCAATACCGTTGCCTTTTTACTTTCCAATGCATCCAGTCATACAACCGGACAACTGGTATACGTGGATGGTGGCTATACGCATTTAGACAGAACTTTATAATCGAAAAAAACTAAATAACTAATTCTTGGCCCTTTGAATTAAATTGCACATTCAATTTAACCTATTTTGATCCTATGCAAAAGAAAGTACTAGTCAGTGGCTGTTTCGATTTATTACATAGTGGGCATATTGCTTTTTTAAAAAGTGCTGCTACATATGGTGATTTATACGTTTGTATTGGCTCAGACAAAACAGTATACAATCTTAAAGGTAGATATCCCGTGATTACCCAAGATGAAAGAAAGTACATGATTGAATCACTTGCTTGTGTTAAGGAGTGTAAGATTAATAAAGGGAATGGTATCCTTGACTTTTTAGAAGAGTTGGAAGAAATAAAGCCGAATGTTTTTGTGGTGAATGAGGATGGGAATACGCCGAATAAAATTGAATTATGCAAAACAAAAAATATTGAATTAATTGTATTGGATAGAATTCCGAGTGACGGACTTCCTGCAAGATCAACAACCAGTTTAAGAACCAATTCCATCATTCCATTTCGCATTGATTTAGCAGGTGGATGGTTGGACCAACCTTATGTAAATAAATTATATCCAGGCCCTGTACTTACTGTATCCATTGAACCTACGATCGAATTTAATAATCGAAGTGGGATGGCGAGCAGTACAAGAAACAAAGCGATTGAATTATGGAAGGCGCAATTACCTGAGGGGGATCCCGTACAATTAAGTAAAATTCTTTTCAGTTATGAAAATCCGCCTGGTACTTTAAACGTTGCTGGTTCTCAAGATGCATTGGGTATTGTAATGCCTTGTTTAAATTATTATCATTATAGTCAAGATAGTTATTGGCCCTCTGAAATAAAATCAATAGCAGATGAATCTATATTAAGTTGGCTGGAGGAACATCTTTATTTAATTCCACTTGATCCAAGAGGAAGCAATTATGATGTATTGGCTAATACAAATATTACAGAACTTGGCGCAAAAAATTTAGCAGATGCCGCAATACAATGTTGGAATGCGATTCAAATAAAAGATCTCGCTGCATTTGGAACTGCTTTTCTTGCCTCTTTTCATGCGCAGATTGCCATGTTCCCAAATATGGTTGATGAAACCATCACCCCAATAATTAATAAGTATGCCTCCAAAAGTTTTGGATACAAGTTATCAGGTGCTGGTGGTGGTGGCTACTTAATTTTGGTTGCCAATGAAGCCATAGAAAATGCAATACGCATTAAAATTAGACGCAAAGACAGGATGTAAGCGCTCATTTCAAGGAAACCCAAAATCTCCCTTTTTTGGTCAAAATGACCCAAAAATTGCCCAAAAACAGTAAAAAAACCTCAAAAAAGGCAAAATATTTAAATTTATAATAAAATTGGTTGTACTTTTATATTAGTTGCATAACTAACTATATGTCAAACAACCAATTCAAACGCGGCGAACTTTACAGTGTCATTAATGGCATGGCAA
>CAIWBA010000282.1 GCA_903910765.1 uncultured Bacteroidota bacterium
ATAAATTACATCATTCATTTTAAATTAAAGGCGTTCCTATTCAAATCAAAAAAATAATTATTCATAATATATATACTACACATATGAAACTCATCTTACTTTCCTTGTCTCTATTGCTTATGCAATCAACCCATGCACAAAAAACTGCTGACCCAATTTTAAGAACAGATAAAATAACCATTGCAAGAGATAGTTTTGGCGTACCGCATATTTTTGCACCCACTGACCCTGAAGTGGCTTATGGCCTAGCTTGGGCACATGCGGAAGATGATTTTAACACCATTCAAACATTAATTTTAACAGGTAAGGGCAAATTAGCCACCTACCTTGGGAAAAAAGGGGCTTCCGTTGATTATGTAGTTGGCTTACTTAATACAAAGGCAACCGTTATGGCCCAAATAGGTCAAATGGATCCTGCATTCATCGATTTAATCAAAGGCTATTTGGCAGGATTACATGCATATGCAAAAGCGCATCCTTCAGAATTACTCAACAAACATGTTTTTCCAGTTACCGTGGAGGATTATTTATCTGCAGGTGTTTTTTCAGTAGCCGTATTTTGTGGCGTTGATAAAGCCTTACCAAAAATTTTAAATGGTTCCGTTCCGGCGCTACCTATTTTTACAGGGGAAGGAAGTAATGCATTCGCGATTAATGCAAGCAAATCAGCTTCTGGTGAAAATATGTTGGTGATCAATGCGCACCAACCCATTGAAGGCGCTACCGCTTTTTATGAAGCTCATTTACAAAGTGAATCAGGTTGGAATATCGTAGGTGGTTTATTCCCTGGTGCCCCATTAATCTTTCATGGTGCTACGCCAAACCTTGCATGGGCGCATACCGTAAACATGCAAGATAAAATTGACATGTATCAATTGCAAACCGATAAACAACATCCAGGAAAATATAAAGTAGATGGCAATTGGTTGAAATTAGAAAAGAGAAGAATTAAATTAAGTATTAAGGGAGTGCCAATTCCAATTTATAAAACAGCGTATACTTCGATATATGGTCCTACTGCGGCTACTCCATCTGGGCAATATTTTTCAATGCGACTACCATCATTAATGGATGCAGGTGCCTTACAACAATGGTATGCAATGAATAAGGCGCAAAACTTTACACAATTCAAAGCGGCTTTAAATCAAAATCATTTGGCCATGTTTAATATTGTGTATGCAGATAAAAACGATACAATATTTTACATTTCAAATAGTAAAATGCCTTATCGTAATCCAGATACCAGCTATCATTGGAATTCAACGGTTCCAGGGAATACCATGGCAACGCTTTGGACCAAGTTTAAACCACTAGCCGAATTACCGCAATATTTAAATCCTAAGAGTGGTTACTTATTTAATACGAATCATTCGCCATTTTTAGCTACCGCCGAAAATGAAAACTTAAACCGGGCGAAGTTTGATGTGAACGATGGTTATGAACTTACACATAACAACAGAAGCCGACGCGCTAAGGATTTAATTGATCAACTTGATAAAATTAGTTACGCTGATTTAAAGAGAATCAAATTTGATCGTCAATTGCCCAATCCAATTTTATACCCTTATGGATATACTTCAGATACTTTATTTATGGTAGATGAATCCAAGTATCCGCAACTAGCACCATTGATTGTTAGTTTAAAAAAATGGGACCATAATGCGGTTGCTGAAAGTAACGGTGCCTTGATTTATAATTTGGCTTATTATTCTATTCCGAAGTTAATGGGTGGTCGTAAAAATAATGATGATCATAAAAATGACAAATTAAGTATGGATGAAGCCGTTGCAATTTTTCAGTATGCATATGATTATTTAATGAAAAATTTTAATAGATTAGATGTCACTTTAGGTGACATGCAAAAGTTAGTGCGTGGTGATGAAGAATGGCCACAAGGGGGTATGCCCGATGTATTGGCTGCCGTGCAAGGACAAGCTTATGGCACAGAAGGCAAGCGCAAAATGGTGAGTGGCGATGCTTATATTGGATTTGTAAAATTTCCTAAAAATGGTGGATTGCCATTAATTGAAACTGTCAATACTTTTGGCGCAAGTTCAATAAAAGGGAATAAACATTTCGCAGACCAACGCCCATTATACCAAGCGCAACAATTGAAAAAAATGACCTTAGATAAAAATGAAGTATTGAAAAATGCCGAAAGCGTTTATCACCCGCAATAAATTTTTATAAACGAGCGGTGACGATACTTTTATCCAGTATGGCCTTGGTATCGTAAATCACCGAATTAGGGGATGATTTTAAACTTGCATAGTTCAATGATTTGAAAAAGTCATGTGCTACAGTTAACAGAATAGCATCATAGGTTTCAAGTGAAGTGACTAAATTGATTTGATGGTTGTCAAAAACTTCCTGTGCATTTGCAAATGGATCAAATGCAAAAACGGATACGCCATTATTTTTTAGTGCTGTATATATTTCAAAGGCTTGAGAATTTCGAATGTCGGGACAATTTTCTTTAAAAGTCACCCCTAATAATAAAACCTTGGCGCCTTGTACGTTAAAATTATTTTTAA
>CAIWBA010000283.1 GCA_903910765.1 uncultured Bacteroidota bacterium
AAATATTGTATACTATAGTCAGCAACATGGTGACGCCACTAGATTAGATAAAAGTGCAGACACCGCAGTTGCAATAAAACCAAGATTACCAAAATCCATTCATGACACTTTGATTTTTAATTATATTACTCCTTACTTTATTTCTTCCTTTCAGCGTAAAACACTTTATCATGGCGGAAATTATATTTTTAAAACAACGGATAGAGGTGATTCTTGGAATGTAATTAGTCCAAATATTGCCAACTCTACAATGAAAGAAAAACAATCAGTTGCTGCGGGTGCACTAGTGGAATCAACGATAAAAAAAGGATTACTTTATGTTGGTACTGATAAAGGTGCGTTCTGGGTATCGCAAAATGACGGTGATGTGTGGGAAGAAAAATCTGTTGGAATTGCAAATAATTATATTCGCAGTATTGCTCCTTCCAATTTTAAAACAGCTAGAGTGTATATGTGTATGACTGGTATTAACTATGATGATTTACATAGTTATTTATATGTTTCAGAAAATTATGGAACCGATTGGAAGCCTATTTCAGCAGGATTACCAGATGAGCCAATTAATGTTATTAAAGAAGATCCAACCAATGAAAATATATTATATGCCGGCGGCTTAAGAAGCGTGTATGTTTCAATAGACAGGGGAAATACCTGGTCCACATTGGGTAAGGATATGCCGCAAGTGGCGATTGCTGATTTAGAAATACATTTACCTACCATGGACCTTGTTGTGGCCACCCATGGAAGAGGCATTTATAAAATAAGTTTGAAGCCTATTCAAAAAATGATGAATCAGCAGCTAGCAAAGGAGCAAGATTATTTGTTTGAAGTTTCAGAAATACAAAGACCTTGGTTTAACTCGAATGGCGGAGAACCTGATTATCGTAGTTTTGAAAAAACGAATTTTTCATTTTGGCTAAAGGAGTCCCAACCCATTCAGCTATCCATCATCGATAAATCAAACAAAGAAATTTGGAGTTCAAAAATTAACGGCAACAAGGGTTTTAATGAATATCGTTGGGACTTAACCCTAAGCAAAAGAACAAGCGATGAGCCCTACTTTGTTCATTATGATAAATTTATAGAAGCAGGAAAGTACACACTGAAGGCGACTATAGGAAACAAACAGTTTGAACAAAGCATAAATGTAAATAAAGGCGTTTCGCCCTATTTACAATAGGCCTTAAATTTTATTAAGGAAGCGGAGAATAGTATTTTAAAAAAGTCTTACTTTTTTAAATAAATCATAAGAGAAAAATAAAACAGGCCTTAATTTTTTATTAAGGAAGTGGGGAATAGTATTTTAAAAAAGTCTTACTTTTTTAAATAAATCATAAGAGAAAAATAAAACAGGCCTTAATTTTTTATTAAGGCCTGTTTTATTACGTAAGTTCGTCTAATGGGGATTCCTTACTAAATGCTTTTTGCATTTTTGGGTGATCCAATAATTTTTCTGTGTGTGATATAAAAATAGTAGCAATACCATTTCCGATGAAATTGGTAATTGCTCTGGCTTCAGACATAAATCTGTCCACACCCAACAATAATGCCAATCCTTCCACAGGAATCATATTAGTTGCAGTTAATGTGGACGATAATACAATAAAACCGCTACCCGTAACGCCTGCAGCTCCTTTAGAAGTAATCATTAATATGGCAATAATGGTAAATATTTGTTCCATACTTAAATGAACATTAAAAACCTGCGATAAAAAAATAATCGCCATTGATAAATAAATGGAAGTACCATCTAAATTAAAGGAATAGCCTGCTGGTATCACAAGGCCCACTACCGATTTTGAACAGCCCATTTTTTCAAGCTTTTCCATTAAGGACGGCAGTGCAGCTTCGGAGGAGGAAGTACCTAAAACGATGAGTAATTCTTTTTTGATGTAATTTAAAAAAGAAAAAATATTAACCTTACAGTATTTTAAGATAGACCCTAGTATGATCAATACAAATAAAGCCATGGTTATATATACACAAGCCATCAATTTCATTAAAGGTAATAGGGTATCCACACCATATTTGCCAATGGTATAGGCCATACCACCAAAAGCGCCAATGGGTGCGAGGTACATAACAAAATGCAAGCCTTTAAATACATATTTGCTTGCCCAGTTTACTTTTGAAATTATAATAGCACGGTGTTTTAATTTACTTATAACGATTCCTGCAATAATTGCAAAAGCTAAAACCTGAATAGTAATATTACTTTTGAAAAAACTAACCCAAGAAAAAGTAGCTGCACCTTGTTTGTATGCAGAAATATCTGCTTTTTGAATATGCGTAGTGTCCACATGCGCACCTGGTTGTATTACATATGCGACCACCACCCCAATCACCAATGCAATGGTTGTTACAATTTCAAAATACAAGATTGCTTTACCACCGATCTTCCCTACTTTCTTTAAATCACTCATTCCACAAATACCGGTGATAATAGTTAGTAAAATAATGGGGTTAATAAACAGTTTAACAACATCGATAAAATACTTGCCTACAGGTTGCATCGCAACACCCGTGCTAGGTGATATATAACCAACTAAGATACCAGCAGTAATAGAAGCTAATACCCAAAAGGTTAGATTTTTAAAAAGTTTTTTCAACGAACCGTTTTATAGTTTTGCGTAAAGTGCGCGTAATTTTTCACGCGTCATGATGCTTTCCCAATTTGCTCCTAATGCGTTTTCCCATAAAGGCTTTAAGCTTAATGAAATATTAATCATTTCATCAAATTGCGTCTCCGTTAGGTTGCCACAAATTCCTGTAGGAATTTCAATTTTGTTTTTCTCCACCATAAATTTAAATTCTTCCACGCCTGCAGGATAATATTCTTCCAAATGATTCATTACAATACAATTACCAATACCATGTTTGGTTCCTAATAAATAGCTTAAGCCATAGCTCACTGCGTGTGCCACACCCACCTGACTATACGCAATACTCATGCCACCTGCATAACTAGCCATCATTAACTGTTCATCGCTTTGCTCATCCCAACCTGTTTTTTCAACATATATTTTACGGCAAAGGTCCAATGCTTTTTCGCCATAGCTTTTACTAAACTCATTTAAGTAAGTTCCTTCTAAACTTTCAATACAATGTATATAACAATCCATGCCTGTATAAAAACGTTGATTCGCAGGCGCATTTTTAGTTAATTCAGGATCTAATACGATTTGATTAAACGGGGTGAAGTCGGAGTTCATGCCTAGTTTACGTGTTGGCCCCGTTAATACAGTGGTACGACTTACCTCTGCGCCAGTGCCACTTAGGGTTGGAATACCTACTTTAAAAACACCAGGCACTTTAACCAAATCCCATCCTTGGTAATCGGCAGAGGATCCCGGATTGGTCATCATTAATGAAACCGCTTTCGCTAAATCCATCGCCGAACCACCGCCTATGCCAATAATTCCGCTTACTTCGCCAAATTCTGCTTTAAGTTCAGCAGCCAATGCATCCACTTGTTTTGTTTTGGGCTCCTGTGTTACATCCACATATACAATTTTATCTTTCCCTCTTAATGGAATGCGACCCGCTAATGGTTTACCAATAAAATAATGATCCAAGAAAAATATCATCGGAAAATTATCCTTTCGGCGAGGGGCTAAAATTTCATCTAATTGATTAAACGCGCCACGACCATAAACAACATAGTCAACTAGCTTTAAATTCTTAAACTGCATTTTTATTATTTTAATATAAGGGGATGTATAAATATTTGTTGATTCATAAAACTGTAATCCATTACAAAGATAAACTTTATAGCGGATTCAATTCCCGCTTTATGATTATTTACTATTCATGTTATAAAAGCTTTGCAGCTTTAATTAAATCAGCGGGTGTGTCAATTTCAACACCCATATATTCTGTTACGACCATTTTTATCGGTACCCCATTTTCCAAATAACGCAAACATTCTATTTTTTCAGCTGCTTCTAATGGCGACATTGGCCAGTTGGTGAAATTAAGTAATGCTTGTTTTTGAAATGCATATACGCCAATATGTTCATAGTAAGTTACAGGTGACTCGGTACTTCTTGGATAAGGAATTACACTACGTGAAAAAAATAATGCATTGTTATTTTTATCTACTGTTACTTTTACATAATTAGGATCCTGAATTAATGTGCTATCGGTTAGTACTTGCATTAATGAAGCTACTTGAACCGATGCATCTGAAAAAACAGCAATTACTTTTTCAAGCGGATCTCTTTTTACAAAGGGTTCATCCCCTTGTACATTCACTACTATATCAATATCTAAATCCTGCACCGCTTCAGCAATCCGATCACTTCCACTTTCATGTGAACGCTTACTCATAATGGCGTTACCACCATGTTGTGTAATTTCATTAAAAATAATTTCACTATCGGTTACGACATATACCGCATCAAACAATCCGGTAGCAACCGTGTTATCATAGGTATGTCTAATTACTGTTTTGTCACCTAATGTTTGCATTAATTTAGCTGGAAAACGCGTAGCCGCATAGCGAGCAGGTATAAAAGCACCAATTTTCATAAATGAAACTACTTTAATAATCCGTTTTAATATTTTTATTAAACGGTATTTTTAATTGATATAATAATTGTTGGTCTCGTTGGTTGTCTAAAACATCTAAGCCATATTTAATTTCTGACATCGGTGTGCTATTATAGGTACCCAACAATTTATCCCAAAATGAAAATATATTCCCATAATTACTATCCGTTTGTGGACGCATTAAATGATGGTGTATGCGATGCATGTTCGGCGAAACAATAATTAAACCTATTGTTTTATCAAACCAGGATGGAGTTGTAATATTTGCGTGATTAAATTGTGAAAGGACCACACTTAAGCTTTGATATAACATCACCAACCACATGGGTGTACCTAAAACAAAAACGGCCAATATTGCAAACACCGCTCTAATAACAGACTCGCCTGGATGGTGACGATTGGCGGTAGTCGTATCAACTTTGGTGTCTGCATGATGCACCATATGAAATTTCCATAAAAATTTTACTTTATGCTCAATCATGTGAACCAAATAAGCCCCGATAAAATCAAGTAATAATAAACCAATTATGGCCGAAGCTATGCTGGGTAAGGACACCATATTTAAAATTCCGAAATTATTAGCAATTGTCCAATCACTGGTTTTTACCATTAACAAGGCAAAACCAAAATTAATTACAATGGTCGTGAGGGTGAAAAAAATATTAATGGAAGCGTGGCGCCATTTGTTATATTGAAATTTAAACAAAGGAATCGCAGATTCAACCAGCCAAAAGAAGGTAATTCCGCCTGCTAAAATAAGTGCGCGATGTAAGCTTGGTATGCTACTAAAATAAGACTGTATACTTTCAATCATGTGATTGGTTTAATACTATAAATGTAAATAAAAAACCCGATGTTCTTAGTGCAGATCAACGGGTTTTTAATACTTGCCCAAGAGGGCATATTTATAGGGTACGGATTAGCTATTTAACATCAACGGCATCACAAGCATTAACAGGTCCTCACCTGGTGCTTGTTCTGATGGTTTTATCAAACCTGCTTTACTAGGCGTAGATAATTCAATAAAAATATCATCTGTATCTGCCGCACTCAACATTTCAATTAAAAACTTTGCATTAAAAGCAATTTGGATGTCCTCTCCTTTGTATTCACAACTCATGCGCTCATTACCTTCAAAGCTAAAATCAATATCCTGCGCAGCCATTTGCAATTCATTTCCCGTGATATTCAATGCCACCTGATTGGTGCTTTTGTTACTAAATACATTTACACGACGCAATGCATTTTGAAAATCATGTTTGTTGACCGTTAAGCGATAAGGATTATCAGCAGGGATAACCACTTTATAGTCTGGGAAACGCGCATCGATTAAACGACAAATTAATTGTGTTGAGCCATGGTCTACAAAAAGATGATTGCTATTAAAGCTTACCGTAATTGGATCTTCATTATCTGGCAATGCATTTTTTAATAAGTTCAGTGGTTTTTTAGGAACAATGAAGGATGCATTTTGTGTAGCTTTTGTATCGGTACGCTTATATCTTACCAAGCGGTGTGCATCGGTTGCGACAAATTGAACGCCATCTTTTGATAACTCAAAAAACACGCCTGTCATTGCAGGTCTTAAATCATCACCACTCACTGCAAATAAAGTTTTATTAATTGCGGTTAATAAACCGGTGCTTGTCATTTTAAATCCAGTGGTATCGTCGGCCGTAGGTTCTTTTGGGAAATTATCAGGATTTTCACCCATCACCTTATACTTACCATTATCGCTTGTAATTTCAACAGCATAGTTTTTATCAATGTTAAAAGTAAGCGGCTGGTCTGCAATATTTTTTAATGAATCTATTAAAATTTTAGCAGGAATACATACACGACCATTGGCCTTGCTTTCTACATCCATTTGTACGCGCATCACCGTTTCCAAATCGGTCGCAATAATATTTAATTTTTTATCTTCGATCTCGAATAAAAAATCTTCTAAAATTGGTAAAACGGTGTTGGTATTAATAACGCCTGCGATTTGTTGCAAGTGTTTTAAAAGAGAGGAGGATGATACTATAAATTTCATAATTCCTTTATATTTATTTAACTTTTCTAACAAGACAAACCTAATGCAAAATCTTAAGATTAAAAAGCTATTTTAGCATTTGTTATTGACATTCTTATCTACAAAATGAATAAAATTAGAATCGGTAAAGAGCAGGCTATTCAAAGGATACGGCATTTTTGTGCCTATCAAGAAAGGGCCCAACAAGAGGTGCGCGATAAGCTATATGAATTGGGCATGACTAAAAGTGAAGTGGAGGAGATTATATCCGATTTAATTTCAGACAATTTTTTAAATGAAGAACGATTTGCCACCCTTTTTGCGGGAGGCCACTTTAGAATAAAACAATGGGGGAAAAGTAAAATTCAATATGCATTACAGCAAAAAAGAGTGAGCCCAGTGAATATTAAAAAGGCGTTGAAAAGTATTGACTTAGATGACTATAATACCACCTTACTATTTTTAGCCAAGAAGAAGTGGAATAGTCTGAAAGGCGAAAGGGGTTTAAGTCGAATGGCTAAAACTCAGGCATTTTTATACCAACGCGGCTTTGAGTCAGCCCTAACCCAGCCCATTTTACAACAATTGAATAAGGGGAAATAATCCCCGTTTATAGTATCTTTAATATAGCATAAAACATCTTCTGTGTCGTCACTTAAATTTACAATAATACAAACCGCACTTTTTTGGGAGGATAAGGGTGCTAACCTGGAAGCCTTAGCTAAAAAGATTATGGCTATTGATGAGCCAACTGAAATTATTGTACTTCCAG
>CAIWBA010000284.1 GCA_903910765.1 uncultured Bacteroidota bacterium
AAATCCAGCCAAAACAATTGCATATATAGATTGTCCATTATAAAAATGCTTTACAATGAACCCGCCAAAAATTCCATTTACAATTTGTGGTAGTGTAATAAAGAAATTAAATATCCCCATGTAAATACCTAATTTACCAGCAGGGATGGATCCAGATAATATCACATATGGCATTGCTAAAATACTTGCCCATGCCAATCCTACTCCAATCATGGAATACGTTAATAAGGCAGGATCTTTAATAAAATAAATGGACAACAAACCAAGCCCGCCAGCTAATAATGAAAATGCATGTGTTCCTTTGCGTCCTAAAAATTTAGCAAGCAATGGCAAACAAAGTGCATAAACTGCGGCAACTAAATTATAAACCCCAAATGCAGAACTCACCACATTACCTGCCGTATTGTATTCGATTGATTTTGAATAATCTCCTGTTAATCCATATACATGTGTCGCAACCGCATCTGTAGTAAACACCCACATACTAAATAATGCAAACCATGAAAAAAATTGAACCAATCCCAATTGCTTCATCGTGCGTGGCATATTTTTAAAATCAGTAAAAATATCCCACAAACTACTTTTTTCTTTTACTTCGGTATCCGCTTGACCATGATATTGTGCATACTGTTCAGGTGGATATTCTTTCGAAAAAAATACAGTCACTAATATGGCTGACATAAAAACAACTGCCCCAATATAAAATGAATACCGAATATTATCAGCCACGCCTGATGCACCAGCTTCTTGTGAAAAACCCATTTGTGCTAACAAGGAAGGTAATGCTGAACCTACAACAGCACCTATGCCAATTAAAAATGTTTGTATTGCGAAACCTGATGTGCGTTGGCTTTCAGGTAAATTATCTGCAACCAATGCCCTAAATGGTTCCATGGATACATTAAATGAAGCATCCATAATCATCACCATCCCTGCACCCATCCACAAAACTGGCAATACAGAAGTAAGTAAACCAGAGTTGGGTAATACCACTAATGCAATAGAAGATAAAATTGCACCGACTAAAAAATAGGGTTTTCTTCTTCCAAACTTATTCCATGTTCGATCACTATAATGTCCTATAATGGGTTGTACAATCATACCAACCAATGGCGCCACAATCCAAAACATGGGCAGCTGTTCTACATCAGCACCAAAAGACCTTAAAATTCTGGAAGTATTTCCATTTTGTAATGCAAAACCAAATTGAATTCCTAAAAATCCAAAACTCATAAAAATGATTTGCAAAACCGACATCTTGGGTTTCGGCAATAAATTAGCTGGAGGCATAGCGAATCGTTTAAAGTGTAAAATTTACACTACAAAATACAAAAAATAATGATTGAACCGCTTCAATTTTTATATGACAAACCCATTGGGGATAACTGCCCCCTTTTTTATTACCACAATACCATCCTTCACGGTATATAAAGGGTGGTCAATTTTCTCAAGATGTGGGCTTCCTTTTATTTGTACATCATTGCCAATCGAACAATTTTTATCAACGATGGCATCTTCAATCACACAACGCTCCCCAATACCCAAGATGGGTTGTCCTTTTTCATTTTTTTGATTCATCTGAGGGATGGTTTCATAATAGTCACATCCCATGATGTAGGAATTTTTAATCACGGTATCCTTCCCAATTCTGGAGCGAATTCCAATCACCGACTTGGTGATGGATGCAGCATGTATAATGGATCCTTCTGCAACAATTGCATTTTGAATTTGGGTGCCGCTAATTTTTGCGGGGGGCAACATTCTTGATCTTGTATAAACGGTTTGTGCACTATCAAATAAATTAAACTGCGGTATTTCATCTGTCAATGAAATATTTGCTTCAAAGAAAGAATAAATATTTCCAATATCTGTCCAATAACCTTCATGCTGATAGCTTAACACTTTATAATTAGAAATGGAATCTGGAATAATCTCCTTACCAAAATCGGTCGCATTGGGATGCACTTCATTTAAAAATTCATATAAAATTTCTTTATTAAAAACATAAATGCCCATGGAGGCCAAATAATTTCTACCCTGTGATTGCATCAACGCACCCGTATCACTTACCCATTCGGATAAAATTTCTTTTTTGGGTTTTTCTACAAAGGAGGTAATCACTTGGGATTGATTGGATTTTAAGATACCAAACTCTGGCGCCTCCCTTTCTGTCACTGGAATGGTTGCAATAGTTAACGCTGCACCACTATTTTTATGCGCTTCAATCATCACACTAAAATCCATTTGATATAATTGATCTCCACTCAAGATTAATACATATTCAAAGTCCATTTTTGCTAAATGTCGCAAGGATTGTCTTACTGCATCTGCAGTTCCTTGGAACCAACCTGGATTGTCAGGTGTTTGCTCAGCGGCTAAAATATCTACAAAACCTGAACTAAATGCACTAAAATGATAAGTGTTTTTAATGTGCTGATTTAAGGAAGCAGAATTAAATTGTGTTAATACAAAAATTCGATTCAAATTGCTATTGATACAATTACTAATCGGAATATCGACCAAACGGTATTTTCCTGCAATGGGCACGGCTGGCTTGGATCTACTTGCAGTTAAAGGATACAACCTTGAACCTGCGCCACCACCTAAAATAATAGCGACAGTTTGTTTTGCAAATACAGCCATAACGAATAGTTTATATTTTAAAAATTGAACTTATATGGATGCATACATTTTTTTGTATGCAAGCACCACCGATTGCCAACTATGATCTATTTCCATACATTGTTGTATCAATTTAGTCATTTTTGCTTTATCCTTATATAATTCAATGGCTCTTTCTACAGAATGAACAATATCGGTTTCATCTGCATTTAAAAATTTAATCCCAAATCCACCTGGATCGCCCAAATCTATAACCGTATCATGCAAACCACCCGTATCTCTGACCATTGGGATGGTACCATAGCGCAATGCATACATTTGATTCAGGCCACAAGGCTCCACCCGACTGGGCATTAATAAAAAATCAGCACTTGCATAAGCTTCATGACCAATAGCTTCATCATACCCTATCCAACAATTATAATTTTCAGGATATAATTGTTTTAAATAATTCAATGCTGATTCAACAGCAGTATCTCCTGCACCAATGATAAAAAAATTAGCGCCTCCATTTGTTTTATCCAACGCATGTTGAATGGCCCCTGGTAAAACATCTGCAGCTTTTTCACCCACCAATCTTCCTATAAATACAATCAATGGTTTATTTATATCTAAAATATATTTTGCACAAAGTGCCTCTTTGTTTTTATGCTTTCCTGAAAATGCGGTTTCTAGATTATAATGATACTGAACCATCGGGTCGGTATCAGGGTCCCATAATTCAGTATCAATCCCGTTTAATATACCCAAACATTTGGCTTGTTCATTTTCAAATAATAATTCCAACCCTGCAGATTGGTATTTTAATTGCGCCATATAAGTTTCACTTACCGTGGTTACTTTATCCGCACATTTAATCCCAGTGGCTAATGAATTTATATGCCCATCCCATTCCAATAATCCTTGTTTCCATGAATCCCATGTAGGTAGTAAACTACTTTTTTCCCAACCCATCGAACCCTGGTATTGTGCATTGTGTATGGTGAGTACTGTTTTTATTGATTTTAGTTTTTGATAATCATGACAATAGCGCATCATAAATGGAAGCAGCCCTGCTTGATGATCATGGCAATGTAATACATCGGGTAAAACTGTCCAATAAGAAAGCCAATTTAAAACGGACACTTGAAATGCTAAAAAACGACTAATATCATCATCGTACCCATAAATTTTTGGTCGATCTAATAAACCATTGATATCCACCAAAAACAAAGAATAACCCAATTTGCCTGTTTGCTCTTTTATAATCGTGTAATCAAAATGCCAATCCCCTAAATTCATTTTTCCTTTAAAAATGGTCTCCCAGGAATTACTTTTTAAAAAAGGGGTGTCATACATAGGCATGACAACCATGGATTCATCACCCATTTTTTTTTGATACTTAGGCAAAGCCCCAACTACATCTCCCAATCCCCCTGCTTTTGCCATTGGATAACATTCCGCGCTTACATGTAAAACTATCATTTATGAAAGTTCATTGAATTTTAAATTTACTAAAAATATCATTGAATATCAATAAAATATTTAATGATTGATTTGACCGAAAATGAACATTTAATTATTATTTTAAGTATTTTACACAATCGAAAAACGATAACCGATTAAACTTACGAACTTTATGAGCCAAACCAAACAACCAACCAACACAGGTGCATTAAGTACCCTAGTACTTGTTTTCTTCTTTTGGGGATTTATTGCAGCCTCCAACAGCATTTTTATCCCTTTTTGTAAAACCCATTTCAACTTAAGTCAATTTGAGTCTCAATTGATTGGCTCAGCGTTTTATGGTGCTTATTTTATTGGATCATTAATTTTATTCTTATGCTCCAACCTAATTGGGTATGACATTTTAAATAAGATTGGGTATAAAAAAGGTATCATTTATGGTTTGTGGATTTCTGTTATTGGTGCATTACTTATTATACCAGCAGCGAATGCCAATTCATTCCCAGCAATTTTAGCTGCATTTTTTGTAGTGGCATTAGGATTCTCATTACAACAAACAGCGGCACAACCGTTTGCTATATTACTAGGTGACCCAGCGACTGGTTCACACCGTTTAAATTTAGGCGGTAGCTTAAACAGTATTGGTACAACCATTGGGCCATTAATTGTTAGTTTTTTCTTGTTTGGCAGCCCCGCTGCAAAAAACAGCGTTGTTACTGTTACCAATATCAACTTGCTTTACTTAATTGTAGCTGGTGTATTTGCAGCAGTTGCTATATTTTTTAGTATTTCTAAAAAATTACCTGATGGAAAAAATGAAGAGAAATTTGAAACAGCAAACAAAGCAGCTGGTTCTTTATTAATAATGACTTTATTAATTGGTGCTATCATTGTTGTAGGACAATTAACAGAAGTGCCAAAGTTGAACTTATTGATTATGACACTTGCATCAGTAGTGGTTGTTTTATTTTATTCAAATAAAAGTGCCATTAAAAATGATGCTGGATGGGGCGCAATGAAATACCAACAACTTATTTATGGCATGTTAGCTATCTTTATTTATGTAGGTGTTGAAGTGACCATTGACAATAACTTCGGTGCTTTACTTAAAACACCAGGATATATTACTGAATTGGGATTAGATGAAAGTCAAATTTCAAAATACATCTCATTGTATTGGGGTAGCTTAATGATTGGTCGTTGGACAGGCGCCGTAAGTGTATTTAACTTAAAGGGCAACATGAAAAAGTTAATGATGATTGTTGTTCCATTTATTGCTTTTGCAGTAGTATTAGGCGTAAGTAAAATTTACGGCAATGACGTTTCTGATTTATATGGCTATGCAATATTTATTGTAATCGCAATCGCTACTTTCTTTTACGGCCAAGAAAAACCTGTTAAAACATTATTCGCTGTATCTATTTTTGCAACTACGGCAATGCTTATAGGTGTATTTACTAATGGTATCACTTCCGTGTATGCATTTATGGCGGGTGGTTTAGCCTGTTCGGTAATGTGGCCTTGTATTTTTTCATTAGGCGTTGGCGGTTTGGGAAAATATACAAGTCAAGGTTCTGCCTTTTTAATTATGATGATTTTAGGAGGTGCAATTATCCCACCATTACAAGGTGTATTAGGAGATAATGCTAGCGTTGGTATGCACCAATCTTATATTTTAGCTGCTGTATGCTTTGGGATTTTAGCATTACTTGCGTTAAAATTAAAGAGTGTATTAAAAAAACAAGGACTTGATTTTGATGCACAAGTGAGTGGAGGACATTAATTGAATATTATAAAATTATACAATGGACGCATTTGTAGTTGGAGTTGATATTGGAGGGACAGGTACTAAATTTGGTATCGTAGATAATGTAGGTAATGTTTTATTTGCAAGCGAGATATCAACAAAAAAGCACGAACAGGTGCATACTTTTATTGATGAATTACATCAGGAATTAAGCGTACTCATTGAAAAAGTGGGCGGTGTTGGTCGTATCAAAGGTATTGGTGTAGGCGCTCCTAACGGGAATGTTTATACGGGTAATATTGAATATGCACCGAACCTACCATGGAAAGGAATTATTCCTTTGGCACGGATGTTACAGGATAAATTTAAAATCCCAGTGCGACTAACCAATGATGCGAATGCTGCTGCTGTTGGAGAGATGATGTATGGCGCAGCACAAGGAATGAAAGATTTTATCATGATCACATTAGGCACAGGCGTAGGAAGTGGCATTGTTGCTAATGGACAACTCATCTATGGACATGATGGCTTTGCGGGTGAACTAGGACATACTACGATTATTCCTGACGGAAGATTGCATCCCGGTACTGGCAAAAAAGGTTCCTTAGAAAGTTATGCCTCTGCTACTGGTGTTGCACAATCTGCTATTGAAATACTTGAAAATACGGATCGTCCAAGTTCCTTGCGTGATATACCTAAAGGTGAATTAAATTCAAAAGCAGTATTTGAAGCAGCAACCAAAGGCGATGAAGTTGCCAAAGAAGTTTTTGCATTTACAGGAAAAGTATTAGGCATGGCATTGGCTAATTTTGTAATGTTTTCAAGCCCAGAAGCAATTATATTATTTGGCGGCTTAACAAAAGCAGGTGATTTAATTTTAAAACCTACCCGAGAGCATTTGGAAGCAAATGTGATTGAGATATTCCAAAATAAAGTAAAAATATTAGTTAGCCACTTGAAGGAATCTGACGCTGCCATTTTAGGTGCGAGTGCTTTAATGTGGGAACTATAGTTTTATTTACTAAAATTAGTTTTACTACCCCATCTATAAAAATGTTCTCCCAACTTCTCGGGGGGACATTTTTATTTTAACAGTATCCGAATATAATTTTTAAGTAGCTGTAGGTTACACCGACTAAATAATTAAAAAAATAATTATTGCAAACTATTTTAATAAAGCTTGCTCCTCTAACCATTTTGTTTTACCCCAACCTTGTATCACATGTTTTTCACTATGATATGATGAGCGCACGAGTGGGCCACTTTCAACATAATCAAATCCAAGCTCATATCCAATTTGTCTTAATTCCGCAAATTCATCAGGATGCACAAACCTTTGCACCGGTAAATGCTTTTTGGTGGGTTGTAAATATTGCCCTAAAGTAAGCACATCACACCCAACCCCAACCAAATCCTTCATTGTTTGTATTACTTCCGCTTTCTCCTCACCAATGCCTAACATCATTCCTGTTTTTGTACGCATACCCCCTAATTTCAAAGTCTCTAATACTTTTAGGCTTCTTCTATATTTTGCTTGTACCCGCACTTTTTGGGTATTTCTTTCCACTGTCTCCATGTTATGACTTACCACTTCAGGTGCTGCATCAATAATTCTTTGAATTTGATCAGGGATGCCCCTAAAATCTGGGATTAAAGTTTCTAAGGTAGTTTCCGGGGACAAGGTTTTAATAGCCTTAATGGTATTAAACCAAATGATTGAACCGCCATCTGGTAATTCATCTCTATCTACGCTCGTTAACACCGCATGCTTTACTTTCATTAATAAAATGGCTTCCGCTACGCGTTGTGGTTCGTCCCATTCAACAGGCTTAGGACGCCCTGTAGCCACCGCACAAAACTGACAACTTCTTGTACATATATTACCTAAAATCATAAAGGTGGCAGTGCCTTCGCCCCAGCACTCACCCATATTGGGACAATTACCGCTTTCACAAATGGTATGAAGTTTGTGCTTATCAACCAATCCGCGCACATGTTTATAGCTTTCCCCAATAGGAAGCTTCACCCTTAACCAATCTGGTTTTTTAATTCTTGTTTCGTCGGCCACATTTACGATGGGTAATTCTTGCATAATTTGTTGCGCTATAATCAGCCACAAAAATACAAGACTTGTTATTAATAACCCATATTTTATCCGCTATATTTAAAATTATAAAATATAATAAGCAGACCAAAATCACAAAAATAAATGGCTACCTTCATACTCCTTTAATAGGGTTTAATTTCTTAATTTATAAAATAGCAGTTTTATGGAAAAGTATGGAAAAATTTTACTTTTTGTGATGCCAATATTTTTCACTTTTATATTGCTTGAAAAATTATATGGTAGGTATATCAAAAAAGAAAAAGTGAATAATATGGATACCGTAAGTAGCCTTACTTCAGGTATTACCATGATTACAAAAAATGTTTTAGGCTTAAGTATTACCATTATAAGTTATAGCTGGATTGAAGAAAAAATTGCCTTAACCCATATTGCCACTAATTGGTTGACATATGTAATTGCATTCGTAGCACTCGACTTTTCACATTATTGGATTCACCGCATTGATCATGCGAATAATTTTTTCTGGAATAGCCATATTGTACATCATAGCAGTGAAGAATTTGATTTAGCATGCGCAGTTCGCCAACCTATTTCATCCTTTGTGAAAATATTTTCCATCTTCATGATTCCTGCCGCCTTATTGGGTATTTCACCATTGGTGGTTGCAACAGTAACGCCCATTCAGTTTTTTGCACAATTTTGGTATCATACCAGATATATAAATCGCATGGGATTTTTAGAAAAAATTATTGTCACTCCTTCACATCACAGAGTGCATCATGCATTTAACAATGAATACCTAGATAAAAACTTAGCGCAAATATTTATCATCTGGGATAAAATGTTTGGCACTTTTATGGAAGAGCGTTCCGATATTCCACCTGTGTATGGCATTACACGCCCAATGAGAACATGGAATCCTATTCGAATTAACTTTATACATATGTGGCTATTAATAACGGATGCATGGCGCGCAAATAGCTTTGTTGATAAAATTAGGGTTTGGTCAAAGCCCACTGGCTGGCGTCCTGCGGATGTAGCAGCAAAAAATCCAGTTTTTAAAATTGATGATGTATATAGATTTGACAAATATACAACCAGTGAAAACCCAATTTTTATTTCCTGGATTTGGATGCAACTTGTAATCATCTTTTTTGGGGTCGCATTTATGTTAGGGAATATTGCCAATATTGGCTTGCCAAATATGTTTATTTATGGCGCATTTATATTTGTATATGTATATGCTTTGACCGATTTAATGGATGGCAGTAAATATGCATTTGTTTGGGAAATTTTGAAATGCTTATATGGATTGGGTATCCTCTATTTTATAGGCGACTGGTTTGGAGCAAGTAAACATATAGCACAACTAAACTTCATATTGGTCGCTTACTTTATACTCTCCTTAGTAGTCACCATTCGACTAAACAGGAGTGAAAAAGAATTTGCGCTTGCTAAAAACGGGGCGATTTAATAGTTAAATACAACTACTTCAATTAATAACAAATATTTGATATGACAGCAGCAGTAACCTACGAAACTAATTTAAGAACCACCTGTCTTCATTTGCAAAGCGGCTCAGCGATTGAAACCGACGCGCCTACAGACAATAAAGGAAAGGGAGAACGATTCTCCCCCACTGATTTAATAGCAACTGGTTTAGGTGCTTGTATGATTACGACCATGGGCATCAAAGCCGAAACCATGAACATCCAACTAGATGGTGCCAAAGTGGAAGTAACTAAAGTGATGGTATCGGATCCACGTAGAATTGGAAAAATAATTGCACATGTTACAATGCCTGCTGGTTTAAATGTAGACGAAAAAACAAAGGAAATTTTAGAGCGTGTTGCACGGACCTGCCCGGTGGAAAGAAGCTTACACCCAGATGTTGAATTGGATATTGCTTTTAACTGGCAATAAATCAACAAAGCAGACTGCAATAAGATCAAGAAATAAATTTATTTTAAATACCTAAAGCAACTAGTCCACTTCTAGTTGCTTTATTTTTTGCAATAGTTTACTCACAGGCAAACCCATGACATTATAAAAATCGCCTTCAATGCTATGTATACCAACGACCCCAATCCATTCCTGAATCGCATACCCACCGGCCTTATCATAAGGTTTGTAATTTTCAACATAGTATTCTATTTGCGCTAATGTCAAGGTATTAAATGTAACCAAGGTGGTTTCACTGAAACTATATTCCTTGCCTTGGTAGCGTAAAACAACGCCTGTAATTACACGATGTGTTTTTCCAGATAGTGCAGTTAAGGAAGCGATTGCTTCGGCCTTATTGGCGGGCTTACCTAAAACATTACCATCTAATACTACAATAGTATCAGCTGCAACAATATTTTTGTTGCTATGCTGTGGATAAGAAAGTATTATTTTTTCATATACCGCCTGCGCCTTATTCTTGGCAATATATACTGGTACTTCATTTAAATCCAATGAAGCTGGGTAGGTTTCATCCGAATCGGAAACAATCACTTCAAATGGGACATCCGCCCATGTTAACAGCATTTGTCGACGTGGTGATTGAGATGCTAATATTAATGGTTGCATTATGTAAATTCAATTTTGTATAGAAGGTCCTTAATATAAAAAATAAAAAAAGACCATGGATAGCACCCCTGCTAACATCGCTAATTTAACCCAGTTACTAAGCACATTAAAATCATGACTCGTGTATGAATTATTAAGCTTGTATAATACCAACACCAAGGGCGCAATAATAAAGACGATACAATAAACAATACTTAACCACCAGCCAAATGGAACTACATAAAACTGAATAATTGTTAATACTGCAATCACTACCACCAACCATACTGCCAAATACACTTTGGTCGCTTTTAATCCCCAAACGATGGGCAAGGTTCTGCATCCAAATTTCGCATCTCCTTCCATATCCTCGATATCTTTAAGTGCTTCTCTGATGATGGTTAAAACAAAGGCAAAAGCAGCATACAATATCATTAATTTGAAAAAACGTAAATCAGTCGGAGTCGCACTACCTGCATTAATTATTCCAGTCATCGTGAATTTAGAAAAATATACCACCCCTATTACCCAGGCTGTTAAAATTGCAATCAACACATTACCAATTAATAACTTTTTTTTAATATTGGTTGAATAAAACCACAACAATAAAATAGATAATAAATTAGCTAAATGAATATGCCAATAAAGATGAAATGGAAATGCAATTAAGGTTAAGTAAATTCCAGATAAGCTGAAAAAGAAATGCCAAAAAAT
Organism: uncultured Bacteroidota bacterium; assembly: GCA_903910765.1. Taxonomy (GTDB): domain Bacteria; phylum Bacteroidota; class Bacteroidia; order Chitinophagales; family Chitinophagaceae; genus Sediminibacterium. Next base: position 11,148 of record CAIWBA010000284.1, read on the forward strand.
AACCCATCTTCTACCAATAATATTACTCACGACCACCTTTGTGGGTTTATTCACTTGGTCAATGTTGACATCAAAATAATCATTAATCGCATACCCTGCGGCAGCGATAAAAACAGAGGCTAACATAATTAATAAAAAGGAAACAAGCGTATCAGGACTATTAATATGGTATAAGGGATTATAAACACAATACTGAAACAAACATTGTGACAATATTATAAAAAATAAATTAGGCCATCTAACCAGCTTTAAAAATGATAAAAGTAATTTCAATGGAATTGAATTTATTTATTTGGCCATAATATGATCATCTATATCCCAATGATCATTGAGCTTTAACACTTTTTCAATGACTTCACGTGCGCAACCTTCTCCACCTTTTGTTAAAGCCTTATATTGTGCAATTGATTTTATATCCATTGCTGCATCACTAGGACATGCCGCAATACCAGCCAATTGCATGGCTTCGTAATCAGGCATATCATCACCCATATATAATATATGCGCTAATGAAATATGGTGTTCCAACGCCAAGGATTGTAATAATTCCTTTTTGTTTTCTACTTTCATATGAACTTCAGTAATACCCAAAAGGGCTAATCTATTTTTTACATCTTCAGAATTGCCACCAGAAATTATCCAAACTTGGTACCCTTTTTTAACTGCTAATTGTAATGCATAGCCGTCTTTAATATTCATGGTTCTTGCCATCACGCCATTAGGCATAATGAGTAAATTGCCGTTGGTTAATACACCATCAACATCAAATACAAAACAAACTATTTTTTTAAAACTAGCTAACAAGGCGAATACTTTTTGTTATCAAATGTAAGCCTATTTTTGATTATCCCTCCATTCATACACCCAGGCACTTTGAATCATTTCCAAATGCCCTTCGGTTGATTGCTCCCTTGTTCCTTCAAAATGAGGCAAACTTAACACCCAGTCAAGTAGGTCAGTAAAACGAACACGATAAATTTTTGCTTCTGTAAAATCATCACCAAATTTCTCATATAATTTTTGAGCGATATCTTCATGATCATTCCAATGTATCGGGGGTTCAAACTGACTCATATTAATTGATTTTACTTTATTCTTTTATTTGTACTATTCTTATAATTATTTCTTTCAGACGCCTTGGGACTATTTGAAATAGGAAATGCGTTTAACTCGGCTACTCCCCTAAAAATTGCGTTTGGTCAGGCAAGGTGATCTCTAATTCCCCAGAACCCCCCTTGGCTAAAATACATTGACAACCTAACCTTGACTCAATACGTGGATTA
>CAIWBA010000285.1 GCA_903910765.1 uncultured Bacteroidota bacterium
ATTACTGTTCCAAGTGATCATGTGGTAATGGCAACTGGACAAGGACAAAACTATCCGGCGGTATTATCTGCTGCGCAGTTGGCAAGATGGACAAAAGCACAAACAGCAACAGAACCTGTTGAAGTGGTTACTTTAGAGGAAGCAAAAGCTGCAGAAAAAAATAAAGCCACAATCAATGAAACTTGGGTATTTAATGCGGAGAATGTGCGTGACTTTGCATTTGGAAGTAGCCGTAAGTTTGTTTGGGATGCGATGGCAGCAAATGTGGAAGGTAAAAAAGTAATGTGTATGAGTGCATATGGAAAAGAAGCATATGGTTTATACCGTAAGTTTTCAACCAAAGCGGTAGCACATACTATAAAAAGTTATTCTAAATTTAGTATTGCATATCCTTATCCTGTAGCGCAAAGTATTGAAGCCTCTAATGGTATGGAATATCCAATGATTTGTTTCAACTATGGAAGAACAAGTGCGGATGGGACTTATACAGAGTCTGCTAAAAATGGTATGTTAGGGGTAATTATCCATGAAGTTGGACATAATTTTTTCCCAATGATCATCAATAGTGATGAGCGTCAGTGGTCTTGGATGGATGAGGGATTAAATTCGTTTGTTGAATATTTGACAGAGGAATTGTATGATAATAAATTCCCATCACGAGGTGGGCCAGCCTGGACTATTGCGGATTATATGCGATTGCCTAAAGATCAATTAGAACCTATCATGACGAATAGCGAAAATATTATTCAGTTTGGTCCGAATGCGTATACGAAGCCAGCAACTGCAATGAATATTTTGAGAGAAACAATCATGGGTCGTGAATTATTTGATTATGCATTTAAGGAATATGCGCGTCGTTGGGCATTTAAACATCCAACACCGGCTGATTTATTCAGAACCATGGAAGATGCAAGTGCAATTGATTTAGATTGGTATTGGAGAGGATGGTTTTATGGAATTGATCCTGTAGATATTGCTATTGATACAGTGAAGCATGCGGTTTATGATGCAACTGCAGCAGCTGCTCCAATGGGTGGTGGCATGATGGGTGGTCGCGGAGGTCGTGGTATGATGGGTGGCGGTGGCGCAAGAGGTATGGATAAACCATCTGTTCCTGCTTTTGATGATATTTCTAAAGTAAGAAATAGGGCTGACAAATCAATTGTGTTTTTAACAGATGCCGATACTTCATTGCGTGATTTTTATTGGAGATATGATCGTGGTATTGAGCCTTATGATTCTGTTACCAAACAACCTGCCATGAATTTTGGCGCGCCTGAAGCATTGACTGATGCAGAAAAAGCAAAATATTCGGATGTTAATTTGTACGAAATCACTTTCTTGAATAAAGGTGGATTGGTGATGCCAATTATCGTTGAATTTACTTTTGCAGATGGCACGAAAGAAACACAAAAACTATCAGCACAAATTTGGAGAAAGAATGAAAATAAAGTGACTAGCGTTTTCTTGACTAATAAAAAAGCAGTGTCTATCCAATTAGATCCAATGCGTGAAACTGCAGATATTGATGAGTCAAATAACAAATGGCCAAATGTATTGGCGCCTTCAAAGTTTACAATGTTTAAAATGAAAGGTTTTGGTCGTGGTCAATCCATTGGATTGTCACCAATGCAAAATGCACAAAACAAAAAATAGCTGGTTTAAAATTTATCAAAAAATAAATTCAATAAAAAAGTCCTTCCTGAATAAGGGAGGACTTTTTTATTTAGGGCCACACAGACAAACGACTACGTATAAATTCATGCTTCATGAAACGGTCCGCCCTGAAATAATTTATTACATACTATTGATGTGCTGCTGCTTTATAATTCTTCCATTTTTCTATAACACCTTGCATATCTGAAGGCAACTCACTTTCAAAAACAATTTTCTCGTTAGTAGTAGGGTGAATAAAGCCAAGTGTTGCTGCGTGTAATGCGCATCTAGGACAAATCTCAAAACAATTATCAACAAACTGTTTGTACTTGGTATAAATAGTGCCTTTTAAAATTTTATCTCCGCCATATTCCCAATCATTAAATAAAGTATGGCCAATATGTTTCATGTGCACCCTAATCTGATGGGTTCTTCCAGTTTCTAAAATACATGATACTAATGAAACATAATTATAGCTTTCCAATAACTTATAATGTGTGATGGCATGTTTGCCTATCTCGCCTTCAGGATAAGCGTCAAACATTTTTCTATTTTGTTTGTGTCTAGCGATGTGTGCTTCAATGGTTCCTTCTTCCGTTGTTACATTTCCCCAAACCAAGGCCATATATTTTCGTTCCACGGTATGGTTGAAAAATTGTTTCGCTAAATGTGAGGCAGCTTCGGGAGTTTTGGCAAGTACAATTAGCCCTGTCGTATTTTTATCAATTCTGTGTACCAAACCAAAACGAGGCAGTACATCTTCATTTAAAGCTGGGTTCTTTGAAAGTAAGTGGTGAGCCACACCATTCAATAAGGTGCCTGTATAGTTTCCAATGCCGGGGTGTACGACCATATTTGCCGGCTTATTGATAACCATGACTGCTTCATCTTCATACACAATATTTAAATCCATGGCTTCCGGCTTAAGCTCGGTATAATCAGGATTAATATAACTCATATACACTACTTCATCGCCTGGTCTTGTTTTGTAATTGCTTTTGACTACTTTGCCATTCACGGTTAAAAAACCACCTTCAATACCATTTTGTATTTTATTACGCGTGATTCCTTCAATATGACTTTGCAGCCATTTGTCAATACGCGTTGGCTCTTGACCCTTGTCAATATTAAATACGAGTTTTTCGTAAATGGATTCATTTTGTTCCTCACCAACTATTTCTATTTCTTCTGACATGATGCAAAAGTAGGATATTGCGGCTTAGTTTGTAACTTTGTCTTATGCGTCAAAAAGTGTTTTTTGAAGATTTAGGGGTAAAATCCTATAAACCTACCTGGGATTATCAGGAGGAATTGTTGTTGAAAAACACCCAAATAAAATCAATTCATCGGGCAAAGGATCTTCCTGCCAACGAAGCGAATACGGAACATCGTTTATTAATGGTGGAGCATCTGCCTGTATTTACATTAGGAAAAAGTGGCAAAAGGGAGCATGTGTTGGTATCCGAGGAGCAATTACAAAATTTAGGCATCGAATTTTATCATATTAATCGGGGGGGTGATATTACCTATCATGGTTTGCAGCAAGTAGTAGGATATCCCATATTAGATTTAGATAAGTTTAAAACCGATTTAGGTTGGTATTTGCGCAGTTTAGAGGAAGTAATCA
>CAIWBA010000286.1 GCA_903910765.1 uncultured Bacteroidota bacterium
AAGTACGGGAATGCACAACAGCTCTTTGAATCTGTCATACCTTTTGTTAAAGGAACTGCTCGTTATGAGGAGTTGTATTTAAAGTTTGCTAACTCGTATTATTTGGATAAAGATTACGAAAACGCAGAGAATTTATTTAAAACTTTCGTTGAGTATTTTCCGAATAGTACAAAAAGGGAGGAAGTGGAATACATGAGAGCGTATACTTATTATAAGCGTTCTCCAAAAGCTGAATTAGATCAAACAACAACGAATAGAACTATTCAATTAATGCAGTCTTTTATCAATGGATATCCAACCAGTCCAAAAGTAAAGGAGGCGACAGAAGTGATTGATGCATCACGTGCAAAGTTGGAATTGAAGGATTATAAAACAGCCACTTTGTATTTTAATTTGGCATTATATCGTTCAGCGGCCATTTCTTATGGCTTATTGTCCGATGGTTATCCTGATTCAAAAAGTGCAGATCAATATAAATTATTAACGATAAAGGCATACTATAAATTTGCTGAGAATAGTTTCGTTGATAAGCAAAAGGAAAGATTCGAAAAAGTAATAGCAGAGTACAACGATTTCATAGATAGGTATAGTGATAGTCCATTATTACCTGAGGTTAAAAAAATTAAAACACAAACTGATAATTTCTTAAATAATATAAAATGAGTAAATTAAGAAGACATATGGGTGCTAATGTTCCCTCTGTTGTAGAAACAAAAAGTTTAAAAGCTTTAAAAGCAAAAACTGGTAATTTGTATGAGTCTATCTCAATCATCTCTAAAAGAGCGAATCAAATCAATATCTCTATCAGAGAGGAATTGCATTCAAAATTAGAAGAGTTTGCAAGTCACACAGATAGCTTAGAGGAGATTCATGAGAACAAGGAACAAATTGAAATTTCAAAGGCGTATGAGCGTATGCCAAATCCGGCAATATTAGCAACTGCCGAGTTCATTGATGATAAGATTCATTATCGTAAGAATGAGGAGACGGATTTATTTCGTTAATTCAAATATATTAATATTAAAGCGTCCCGAAATGTGTAAACTATCGGGACGTTTTTGTATTTTAGAGATATCCAATGGCATTAAAAATTAGAACGTATAATGTATAGGCTCGTTCCCATATTTTGTTTGGTTGTTTTATTGCAATATTCATCTGTTGCACAGGAATTAAATGCAACCATTACCTTGCAAACAAGTAAGGTGGAGAATCAAGTGGATCCAAAAACATTTGTTCAATTACAAAGTCAATTAAAGGATTTTTTAAATCAACGCAAATGGACCTCTGATGCATTTTCAAATGAAGAAAAAATAGATTGCAATTTTTATATCACTATTGAATCCATGGTTTCTCTTGGAGTGTATGAAGCTAAATTAAGTGTTGTATCCAACAGGCCTGTATTTAATAGCGCTTATACCACACCTTTGCTTAACATGCAGGATGCAAATTTTACATTTAAATACCAATTGTCACAACCCATTGAATTTAATGAAAATAGGGTACAGGGATCGGATCCATTAGCTGCTAACTTAACAGCAACATTGGCCTACTATATATATGTTATTCTTGGATTGGATTATGATTCTTATTCATTGCAAGGAGGCAAGCCTTATTTTAATAAAGCTTTAAATATTGTAAACAATGCACCCGAGGGTTCCGGTATTACTGGGTGGAAATCCTATGATGGACAAAGAAACAGGTATTTGCTAATTGACAATTTTACGCAAAGCGGTTTTGATAAATTACACAGTGTATTATATAGTTATTATAGAGAAGGGCTGGATCAGTTGGTAGAAAAGCCTGCTGTAGCAAAAGCGGCTATTTTAAATTCCTTAATGAGCATGCAGGAAGTACTTGAAGCAAGTTCAAATACCATGGCAGTTCCTATTTTAATGCAAGGGAAGGTAACGGAGATCATCGGCATTTTTGGAACAGCTGACAAGTCAATGAAAAAACAATTAATTGCGACACTATCTGCAATTGATATAACCAATATTAATAAGTACAAAGAAAAATTAGAATGAGGTATTTATTTTTCATCATAATTTTATTTTTCGCAGCCTGTAACCTTTCAAGCAAAGGGAAACCAGTAGTGGAGTTTCCGGTAATGCAGAAAGTAGTATGGGAGTTGATGAAATCAGATGACTATTATACCCGTATTTCAATTACAGACTCCAATTTAAGAGGGAAGCATAAAAACATTCAATTATACGAGCAGGTATTCCAATTAAACAAGATTACGGCTAAGGATTTTTATGCAACAATTGAATATTATGAAAAACACCCAATTTTGTTTAAGGAATTAATGGATTCTGTGTCTAGTTTGTCGAAAAAGGAAAATTTAACATCAATAAAACCATTAATAAAATAAATTATAAGATCCCTTTATTACTTTTGTAAATAAAATAATAATTAACCAATAAATTCATAAAAAATGAGCATTTCAATCGGACAAGCAGCTCCTGCTTTTACATTATTTGACACAGACAAAAAAGCAACTTCATTATCAGATTACAAAGGAAAGAATGTAGTTGTATTGTTTTTTCCTTTAGCATTTACAGGTGTGTGTACTACAGAATTATGTAGTATCAGAGACAATATTGGTGTTTATAATGCTGCAAACGCAGAAGTACTAGGAATTTCAGTTGACTCTTTATTTACATTAGGTAAATTTAAAGAAGAGCAAAAATTAAATTTCTCATTATTGAGCGATTTCAATAAAGCAGCATCAAAAGCATTTGATGTATTGTATGAAACTTTTCCAGCATTTGAAATGCAAGGCGTTGCAAAGCGTTCTGCTTTTGTGATTGACAAGGAAGGCGTTGTTCAATATGCAGAAATTTGTCCAACACCAGGTGACTTGCCTAATTTTGAGGCAATCCAAACAGTGTTGAATACACTAAACTGAAATATTAAATCTTGTTAGGTTTTATGAAATATAAACCCACAAGATTTAATCTCTAATGATTTTAAAAGGGATCCCGAATTATCGGGATCCCTTTTTTGTTTCTTGTAGTTTTCTATCTATCGCAAACCTCAACAATTAAAAACTTTAAGTAGTGGGTGTTTTCCATACCCCATATAATCGGATGGTCACTGGATTGAGATTGATAAGTCACTTGCCTAATTCTTTTTTTAGCATCTCTAGCAGCCATATCAATAGTATCTAAAAATAGTTCGGGACTTACCAGGTTGGTACAACTTGAAGTGACTAAAAATCCGCCACTATTAATCATCTTCATTCCGCGCAAATTAATTTCTTTATACCCTGTGATTGCTTTATCAATACTATTCCTGCTTTTTGTAAATGCAGGTGGATCTAACATCACAACATCATATTTTCGACCTTCTTTACCCCAGGTTTTTAATACATCAAAAGCGTTCATGGTTTCAAACTTAACAATATGATCTAGCTTATTCAAAGCTGCATTTTTGTTTGCTTGTGCAACTGCACTTTCTGAAATATCAATACCTAAAACTGACTTCGCGCCATAATGTGCTGCGTGAATTTCAAAGGTACCTGTGTAAGTAAACGCACCTAATACATCTGCCCCAGAAACAATTTTTTGAATGGCACGACGGTTGTCTTGTTGGTCTAAAAAGTATCCTGTCTTTTGTCCATTTTCAATATTCACATAAAACTGTAAACCATTTTCATTGATCGTAATTTCGGTAGGGAATGGGTCGCTTAAAAAACCTTTAATTTGTGTAAGCCCTTCTAATTCACGCACAGGAACATCGTTTCGTTCGTATATTCCTTTGGGATTAAAAATAGCTTTAATCGCAGCAACAATTGCTGGTTTCCATTTTTCAATACCCAATGATAAAGTTTGCAAAACAAAGTAGTCATTAAATTTATCGATAATTAATGCAGGTAATTCATCTGCTTCTCCAAATACCAATCTGCAATTTTCAACATAACCTAATTGTTGGCGGTAGGCCCAAGCCGTTGCAATTTTTTTATGAAAAAAGGCGGCATCAATCGTATCTCTATGGCGGGTTAATAGGCGAATGGTAATTTGGGAATTGGTATTAATGTATCCGCGACCTGCCAATTGGCCATCAAAAAAATAAACTTCGACCAAGTCCCCGGGTTCCACCGTCCCAGCAATACGGTCAATTTCATTATTATAAATCCAAGGGTGGCCTGAAGCGATCCTTTGGGTTATTTTCTTGTTTAAATACACCTTTGTCATGGCACAAATATAGGCAGAGAATAAGTGACAACTTGTTCATTTTTAGGCCCTTTTATGTCAATTTTGCTATTTTATTGCTTTGGCAATATTTTTGGGAGATATTTGTATCAATAATAGACTATGCAAGATAAAGAACCTATAAACACGGCATCGGACAAAATGGAGGAAAAATCAATGGAAAACGAGGCAGCGAATGAGTCAAATCCATCAACGGAGCCCGCAACTGAGGAGGCACCCGTTTTAAGTGAATTGGATGCCCTAAAATTGGAGTTGGTTGATCAAAAGGATAAATACCTAAGGTTAATGGCTGACTTTGAAAATTTCAGACGTCGTACCGCAAAGGAGCGTATTGAATTAATTCAAACGGCAAGCAAGGAGGTCATTGTTTCATTTTTAGATGTGTTGGATGATTGTGACCGTGCCGAAAAGCAATTAAACAGTTCAGATGATATTGCTTTACAAAAAGAAGGAATTCAATTGGTGTTTAATAAAGTAAGATCCACTTTGAATGCTAAGGGAGTTGTTGCGATGGTGAGTGTCAATGAAACTTTTGATGTTGATAAACACGAAGCAATTACCGAAGTGCCGGTACCCAATGATAAGATGAAAGGAAAAATTGTAGATGAAATATCAAAAGGGTATTTTTTAAATGAAAAAATTATTCGTTTTGCCAAAGTGGTTGTAGGCAAATAAAAACAGCATTATGTCAAAAAGAGATTTTTACGAAATATTAGGAGTGAGTAAATCTGCATCCGCTGATGAAATTAAAAAAGCATATCGTAAGGTGGCTATGCAATTTCATCCAGACCGAAATCCTGGAGACAAACAAGCCGAAGAAAAATTTAAGGAAGCTGCGGAAGCTTATGAAATATTAAGCGATGCAGATAAAAAAGCAAAGTATGATCGATTCGGTCATCAAGCATTTGGTCCTGGTACTGGCGGCGGAAGTGGATTTGGCGGTGGTGGAATGGATATGAATGATATTTTTAGTCAATTTGGTGACATATTTGGGGATGAAGGATTTGGTGGATTTTTTGGCGGCGGTGGATCAAGGTCAAGATCTTCAAGAGCTACAGGACAAAGAGGTAGCAATTTACGTATTAAATTAAAGTTGAGTTTTGAAGAGATAGCGAATGGGGTTAATAAGCAAGTAAAAGTAAAAAAACATGTTACTTGTACTACCTGTGGTGGTAATGGCGCTAAAGATAAAAACAGTGTACAAACCTGTGGCACTTGTAATGGCTCAGGTCAAGTGAAACGTGTGACCAATACTTTTTTAGGTCAAATGCAAACGGTGAATACTTGTCCTTCCTGTAATGGTCAAGGAAATACAGTAACAGCAAAATGTGCAGGATGTAAAGGAGAAGGGCGTATGTATGGTGAAGAAACTATCTCCATTGATATACCCGCTGGCGTGCAAGATGGTATGCAATTAAGCATGTCAGGCAAAGGTAATGCAGGTGAGCGTGGTGGAAGTCCGGGTGATTTAATCATCATGATTGAAGAAGAACCACATGAATCCTTACATAGAGATGGTTTAAATGTAGCCTACGATTTATATATCACTATTCCTGATGCTGTTTTTGGTACCAGTGTGGAAGTGCCTACTATTGATGGTCGTGCTAAAATAAAAATACCACCAGGAACACAGAGTGGTAAAATATTTAGATTAAAAGGGAAAGGATTTCCTGAAGTGCAAGGTTATGCAAAAGGAGATCAATTGATTAATGTAAACATATGGACACCGCAGCAGGTAAGTGATGAGGAAAAGGATGCGTTGGAAAAAATGCAACTCAGCGAAAACTTCAAACCCAAGCCTGTAAAGGGGGATAAGAGTTTTTACGATCGCGTGAAAGAAGCATTCAGATAAAAGTAAACTAGTCCTAGTCTTCTTTTAGTTGATAAATATCCTTAGAATTACGACCAAGGCCATCATAGTCTAATCCATATCCCACTACAAATTTGTTGGGGATTTCAAAACAGTCATAGTCCACTTTGATCGGATAGGCAAGTGCCTCTTTTTTATTTAATAGTACTGCAATTTTTAAAGAAGCCAATTGTTGTGATT
>CAIWBA010000287.1 GCA_903910765.1 uncultured Bacteroidota bacterium
AATGATATTACCCACTGTATTACACAAGTCCTTATAGGGTTTAAAATAATGTTGTTTATTGTCTTGCCCTACTTGTTTGGTTAAATAAGCTTTTGAACCCTCTGAAATTAAAATTTGGTATAATAGGGACTCATCCACATGCCCGGTCATTAGATCATCTTCCACTGTGGTTGCTAACAAGGTGATTACTTTTTTAAGCTTAGATGTAGGGTTCGCTACATTTTTGGTTTGGTATCCAATCTGAAATTCTAACCATCCCCAATACCAGGAAATAATGTAAACTAATAATTTATGCTTGTTTTCAAAGTATCTATATACACCAGCTTCGGTAGTGCCAATGGCCTCCGCTAATTTTTTGAATGTAAAAGCCTCAAAGCCATTCTTCTGTATAAGCTCAATGCTAAATTTGATGATATTTTTTCCTAATTCGGACTGTTCAGGGTCTCTTAAGAAAAGAGACTCATTCATTTTAATCTGTACTTCTAGTTTCATAAAGGTGGGCACCCCCCATTTTTTACAAAAGTAGTAAAAATATTTTTACAATTATTTATGATAGTAATACTATTATTTAAAATATTATTACTATTTTTGTCTGGTAAACTTAAAATATTAACAAAATGAGTCTATTTAAACACATTAAAAACGATTTACCAGCAAGCATTGTGGTATTTTTTGTTGCCGTACCCTTATGTTTAGGGATTGCACTTGCTTCTGGCGCCCCTTTATTTGCAGGTATCATAGCAGGGATAGTTGGGGGTATTGTTGTAGGTACAGCTAGTGGTTCACCTCTAGGTGTCAGTGGCCCCGCTGCCGGCCTAGCCGTTATCGTATTAACCTCCATTGCTACTTTGGGTGGTTCTTACCAGGCATTTTTAACAGCGGTGGTTATTGCAGGCGTCATTCAATTGGCCTTAGGATATGCTAAAGCAGGTTTTATCGCCTACTTTTTTCCAAGTTCGGTGATCAAAGGGATGTTAACGGGTATCGGCTTATTAATTATATTGAAACAAATACCTCATGCACTGGGTTGGGATAAGGACGTTGAAGGAGATGATGCTTTTTTACAAGCAGATGGTCAAAACACATTTTCTGAGATAGGTAGGGCATTTGAATTTATAACACCAGGTGCTTTATTGATCGCTGGTGTATCACTTGCCATATTAATTTTATGGGATACGGTACTTACTAAGAAACATAAAATATTTCAACTCATTCAAGGACCAATTGTAGTAGTAGTTTTAGGTATACTTTTTAATCTTGCCTATACTAATGGAATTTTGCCATTTAGTTTGAATGACAAACAAATTGTATCTGTTCCAGTTCCAAATTCAATGGCTGATTTTATTGGACAATTTACATTTCCGGATTTTTCAGCAATAACCAATTTTGAGGTTTGGAAAATTGCGATTGTATTAGCAATCGTGGCTAGTTTGGAAACTTTATTATGTGTGGAGGCAACAGATAAAATGGATCCAGATAAAAGAGTTACTCCTACCAATAGAGAATTAAAAGCACAAGGCTTGGGTAATATAGTATCAGGATTAATTGGAGGATTACCAGTGACGCAAGTGATTGTAAGAAGTTCTGCAAATATAAATTTTGGTGGTAAAACTAAAATGTCTGCCATATTACACGGTGTGTTTTTATTAATCAGTGCCATTTTCATAGCGAGCTTATTAAATTTAATTCCATTGGCTTCATTAGCTGCCATATTATTAATGGTGGGTTATAAATTAGCAAAGCCGGATTTATTCAAACAAATGTATAAGCTAGGTTGGGAGCAATTTATTCCATTTACTGCAACCGTTGTTGCGATTCTTGCAACTGATTTGTTAAAAGGTATAACTGTGGGTATCCTATTTGGAATATTTTATACACTTAGACATAGCTACAGAAACTCACACTATGTCAAGGATAATGTAAGTGACCAAAATGGCAAAACAGTGCATCATATGGTACTTGCGGAAGAGGTATCTTTTTTCAACAAGGCAAGTTTGTTAAATACATTTGAATCTATTCCTAATAATAGTAAGGTGATTATTGATTGTACTAATTCTAAATCAATTGCCTATGATGTGATTGAAATTATTAAAGATTTTGAATTAAATGCAAAAACAAAATCAATTGAAGTAGAGAAAATAAATTTTAAGCCTTAGTATGATACTGTTAAAGCGGACAATTTTATTACTTGGGTTCATTGGTATGATCAATAATTCAGTCATTGGTCAATCAAATAATGTAGGAACTTGGTTTGTTTATTTTGGGAATCAAAAAATAAATGACAACTGGAATATGCAATCTGATTTCCAGTATCGTGATTATCGATTTTTGGGTCAAAGAAACCAATTGCTAGCGAGGGCAGGCTTGGGCTATAATTTAAAACCGCAAAACCATAATTTGCTTTTAGGGTATGCCTATATTGCCACTGACACTTACGATGAATTTGATTTAAATACAAGCACTAAAATTGAAAATAGAATTTATCAACAGTATTTGTATCGGAATAAGATAGGTTTAAATGCTTTGACACATCGATTCCGATTGGAAGAGCGTTTTTTCCCAAGTGAATTTGGATTGAGAGGTAGGTATTTTATTTCAGTACAAAAACCTTTAAGAAGTAAAAATATCGCTAAAGGGAATATCTACCTATCCGCGTATAATGAATTGTTTGTCGATTTAAAAGAGGCAAAATTTGACCGAAACAGATTATATGCAGGCTTGGGTATTGGTATTAGTGAGTCAATACGGGTGGAAACAGGGTATATGATTCAGGCACAAAAAAATATTACTAGGGGTCAGTTGCAAATAATACTGCTTAATAATTTGCCTTTTAAAAAACAACAAAACAAAAAAATATAAAATAAATAATATGAAAACATTAACCAAAGAATTGCAATCCGCAATAACACCAGCACTTGCATTGGAGCTATTAAAAGATGGAAATAAAAGATTTGTAAATAACCTTAAAATAAATAGAAATCTTTTACAGCAAGCGAATGAAACTTCGGATGGTCAGCATCCATTTGCCGTAATCCTAAGCTGTATTGATAGTAGAACCTCGGCCGAATTAATTTTTGACCAAGGTTTAGGGGATGTATTCAGTGTGAGGATTGCGGGGAATATTGTCAATGAGGATATTTTAGGCAGCATGGAGTTTGGCTGTAAAGTGGCGGGCGCTAAAATTATCGTAGTATTAGGTCATACCAAATGCGGTGCGGTTAAAGGAGCATGTGATAATGTTGCATTGGGAAATTTAACTGGATTGATTTCTAAAATCAAGCCAGCAGTGGAGCAAGAATCGGTTACTTCTGAAAATAGAAATTCAAGTAATAGTGCCTTTGTTGAAAATGTAGCAGAATTGAATGTGAGCTTGTCAGTAAAAAATATTTTGTTAAAAAGTCCAATCATCGCCGATATGTTGAAAAATGGTGACATTGGAATTGTAGGGGGTATACATGATATCACCACAGGCGAAGTGAAATTTTTTGAGTAATAGGTGATTTAGTTTAATGCGACACGGGCCATCATTCTTGATGGCCCATTTTTGTTTATCAACTATTGTGATAGGCTTTGTAGCCTCCTTAGGTGCTAGTTTAAATATTAAGGTTGTTCAATTCTAGTTGCTTCAAATATTTTTTAATTCGCGGAATGTCTTTTAATAAGCTTTATGTCAGCCCCTTTTTGTAATAACACTTCTTCAATATCAAAATCATTTTGTAGGCCTAACCAAAAGTTTGGGCTATTACCAAAGTATTTAGATAGCCTAAGAGCAGTGTCTGCAGTTATGCTTCGATTTCCTTTTAGTATTTCAGATATTCTTGTTTGAGGTACTCCAATATCCATAGATAGCCTATATGCACTAATTACTAAAGGGTTAAGAAAGTCTTCTCTTAAGACATCTCCTGGGTGTATATTTTTTAATTTTTTCATAGTGTTTATATTTTCCAAAACTAAGTATTATACTAACGTTTTACGATACTTACGTTAAAGGTAAGTATTTAAAATAATATCGTTCAATTAAGCTTTGTTAGTTTCAAATAATTTTGATATTAACAATTTAGAAAATCTCCGAACGAATATCTTTAGATCTAAAAAGTAGGTTATACAATTTTACATTTCGAGCTTTGCATAAAAATAAAATATGCAAAATCAAATTGAAATTTTCCAAGGAGAAAACAATGAAATAAATGTAGAAGTTAAGTTTGAAGCCGATACTGTGTGGCTAAGTCAGAGGCAAATGTCTGAATTGTTTGCTAAAGACTCAGATACAATTGGTCTACACATCAAAAATATCTTTAATCAGGGCGAATTGGAAAGAAATGCAACTACCGAGGATTACTCGGTAGTTCAAACAGAAGGGAAAAGGGTGGTTAATAGGGACATCGTTCATTATAACTTAGATGTGATCATCTCAGTTGGGTATAGGGTAAATTCAAAAAGGGGTATATTATTCCGACAATGGGCTACTCAAAAGCTAAAAGACTTCCTAGTAAAGGGATATTCTATAAATGAGTATAGATTGGCTCAAAAGAATCAAGAAATTCAGTTTTTGCACGACGGTATTCGAATTATGAGTCGAGCCATAGAGGAAGTTACAAACGACGAAGCTTATAAATGGTTAGATAAGTTTAGTAAAGGGCTTCAGTTATTGGATGATTATGACCATGAGCGTCTAGATATCAAAGGGCTTAGCTTGGTTCTTGGAATACATCCACATATATCAGAATATTTGTCTATTGTAAATGCAATGCGGACTGAATTTGATTCATCTGTTTTTGGTAAAAAGAAAGATGCTGGTTTTGAAAGTGCTATTAGTCAAATTGAGCAAGGATTTGGTGATAGTTATGTTTATCAAAGTATTGAAGAAAGGGCAGCTATGTTGTTGTATTTAATTATTAAAAATCACGCTTTTGTGGATGGGAATAAAAGAATTGGAGCTGCTTGTTTTTTATTATTCCTAATGCGAAACAATTTGCTTTTGTCAGCCGACGGAGTTCCTTTTATTAGTAATGATGCACTAGCTAGTATTACCTTGTTCGTTGCTGCAAGTAAACCCGAAGAAATGGAAACGGTTAAGAGATTGGTGATAAGTGTGCTGAATAGAAGGAATTTCTAGAGCGTACGGGATTGCCAATGCTGCGCATTGTCATCCCAAGAGGGCTCCTTACCCAAAGCCTTTCACAAGCAAACTTCGTTTGCTTGTGGCTTTTTTAACGCACCCCAACTCTCGAAAGCGAGCTTTCTTCGTTGTGTCGCATTAAAAAAGCCTATCACTTTGTGATAGGCTTTGTAGCCACCTTAGGAGCCAGTTTGGATGAATTTGCTGGGGATGTTAG
>CAIWBA010000288.1 GCA_903910765.1 uncultured Bacteroidota bacterium
AGTGTAATTACATCAGAATGATCCAAAACTAGTAGCATTAAACCTTAGTGTTGCTTCGGTACTATAATAAGTCAATTTGTTGGGGATATATAATTTGGACTAACTATAAAGTTAAAATTACCACAGCTATTTTGTGGTATTATAATAAGTCAATTTGTTGGGGATATATAACTTGGACTAACTATAAAGTTTAAATTACCACAGCTATTTTGTGGTATTATAATAAGTCAAGTTGCTGGGGCAATATTTTAAAGCTCTTTCGGTGCTCCTGGCATAAGCCATGTTCGGCGATGGCTGCGCGGTGCGAAGTGGTACCATATCCTTTATTTTTATCCCAACCATACTGCGGATATTTTTTATGTAGTTTTTGCATCCATTCATCCCGCGCAGTTTTGGCCAGTATACTGGCCGCAGCTATGTTCGCATAGATGCCATCGCCTTTGATAATGGTTTGATGTGGAATTTTTTTATATGCATAAAAACGATTCCCATCAACTGCAATAAACTTTGCTTTTGGTTTTAATTGGTCTAAGGAAAGGTGCATGCATTTGATGGCTGCTTTTAATATATTGGAAGCGTCAATTTCGGCGGCGGATTGCTTCGCAATCGCCCATGTAATGGCGGATGCTTTTATAATGGGGGCTAATAATTCTCTTTGTGCTTCGGTGAGTTGTTTACTGTCATTCAATAGTGGGTGATAAAAGTTTTTAGGAAGCACCACCGCCGCCGCAAAAACCGGCCCAGCATAACAACCCCTGCCGGCTTCGTCGCATCCGGCCTCCAATAATTGGTCTTGGTATTGATTGATTAGTTTAGGCAAGGTTTAATATTCTTTATTTAAGGAAGGGGTACTTACGTTATCACTATGTATATGACTAGATGGACCATAATAGCTGTAAATATTTTTCTGTTTATTTTGGTAGCTAAATATTGTTGTAAAATTGAAACATATGGCTGACAAATCAAAATCAATCTCACTGCCTTGTTTGATTACTTTGTACCTTTGTCCTATAAATGTAAGGCATGGATTTTAACGATCATAAATCAAAAAAAGTAGCGAATTGGCTATTATTAGGGGTATTCATGACAGTGATCCAAGTTGCCTTGGGAGGTATTACACGTTTAACGGGTAGCGGCCTTTCTATCACGGAGTGGGATGTAGTTACAGGGGCGCTTCCCCCAATGAGTGAAACTACTTGGCAGGAATTATTTGCGAAATATAAAACAACCCCTCAGTTTCAATTACTCAATTTTGATTTCACGATTGCTAATTTCAAATTTATCTTTTTTTGGGAGTGGTTTCATCGTTTATGGGCGCGTACCATTGGATTGGTTTTTGCTTTTGGTTTTATTTATTTTTTAGCTAAAAAGTATTTTCAACCAAGGATGATTAAGCCTTTGTTGATTTTATTTTTATTAGGTGCTTTACAAGGTGCCATTGGTTGGATCATGGTGGCAAGTGGGTTAGAAGGTTATGCTGTTTATGTTAAACCAACTAGGTTAGCGCTCCATTTTGTTTTTGCATTAGGGTTACTAGCATATACTTATTGGTTTGCCTTATCACTCACTGTAACACCGATTCGCAGAAATAGTGGTAATCAGGATGCGACTGATAAAATTAGGGGCATCCGAACATTTGCATGGGTTCTTTTATTGATTTTGTTTTTTCAATTAATATATGGCGCATTGATGGCGGGACATAAAGCAGCCAATGTTGCTGCAACCTGGCCTACAATTAATGGACAGTGGTTGCCTTCCGGATTATTAAGCAAGGATGATTTTTTATTGAATGCAATTAATAATACGATTTGGGTTCATTTTATACATCGGGGGCTTGCTTACTTATTATTAGTATTGGTCATTTTTTGGACTGCTCGGCTATTAAAATTACAAGGAAACAATTTTTGGGTACGTGCCAGAATACTACCAGCGATATTGGTATTCCTACAAATTGTTTTAGGTATTTTTACAGTACTATCTAGTGCAAATATTGTACCTGGTGTGTGGGGTGGTTTTGAATGGTTGGCGCAATTGCACCAACTTGTAGGCATGTTTTTTCTGCTGTCGGTAATTAATATTTTATACGCTACGAAATAAATTTTTATGCAAAAAGATATAGCTTCTATACGCCGCGATTACCAACTAGCTTCTTTAGATGAAGCTGCCACCGCGGCGCATCCCATGGATCAATTTGAACATTGGTGGGAGGAAGCCACTGCAAGTAACATTGATGAAGTAAACGCATTTGTACTTTCCACCGTGGATGCCCAACGCGCTCCTTCGTCGCGCGTAGTTTTATTAAAAGGGTATACTCCAGCAGGTTTTGTATTTTTTACCAATTATGACAGTGCAAAAGGGCAGGAGATAGATGCAAATCCTATTGTTGCGATCAATTTTTTTTGGAAGGAATTAGAAAGACAAATTCGCATCACAGGTACTATAAAAAAAATTAGCACGGAAGAAAGTGATGAATATTTTCACTCTCGTCCGCTCGGAAGTCAGGTAGGTGCTATTTCATCTCCACAAAGTCAAGTAATTCCAAATCGCGAATACCTTGAACAAATAGTTACTACTAATTTAGAAAAGTACAAAGAAGGGAATGTACC
>CAIWBA010000289.1 GCA_903910765.1 uncultured Bacteroidota bacterium
GTCATTGCTGCTTTTAAGGAAAATAAAAATTTCCTAGTGCAGTACCAGGAAAAATATTTATACATCTTAGTGGATGAATACCAGGATACCAGCGGTACACAAAATCAGCTCATTGAATTGTTGGTAAATTTTTGGGAGCAGCCTAATTTATTTGTGGTGGGCGATGACGACCAGAGTATTTTCAGATTCCAAGGTGCTAATGTTGAAAATATGATGCATGCGCAAAAGCAGTATGAACAGGATATTGTAACCATTGTATTAGAAAACAACTACCGCAGCACCCAACCAATTTTAGATGCATCTACCTTGCTCATCAATAACAACCAAGAAAGATTGGTGAATAAAATGGAGGGGTTATCCAAAAATTTAAAGGCAGCATTGCCTGTTAATCAAGCAATAAAAAATCCGCCGCATATTTATTGTTACAACGATCCGCAGGAAGAAATGATTGCAATTGCGGAACAAATAAATCAATTGGTCACGCAGGGTACGGAGCCAAAGGATATTGCAGTATTATATAAGGAAAATAAATATGGCGAAGAAATTACGCATTTCTTGAAACAGAAAAATATTCCATTATATAGCAAGCGAACTGCTAATTTATTTGACCAGGTATTGATTCAACAAATCATTAAAATTTTAGACTATATCGCTTGCGAGTTGGACCAACCCAATGAAGGGGCGAATATATTGTTTGAGATTTTGCATTTTAAATGGTGGGGCATTTCTCCAATCACTATTGCTACTTTAACAGTGGAGGCAAATCAATTAAAATACAACAATTCAAATAACAGTTTCAGAAAAGTATTGGTGGATAAAACCAAGGATGCGCAAACAAGTTTGTTTAAGGAAGGCGGAATTACCGAAGTTGCAAAGGCAATGCAGGTGTTGGAAGATTTAATTAGCAAAGTTGCCAATGTTACTTTACTAAATTTAGTAGAGCAAATTTTACAAAATACAGGTATCATACAAAATGTTTTAACAGGAAAAGACAAGGGCTTCGAGTTAGATATGGTCAGTCATTTCTTTGATTTTATAAAAGAAGAGACGCATCGACATCCTAGCCTCAACTTAACGGCGCTTGTAGACATGTTAAAACTAATGCGCAGGGAAGATATTCGACTACCGCTTCCCATTACTACGGGCAATGAATCGGGTGTGAATTTATTAACGACACATGGCAGTAAAGGATTAGAATTTAAATATGTTTTTTTAGCAGGTACCAATGCGCACTATTGGGAAAAGAAGCGGAGTACTGCTACTGCAGGTTATTCCTTACCTGATACGGTGATTAATAGTTTGGAGCATGCCGATGATAAAGAGGAGTTAAGAAGGTTGTTTTATGTAGCCATTACAAGGGCAAAACAATTTTTAAATATTTCCTATAGCCAATATAAAGGGGACGGCAAGGAAGCAGAACCCAGTCAATTTATCATTGAATTATTAGAAGGCAAGGAGGCGGCCATTGAAAAAATAGTACTTGATCCATTAGTAAAAACAAGCTACAAGTTACTGCGATTACAATCAGCCCCCATGCCTGAGATTGCCCAAATGGAAGAAGATTTTATCCAACCTAAATTGGAGAAGTTTTCAATGAATGTGACCGCATTAAATAATTATTTAAAATGCCCACTACACTTTTATTACAATAGTTTAATTAGGGTGCCGTCAGGAAAATCCGAAGCCACTACTTTTGGCTCAGCGATTCATGATGCGTTAAATAAGTTTTTTAAAAAAATGCAGGATTCCGCACAAAGTGAATTTCCCGATATGCAAACACTCGTGCAGGATTTTAATTACTATATGCATCGCCATCGAGAAGCATTTACCGCGCAGGAATTCAAGGATAAAATGGAATTAGGCGAAACCGTGTTGATCAAATATTACGAACGATATATTAACGAATGGAATAAAGTAGTCGCCACCGAATACCGCATTACGAGTGTAGTTGTAAATGATATCCCATTAAAAGGCGCCATTGATAAAGTTGAATTCAATGGCAAAAAAGTGGTCGTGGTGGACTATAAAACGGGTAATATTGAAAATGCACGCGAAAAATTAAAAGGACCCAATGATAAAAACCCAAATGGGGGTGATTATTGGAGACAAGCTGTTTTTTATAAAATATTATTGAACCACCATCCAAAAAACTGGGAAGTGGTGTCGGCGGAATTTGATTTTGTAGAACCGAATAAGAAAAAGGAATTCGAAAAAATAGCAGTCAACATTACCGAGGCAGATATCACCACGGTAACGCAGCAAGTAAAACAAGTTTGGGAAAAAATTCAACAAAAGGATTTTTACACTGGCTGCGGTAAGGAAGATTGTCATTGGTGTAATTTTGTTAAAACAAATGAGTTGGCAGTGGCATTACATGAAATGAAATCCGAGGAGGAAGCGGAAGGGTAAATAAAATCCCATCAAAACTGAACGGGATTGGTGTAACCTACCCGATTATCAATTAAGTTTGCAGTCTATGAGGAAATACGCAATATTATCAACTTGGTTCATTGGCTTATTTATAGTGGTGACCAGCATGCAAATGCAAGGCTGTGCCAATATTGTTCCGCCGAGTGGTGGTCCCAGAGATAGCTTACCTCCTTATTTAGTGGTCGCAAAACCAAAGGATTCTTCCTTGAATATACAACCTAAGGAAATTGTCATTGCTTTTAATGAATACATCACTACCGAAGCCATTCAGGAAAATTTAATCATTTCTCCAGGTATTAAAACAACGCCATTAATTGATGCTCGATTAAACATGTTGCGTATACGGATCAATGATACCTTAGATAAAAATACCACCTATAGTATCAAGTTTGGAAACGCCATTAAAGATGTGAATGAAGGAAATATCTTAAAAAACTTTACGTATGTTTTTAGTACCGGTAATCATTTGGATTCCGGAAGATTATCAGGGAATGTTCGAACAGCTGAAACGGGCGCCATTGATAGCACCTTAATTGTTGTATTACATCCAACCAATAAAGATTCTGCCATCTACAAGGACAAGCCCATGTATTATGCAAAAGTAGATGGGAAAGGGAAATTTGAATTTACGTTTTTGCCCACTGCTACTTTCGCTGTTTTTGTGTTGCCCAATGACTATAATAAAAAGTACGATGATAGCACAAAGCTGTTTGGATTTTTAAACGCACCCATTCAAATAACTGCACAAACTGATTCGCAACAATTGTATGTTTTTCAAGCCCATCAAAAAGTAGAAAAGAAAAAAACAAACACCGCAGCAAATAATAAAAATGTAAAAAAAGTAATTACTGGTCTAAAATATATGAAAAGCATCGAAGGTAATGAGCAGGATTTATTAACCGATCTAACTTTAACTTTTGAAACACCTGTACAGTTTAATGATAGCTTCCCAATTGTATTGTGCGATACCTTAAATAAACCATTGCCCAACTATACCCTATCCATTGATACTGCAACAAAGAAATTAGTCACTATTCATTATGATTGGATCGAGTCAACGCCCATGCGTCTAATTGTTCCTAAAAGAAGCCTATTAGATACCAACCAAAATTACATCGCCAAAGCAGATACTATTAAATTTATAACCAAAAGCGATGCGGCTTATGGGAGTGCGTTGGTCAGAGTTTCAGGCTATCAAAACATGCGTCATCCAATTTTACTATTAACAAAGGACAACAAAGTCGCCTATAGTTATCCAATAAAACAATCGCTCATACAAATACTTAAATTACCGCCAGGTGATTATAATTTAAAAGTATTAGACGATACCAACAACAATGGTATTTGGGACACCGGAAAATATAATAATGCAATTAAGCAGCAGCCAGAAATTGTTAAACAACTAACCGATATCCTCAATATAAAAGCGAATTGGGAGAATGAGGTTAATGTAATAATTAATAAGTAATTTTACTTCGATTAAATACCTATGCAATTACCTTCCACTTTATTAGAAAACGCTGTTGCTGAATTTTCAAAATTACCGGGCATTGGTAAAAAAACAGCGCTCCGACTGGTACTGCATTTATTAAAACAAGAAACCGAAGTCACCACTCATTTTAGTGAGATATTACAAAAAATGAGAAAGGAAATTAAATTTTGTCAACGTTGTTATAATATTAGTGATGGCAATATCTGTTCTATTTGCGCCAATTCCGGAAGACAAAAAAATACCATTTGTGTCGTAGAAAATATAAGGGATGTGATTGCGATTGAAAACACACAACAATTTAATGGCACTTACCATGTATTGGGCGGAATTATTTCCCCCTTGGATGGCATTGGGCCAGAACAATTGACCATTGATGCCTTAATCGAAAGGGTCAAAAAAGAAGAAGTTACTGAATTGGTTTTTGCACTCAATCCGAATATACAAGGAGACACGACCATTTATTATATTCAAAAAAAGCTTACTAAGTCGGATTGTATGATTACAACCATTGCCCGAGGTATTGCCTTTGGTGGCGAGTTGGAATATGCCGATGAAATGACCTTAGGTAAAAGTATTTCCAATAGACAACCGATACATCAGTATATAAAA
>CAIWBA010000290.1 GCA_903910765.1 uncultured Bacteroidota bacterium
GATGTTTTAGGCTTTGCTTCTGCGATACTTAAAAGATTGTTTGTTTCAGGCTTGCCTACTTTTGCTTTCCAAACACCATTGGCCATTTTCTCCCAGCGTAGTATGGGGGTTTGGGACTTAGCAGCCATCAATGATAGTAGAAAAAATACAGATAGGCAGCTGTATAATAAAAGGTTGCTTTTAATTTTCATTATAACGATATTGATTATTAAAGGAAGTTAAATAATGTTTTACAAAAAGTTATATTTTTCTATTCATACAATCAAGTTGTTTAATGAGGGTAGTACATAAATGATATTTTTGGCAGTAGATAAATTTTTTAAAAGGCATCAGATATTCCATCCGCTGATTCGTTCATTTAGTTAAAACTTTATACGGATAAATCGCATTACTGCCGCCCCGAATCCTTAATTTTACGTATAAATCAATGTTTTGGACGCACCTGTATTATTAATAACACCTCCTTTTACGCAATTAAATACACCGTATCCCGCAACTGCGTATTTGAAAGGTTTTTTTAATACAAAAAACATTCCTACTGTTCAAGCTGATTTAGGAATTGAAGTAACAATGGAATTGTTTAATAAGCGAGGGCTTGAAAAACTTTTTTCAACCATTCAAGCAAAAACGGAATCATCTGACCTAACACTTTCAGGAAATAGTTTGCGCATGATTGCATTGCGCGACACTTATATTCATACCATTGAACCTGTTATTCAATTTTTACAGGGCAAGCAAAATACATTAGCGCATACCATTTGTACCCGACAATTTTTACCTGAAGCAAGTCGCTTTGCGCAAATGGATGATTTAATGTGGGCTTTTGGAAGTATGGGCAAACAAGATAGGGCCAAGCATATTGCCACCATGTACTTGGAGGATTTAAGTGATTTGATTAAGGAAACGGTCGACGCGCATTTTGGATTTAGTCGTTATGCCGAAAGTTTGGGAAGATCCGCAAATTCATTTGATGAATTATACAATGCACTTCAATTACCCTATACCTATTTGGATGAAATATTAATTCAAATTTTTGCAGATCGTATAGCTCAAGTGCAGCCCAAATTGGTCTGTATTTCGGTGCCATTCCCAGGTAATTTATATACTTCGCTTAGATGCGGTCAGTGGATAAAAGAGAATAGGCCGCATATTAAAGTTGCCATGGGCGGCGGTTTTGCAAACACGGAACTACGATCATTAAGTGATGTTCGCGTTTTTGAATTTTATGATTTTATCACTTTAGATGATGGAGAAGCGCCATTGGAAATTTTAATTGAACATATTGATGGGAAAAAGCAGCTCAGTGAATTAAAAAGATGCTTTACACTTTTAAATGATACAGTTACCTATATTAATAATACCAGCTGCACTGATTATAAACAAGGCCAGGTGGGTACGCCTGATTATGAAGGGCTTTTATTGGATCAATATATCTCGGTCATTGAAATAGCCAATCCAATGCATAGTTTATGGAGCGATGGTAGATGGAATAAACTAACCATGGCGCATGGCTGTTATTGGGCAAAATGTACTTTTTGTGATATCTCCCTAGATTATATTAAAAACTATGAACCCATATCCGCTAGTTTATTAGTGGATAGGATGGAGGAGCTGATTAATAAAACTGGACAAAATGGATTTCATTTTGTGGATGAAGCTGCACCACCTTCAATGATGAAAGCGGTGGCCATTGAAATTAAAAAACGAAAATTAATAGTTAGTTGGTGGGCAAATATTCGCTTTGATAAAAGCTTTACCCCCGATTTGTGTTATTTATTAAAAGCATCCGGATGTATTGCAGTGAGCGGTGGTCTTGAAGTTGCATCAGACAGATTATTAGATCTTATACAAAAAGGAATTACAGTTGCACAGGTAGCTAAAGTAAGTAAAAACTTTTCTGAAGCAGGTATTATGGTGCATGCTTATTTAATGTATGGATTCCCGACACAAACAGTACAAGAAACCATTGACTCCTTGGAAATGGTCAGGCAGTTATTTGAAACAGGTGTTTTGCAATCCGCTTTTTGGCATTTGTTTACCATGACAGCGCATAGTCCCGTTGGCTTGGCCCCTGAAAAGTTTTTA
>CAIWBA010000291.1 GCA_903910765.1 uncultured Bacteroidota bacterium
GGTTCAAATGGTTCTTCTGGAACTAGTGGAACTTCTGGTTCAAATGGAAGCTCAGGTACTTCTGGTTCAAATGGTTCTAGTGGAACCTCTGGTACGTCAGGTTCAAACGGTTCTTCAGGTACTTCAGGTTCAAATGGTTCTTCTGGAACTAGTGGAACTTCTGGTTCAAATGGAAGCTCAGGTACTTCTGGTTCAAATGGTTCTAGTGGAACCTCTGGAACATCCGGTTCAAATGGATCAAATGGTTCTAGTGGAACCTCTGGTACGTCAGGTTCAAATGGTTCTAGTGGTACATCAGGTACTTCTGGTTCAAACGGTTCTTCTGGTACCTCAGGTACTTCAGGCTCAAATGGTTCTTCCGGTACTTCTGGTTCTAACGGCTCAAATGGAAGCTCTGGTACTTCAGGTTCAAATGGCTCAAGCGGAACATCCGGTACTTCAGGTTCAAATGGATCTTCTGGAACTTCAGGCTCAAGTGGAAGCTCAGGTACATCAGGTTCTAATGGTTCTTCAGGTACAAGCGGTACTTCTGGTTCAAATGGTAGTTCAGGTACATCAGGTACTTCAGGTTCTAACGGCTCAAGTGGAACTTCTGGATCTAACGGTAGCTCAGGAACAAGTGGGACTTCTGGATCTAATGGTAGCTCAGGAACATCAGGTACATCAGGTTCAAACGGTAGCTCAGGTACATCCGGTTCAAATGGTTCTAGTGGAACATCAGGTTCAAATGGTAGCTCCGGTACTTCAGGAACTTCCGGTTCTAATGGATCAAGTGGAACATCTGGTAGCTCAGGAACATCAGGTTCAAACGGTAGCTCAGGTACTTCTGGTTCAAACGGTACTTCTGGTACGTCCGGTTCTAATGGATCAAGTGGAACATCAGGTAGCTCAGGAACAAGCGGTTCTTCCGGTACCTCTGGTTCTAATGGTTCTTCTGGAACAAGCGGAACATCTGGAACTTCAGGAACATCAGGTTCTAATGGATCAAGTGGTACTTCTGGAACTAGTGGAACATCAGGTTCAAATGGTAGCTCTGGAACATCAGGTTCAAGCGGTACATCTGGTTCTAATGGTAGTTCAGGAACATCTGGTTCTAATGGTTCATCCGGTACTTCTGGAACTTCCGGTTCAAATGGTTCAAGTGGTACCTCTGGAACTAGCGGTTCTTCAGGAACTTCTGGTTCAAATGGTTCAAATGGTAGCTCAGGAACTTCAGGTTCAAATGGTTCTTCTGGAACATCTGGAACTTCTGGTTCTAATGGATCTTCCGGTACATCTGGTACATCAGGTTCAAATGGTTCTTCTGGAACTTCTGGTTCTAATGGATCAAGTGGAACATCTGGTAGCTCAGGAACATCAGGTTCAAATGGTTCTTCTGGTACTTCTGGTTCAAACGGTAGCTCAGGAACTTCAGGAACATCTGGTTCTAGCGGAACTTCCGGTTCTAATGGTTCTTCTGGAACAAGCGGCTCTAACGGTTCAAATGGTTCTTCTGGTACTTCTGGTTCAAACGGTAGCTCAGGAACTTCAGGAACATCTGGTTCTAATGGATCAAGCGGAACATCAGGTTCTTCAGGAACAAGTGGTTCAAATGGATCATCTGGAACAAGTGGGACGTCAGGTTCAAATGGTAGCTCAGGTACTTCTGGTTCAAATGGTTCTTCTGGTACTTCTGGTACAAGCGGTTCTAATGGTTCTTCTGGAACATCTGGAACTTCAGGTTCAAATGGGTCAAGTGGAACTTCTGGTTCAAATGGATCATCCGGTACTTCTGGTACAAGCGGTTCAAATGGTTCTAGCGGAACTTCTGGTACTTCAGGTTCTAATGGAAGCTCTGGTACTTCCGGTTCAAATGGAAGCTCTGGTACATCTGGATCAAACGGTTCAAGTGGAACAAGTGGTAGCTCTGGAACTTCGGTATTTTTAACTCCATACGCTAGAACTCTATTTGTTGATCCTAGCGGTAATGACTCAACTGCAGTATTAGGAAATTTAGCAAAACCTTGGTTAACTATAAATGGAGCTCTTGCCTATATAAATGCAAACTTCTTAAGTGGATATACCGTACATATATTTATGGGTAACTATACTGAAACCTCTGCTGTTACTATTGTAACCGATTTATATGTTAATCTATATTTTGAAGCTGGTGCTAACTTAACCGTGACACTATCTGCAGGAGCAGCAAACCAACACTGGTTATCTAATACTGCAAGTGTAGGTGTTATTAATATTACTGGTACAAGTAAAAACTCTAATTTTATTACATGTAATTATGGAGTATTTACTAGTCAAGGTTCATCTGCTGCATCTAAATCTAAATTAAGTATTAGCAATATAGAAATTAGTTCATATGGTACTGGATTTGAGGACGTTATTAATGCTCGATATTGTCTATTAAGAATTGATAATTCATCAATAGGTAATGATACAACTAATGCAAATGGGTGCTATATAATACAGTCAACTGAATCATTTATTTGGATTAAAGGTTCAAGACTTAATTTAAAGACAAGTCGTAACTGGAATGGTCTGCTAACTGATTCTCCATCTTCTATAATTTTTGAAACTGGCACAACTGCTGGAGGTTCAATTATATCGCCTAGAATAAGACTTCATCAAACGTCCTTTGCCCTAAATGGAACGTATGGTAATTTCATAATGACTACACCTAGCGATGCTAATAATTCTATATTATTCGCTGATATTTATATGTATCATCCATATTCAGCAGAGTTAGTTGCTGGTACTGCTGGTGCTGTTTATAATATGGGATCATATCAAGATGTATATTACGTAGGTGGAACAATTGTATCAGCCGGTCAAAAACCACTTGGTGCAACTTTCTCTTGGATAAAACAAGGACCGACTACTAGTGGTGGAACTATTGAAAATTGGCAACAATTTAAAGGAACTGCCGCTCCTTACTAAAATGAATAAATAACTTAACAATATAATTATATTAAATGGGAATATTTCAAAATACACAAGCCTGTACATCAACTACTAACTATGTTATCACACCTAGTGATTATGACAAATATTTAATTGATGATGATACCTTTGGCGGAGGAGGTGGATCATTTGAGTTACCTCAAATTTCTGAAATTGGAGTAGGCGATACTATTGTTATAGCTGATCCAAATGGGCACATTAGTGCACCAGGGCCTTCATTAACTATTTATCATAATGATACAGGTCCAGTTAGAGTTAATGGAACAGACGTTGATGGTGTACTGATTTATCCATTTGCTAAAGCTAACGTATTTTATACACTACGATATGATGGAGATAATTGTTTTAACTTAACTGATAGTAGTCTAAATTCAGTATTTACTCCAACCTTTATTGCAGGTTATGGTTTAACACCAATGCAGGGAACAATTATAGGTGGTGTCACCTCAGTATTGGGAAATTTGCAAAATTATATTAACGATGACTCATACACAGGAGAAGTATTATATTCAGAAACATCAGGAGAACCATTTGTATTTGGGCAATTATGTTATAGAAAGGATGATGGTAAATGGTATTTAGCTGATGCTACTGCAGCTACTGCACAATCAACTTATATGTTGGGTATTTGTTTAGTTGATTGTAGAAGCGCAAATAGCCCAACCTCAATATTAACTAGAGGTTATCTAGCCTCTGCCATCACCACCGCTTCAAAGACTGGAGAGCCATTATTCATGAGTGCAGCATCTGCTGGTAGTATAACATATGTAGCACCTTCAACCTCAGGTAATGTGGTGAGAATAGTAGGTCACACTTTTTGGGATGGTGGATTACAAACAAACGGGGCTACTGTGATGTATTTCAACCCAGACAATACTTGGTTGGAATTATAATAATTAACTTATGAAAATAAACGCAACCAATACAACAGCAATCACTAAGATTAATGGAGTCTCTGTTTTAAATATTACAAAAATAAACGGATCATCATTTACAATAATCCCAGCAGGTATAGTCCTATCTGATTTAATAATGTACTTAGATGCTGGAGTGATTGCCAGTTATCCTGGAACTGGAACAAATTGGAATGATCTTACTGTTAATAATAATGATGCAACTTTAACTAATGGGCCAACCTATAACTCATCTAATGGTGGTAGCATTGTATTTGATGGAGCTAATGATTATGGTCAATTACTTAGCACTGTTGATATAGGGACAGTTGGAACTTGGTCAATATGGATAAACGCAAATAGCTTTAGTGGTGTTATAATCGGTAGTAATATTGCAAATTACTATATGATTTTCAATTACGCAAGTGTTTTTTATATAAATTATGGTGGGGCACTTGGAAGTGTTTCTCACTCATTATCAACAGGGGCTTGGTATAATATTACCATAACTAGAAATGGAAATACTCATGAGATATTTGTAAATGGTGAATCAATAGGAACAACTACAATAAGCACAGCAAACACCTCTAAATTTTCTATTATAGGTGATGAAAGGTCAACATCTCCTTATCCATTTAATGGTAAAATATCTTCTTTTTTAGTGTATGATAGAGTTTTAACTTCATCAGAAGTTATCCAAAATTTTAACGCGTTAGTTGATAGATATCTACCATTACCGTCCAATAAATTTGATGCCAGTAATGTATTAAGTTACCCAGGTTCTGGTACTACTTGGTACAATATAAGTGGAAGTAGTAATACAACTCTATATAACGGAGTTACTTATAGTACGGATGGAGGAGGAAGTTTAGTATTTGATGGAACAAGTAATTATGGTATAGTACCATATGACTCAACTTTTAATTTTTCAACAGGAGATTACACAATGAATACTTGGGTTAAATTTAATAATTTATCTTCTCCAATGAATATAACATCTAAAGATACTTATGGTTCCAATTTTGATTGGTCTATATATATACCGAACGCAAATAATATAATTGATTATAGTAATGGTACCGCAACTAATGTATCCGCTTATTTGGGTACGGCATTAAGTACAGGTACATGGTATTTAATAACAATTTCATCTATTTCAAGTTATGTTAGTATATATGTTAATGGTGTACAATATGGTTCAACTACTTATATGAGTACATCTAATAGTAACACTACCGCACTTACGATAGGTTGTTATTCGTGGAACAATCCAGGAGCGTTATTTAATGGTAAAATATCAGTTATGGAATATTATAATGTTGGTCTTACCAGTACTGAAGCACTAATGTCATTTACAAAAAATAAAACAAGATTTGGATATTAATATGGAAAGAAATTATATGATATTTAATGTTAGTGAATTACCTAGCATTAATTTTAATGAAGTTTTAGAAACTTCAAGTGAAACTGTTAGAAAATCAGTGAATGGTACTAAAACATTTGTCAAATGGGATGGTTCTACCCCAGCTTGTGTAAATTCTCTAACTACAAAAGAAGGACCTTATGATTCTACTGAAATTTTAGCAATTTTAAATGGTGAAGCCTGGTTCAACCCAATTGATTTTATATCCTAATTAAATTTAGGTAAAGGGTTAACCTTATTTGTAAACTTTAGTATAAAATAAAAAGTTTATATTAAGGCATGCCAATTACAATTAAAGCGCATACGTCAATTATTGGCGAAACTGGTTACAACTGTCATTCTAGAAATTTCTTTAAGGCCTTAAATTTATTACCTGATTTAAGGGTTCAGGTTAGAAATTGGACAGTTGGTTCAACTTGGGAAGGTTATCATAATGATGAACCTCATAATGGCGAGTACTATATTGACACTGAGTTAAAAACAATGTTAACTCAGCAAACACTAAAGACCTCAACCGGTTCTCAAGAGTTTCCACTATACAAAAACTATCCAAATACCTCACATCCAGATCTCAATATTGTGCTAAATGATGTTAATCATGGATATTTTAATGAGGCCTATTCTGGTCTAAAGATTGCCTATAATGTTTGGGAAACTACTAAATATCCAGAGGACTTCTTTAATAACTTACAAAAATTTGATCAAGTTTGGGTACCTAGTGAATGGCAAAAAGCTTGTACAATTAGTCAAGGTATTCCTTCTCATAAAGTAAAAGTTGTTCCAGAAGGAGTTGACACCAACATGTTTAAACCTCTTTCTCAGGATACTAATTTTCCTGAAGGTCGACCATTCAGATTTGTAGTAGTAGGTCGTTGGGAATATCGAAAATCAACAAAAGAGATTATAAAAGCATTTATTGATACGTTTTCAGAAGATGAAAATGTTGAACTTATCCTAAATGTTGAAAATCCATTCTCAACTGATAATTGTCAAAATACTCAAGAGAGGCTTGATAAATTTGGACTAAAACATTCTGGAATTAAGATACTTAGTCATTTAAGTAAAGAAGAATATGTAACACTATTACAAACAGCCGATGTGTTTATTTCTTGTGCTCGTAGTGAAGGTTGGAATCTTCCACTTATTGAGGCAATGGCTTGTGGTATCCCATCCGTCTATTCAAATTGGGGAGCTCAACTTCAATTTGCAGAAGGTAAAGGTATTCCAGTTTCAATTGTTGGAGAAGTTCCAGCAGCCGTTGTAAATGATGAATCCTGGAATCAAAATGCTCCAGGTAATTTTTGTGAACCAGATTTTACAGATCTAACTAGTAGACTTAGAGAAGTTTATGATAATTATGAAATTTTTAAAAAATCCGCGTTAATGGAATCAGAAAAAATCCGAACCCAATTTACTTGGGAAAATGCAGCAAATATCGCACAAGATCACATTCAGGAACTCATTAATCCAGCGGTAATTGAATACTCAACTGACTTTGCATGGGTGACCTGTGGTAATCTAGGTTACATGCCAATCATTCAGAAACTAGCTGAGTCTCTATTAGAGTTCTCAACCAGAAAACTTATTGTTTATGGAATTGACTGTGATGTTCCATTTAGTTTACCAAATGTAATTTCTCATAGATTAAAGGTTCCATATCATTCAATTCATGATAAATGGTACTGGAAACAATATGCATGTATTGAAGCCCTTAATGAAAGCCCTAGTCAATTTATTTGGTTAGATGGTGATATTATTGCAAATCATACCGTTGATAAATTAGCTGATCATTTTTCTGAAGTAGAAAATTATCCATTAGCCGATATTCATGTACAAGAAGATTTTATTGCATATTATACAAAACCTGATGGTTCAAGAGGACAACAACTTTTTAATGAAAATTTATGTAAAGCTAAAGGCGTTAATCGACTTCATAAAAAAGCCCATATTTGCATGTATCTTTATAACCGAACTTGTGAATGGTGGTTTAATGAAATACTTGAGGTTTATAAACAAGTTGACTTAGCTGATTACCCTAACCTATTACAATGGAATGATGAAGGTATCGATAATTACCTAAGATGTAAATATACGTATAATAAGTTTCTACCAATTTCAAATTTTGATGTTTCTGAATGGGATGGAGATCTTCTTGGAACTACTGGTAAAGTAATGGAGCACTTTATCTCTTTTTGGAGAGACCAGGGCCCTAAGAATTTTGGCAAGATTTACGGTTGGCAATTTATACCAAAGAATAAAGATCAGATCCTATATTTTCATGGTAATAAAAACCTGGAGTTTGCTCAAATTATGATTGACTATATTAAAGCTCAAAGAGACCAAAATTTTCATGATACTGAATACTTCTTTGTTGCTAAGAATGAGGTTAAAAATTTAGGATCAATTAAAGAGGTTCAAGGTGGAACAATGGATATTGCCAATAAATATGGATGGGACTATGCAATATATCATGAGATTTATAACTTAACTGACTATGAACACCCACATAAATCTGACAATCCATTAGTTAAGGTAAAACCTGGAGATGTCGTAGTTGATCTTGGTGGAAATATTGGAATCTTTACTCGTTATGCATATCATATGGGTGCAAGTAAAATTGTAACATTTGAACCTGACCGTAGATATTTTGAGATCTTAAAACAAAATGCTCCAGCAAATGCGGTCCTATTTAATGCAGCAATTGGAGATCAATTAGGAACCTTAACCTTAACTGAAAGTTCCCATCTAGGCGGATCAAATTTATGGCATCAAAAAGATCCAACGGTTACTCAATATGATGTTAACTTATATACACTAGACTATATTTTAGAAACCGGTTTAATAGATAGAATTGACTTCTTAAAAGTTGATATTGAAGGTTCTGAACTTATTGCACTAAAGGGAATTAGTGATGCAAACCTATCTAATATTCGAAATGTTGCAGTTGAATATCATCATGAACACCTTAATTTTAATGAGGACTTGCGCAATGAATTTATTTCAAGATTTAACCGATTAGGATTTAATTCTTACTTACTATTCTGTGGACCTAATAATGCACTACAATTAATTTACTTTTGGAAATAATTAAAATATATGATAATGAACTTTAAGCAAGACCCTAAAATACTTAACTCAATTAGTCCAAAAAACTATTTAGAGAGTTATTTTATAAACAATGAAAAACGAAAAATTCATAAATGGTTTCACTATTTAGAAATTTATGAGGCTCACTTTAGTAAATTTAGAGATACTCCGGTAAATATCCTTGAGATTGGAATTGATAATGGCGGCTCTTTACAAATGTGGAAAGACTATTTTGGTAAAAACTGCCGAATTTATGGAATTGATATTCTTGAAAAATGTAAAGAATATGAAGATGACCAAATTGAAATAATTATTGGATCGCAAGAAGATCGTAACTTTTGGAAAACGGTCAAAGATACTTGTCCAAAATTTGATATTATAATAGACGATGGTGGCCATACTATGAATCAACAGATTGTTACATATGAAGAAATGTTTCCATTTTTAAATAATAATGGTATTTATTTATGTGAAGATTTACATACATCATATTGGCCTGGAGGATACGGTGGTGGTTATAAAGGAAATACCTTCATTGAATATTCTAAAAATTTCATAGACTATTTACATGCATCATATTCATCAGATGTACCTAAAACCTATTCAGGAGATAATATTCACGGTATTCATTATTATGATAGTATGATAGTAATTGAAAAAAGACAAAAACCACAAATATTTCATACTATTACTGGAAAAATATAAATTAATTATGAAAAGATACGATATAATAAACCAATTAATTTTAAAAAATGGTTTTACCAAATATTTAGAAATTGGAGTTAGGGAGCCTAATGACTGCTTTAACCTAATTAATATTAATACAAAACATTCAGTTGATCCATGTTTTGAAGTTGATGCTCAAATTGACTATAAACATACATCTGACCAATTCTTTAAGTCATTAAGAGATTCAGAATTAAATTTAGACCCTAATTATAAATGGGATATTATTTTTATTGACGGCCTTCATGAATCTGAACAAGTTGATCGTGATATTCAAAATGCACTAATTCATCTTAGTCAAAATGGTTATATTGTTTTACATGATTGTAATCCACCAACCATTCATCATGCTAGAGAAGATTTCTATGATAAATCTACGCCAGCTGAAGGTAACTGGAATGGAACTGTTTGGAAAGCAATCTATAAGTATCGAGCAACCAGGCCTGATCTTGAAATTTTTACAATTGATACAGATTGGGGTGTTGGTATTATTAAAATAGGCAGTCAAGAATGTTGCAATTTAGATAATCAATATTATGAATATAATAAATTTAGCAATAATAGAGTTAACTACCTAAACTTAATTAGCATAGACGAATTTTTAAAAAACAAATTATAATAAATGGCACATAAAGAACAACAAGATTTTTGTAAAAAGATCAAATTAAATTTTCCAAAATACTTCCAAAATAAAAAAGTATTAGATATTGGATCGCTTGACGTTAATGGAAATAACCGTTTTCTATTTGATAATTGTAACTATATTGGATTAGATGTTGGCAATGGCGCTAACGTTGATGTAGCAGTCCCAGGCAATCTATACGATGCACCATCTGAGCAATTTGATGTAATTATTTCAACTGAAGTATTTGAACATGATCTGTATTATGAAACTACTATTCAAAATATAATTCGTATGTTAAAGCCAGGTGGAATGTTTATTTTTACTTGTGCCTCAGGTCAACGCCCTGAGCATGGAACTAGAAGATGCGGAGAAACTGATGCTCCTCTATTAATTCAACAATCAAGTGAATGGTCTGACTATTATAAAAACCTTGAGGCTAATGATTTTTTAAAAATTAATGGATTTGAAACAACTTTTCCAGATGGGGTATTTGAATACGGTTCACATGGACACTATAACCATGAATGGACAAATCCAAACATGCATAATATACATTCAGATATTTATTTCTTTGGGGTTAAAGGCGGTATCCAAAATGATCTAAAATATTCAGAAGAGAATCGTCAATCTATTATACAACCTGGAGAATATCCAGATGATATTTTTGTTGTTGATACTTGGCCAAATACTCCAGAAAAAGAATCAGACCTAATTGAGTGTATTAAAAAACTTAGAGAATTTTCAGGAATTCCTATCTTATTAGTTTCACATTATTCAATTAAACCTGAAATTCAAAAATTAGTTGACTATTACATATATGATAAAGAAAATCCATTGCTATTAAATTCAGAATTTGAACAATATTCAGTAGCTAGTGGAAGATGGTCCTCTACTGGAAATACCCGAATTGATACTGAAATGGAATATCATCATGACTATGCAATATGGAGATCAATGACGCATGCTTTTAATTTCTGTAAATATTTAGGAAAGAAGACCATTCACTTTATGGAATATGATAACCTAATTGATACCTTCCAATATCGTCAAGCTTTTTTAGAAAGAGCCCCAAATCATGATGCCGTAATTTATGAATATCATGAAGGTTCAGTAACTGATTCACACTTATCTAAATTTATGGCAACCTTTATTTTTTCAATCAAAACTGATGTTGCCATAAATATTATAAATGAAGTAAAAAGCAAACGTGAATACTTTACAAATAGACCAAACGGTTGGCAATTAGAACGAGTATTTTTACACTATTTAGAAAAACATGCTAAAGATATTTGGGTAACTAACTATATTGCAAATTCAAATGAATTAAATACTCAAGCCGTTTGGAATAGAGATGGTATCCTAAGAGATGATGCTAAATTCCAAATTTATACAGCAGCTGATGACTTTGAAAATCTATATTTACATCTAGTTTCAGGATTTCATGATGAACCTGCTACCAAAGATTATCTACTTGAAATTAAATATAATGGACACTCTCAATTTAAAAATCTTAAAAAGGGAGAGTTTGTGATGCTTAATTTAGGAGAATATCGAAAAGGCTATACCGTAACTGTTAACTATTTAGGTAAGCGAGCATTCACTCAATTTTTAGCAGATGACTATTTAACTTTTGTAAAAATGAATCATGTAACAGTTGATGGAGCAAATGAAGTACCTACCGTGAATCATAACTTGATGGATGGTCCATTAATCGAAATTATTTCTAAGAGCCCAATGAAATATTGTGTAAATTTTATTGATGATAAAGATAACCGATTAGTATATTCAACTACACTAAAAGGCGGTACTTGGGCAAAGAGCTCAATTAAATATTTTAAACAATGGAAAATTGAAATTAAAGATCAGTATGGTCAAGAACTATTAGCTTTTACTACTGACCTAGCAGATCGTCGTGTCTATATTTCACTTGAGTCTAGAGCACTTGGAGATAACCTAGCATGGTTTCCATATGTTGAAGAATTTAGAAAGAAACACAAATGTACAGTAATTTGTTCAACTTTTTGGAATGGTTTATTTAAAGACCAATATCCAGCAATTGAGTTTGTTGAGCCTGGCCAAATGGTTCCAAATTTACATGCAATGTATAAAGTAGGTTGGTTCCATAATGGTACTGATATTGACAATTCTAGAAATCCTAACGATTTTAAATTAGGTCCTTTACAAAAAACTGCATCTGATATTTTAGGATTAGAATATAAAGAGATTAAGCCAAGCCTTAATTGTCCAATTGGTCCATTCGTTAAGAAAAAGGTAGGACTTGGAATTCATGGAACGGCTCAAGCAAAATATTGGAATAATCCAACTGGTTGGCAAGAAGTTACTGATTGGTTAATTGAAAATGGTTATGAACCTATTATTTTATCAAGAGAAGAGTCTGGTTATATGGGAAATCACCATCCAACTGGAGCCACTAAACTTGAAGCTGGGGATATTTCTACTGTAATTAAACAATTAAGTGAATGTGCTGCATTTATTGGAATAAGTAGTGGATTGACGTGGTTGTCTTGGGCAACGGCTACTCCAACCATTCAAATTTCTGGATTTACTGAGGCATATAATGAACCAGATAATGGAATCTTTAAATTAGCTGCACCAGAAGGAGCTTGTTCAGGTTGTGCTAATCGATTGAGACTTGATGCAGGTGACTGGAATTGGTGCCCAGATCAAAAAGGTACCCCTAGGCAATTTGAATGTTCGAAACTGATCACAGCAGAACAGGTAATTGAAAAGTTAAAGACAATTCTAATATAGATAATTCTATATGATATTAAACGCTAGACAAAATAGTTTTTTTATAAACTTTCCAATAGACTTCTTTAATGATGAGGTACAATTAAAGTACAACAAGTATTATAGAAGTCTACTATTGCCATATAAATCACTATCTGATTTTATGGCATCTACTATACAAAGTGTGAATTTCCCAGGATTTTCTTCTACTTTACCAACTCAAACCAGAACTTTGGGTAAGCTTCAAGAATTACAGAGTGCAAAACCAATTGCTGATCAATTTTCTAGAGAGCTAAAAATTACATTTAAGCTAACTGATGCATACTTAAATTATTTTATATTTTTAGATAATGCGCTAAATTATTTAGAACCAGCAAATGCAAATCCTGAAAATACTGGAACCTCATTAGGTCAAGCTTTATCAGTAAATCCAATATCTAATGTAAATCATCCATTCTTTGGTCCAATTCGATTAACTCTCCTAAATAATGAAGGTTATGCAATATCGTCTATTATTTTTAATAGACCAATGATAAAATCGTTAAGTGAAATGACTCTATCATATTCATCAATCACTCCACAATTTACAACATTTACTACAACTTTCCAATATTATAATTTTGATTTGGAATTAGATTTTGATTAATTGGATTACGCGTTTTGATCAACAAATCCAAAACAAACATTGCAGTAATATTCAGATGCAGTATAGTTAAAAGTTACACTACTTACTGTACCGTCTATTCGAATAATACAAAATCCTTCAGTTCCAGTCAGTTGAGTATACTGAGTTACACCTACTGGGTTTTGAAAGGTAGTTGATGTACTCCAAATTGGCGTAAATGGTGCAGATACTATAATTGGTACTTGAGTTGATGGATTACCTATACTTGCAAATCCAACAAGTGCATCAGTAACTGGTTCACTAAAGGTTGCAGTAAAAATTCCAGAATTTTGATTTAAGATTTGATTACCGTCAAATGGTACACCATATTCCTCTGGAAATGTTGTTGGATTATACATTCCATTAGTTACATTCATACCTCCGCCGCTTTGGGTAACAGAAATCGTGATTGAGTTTTGACCTATTCCAGTTGCAGTAGTTGACGTAATTGAATTTATTGTCATCCATTGAAATCCTGAACTACCAAAGCTTGTCCAACTATTCCAATAACCATTAGCCGTTAACCAGGTACTTGCAGCATTTCCGCTTGCAAAATCTTGGCCACTTACACTATTTGCAACTTCAATGAAAGAGGCTTCAGTTAATGAGGCTGCTCTATTAAATCCAACTGCAGCAGTTTCATCACCAAATAATTTACAATTTCTAGGTGTTCCATATGCTGCACTATTTTGTATTGTCATTGAAGCTACATAGCCAGGACATAATACTGGATAAAATGGAGCATAGATAATTTCAATACCACCCACATTTGTTTCAGGATTATGAGTTGCGTTATTATTCCAATAACCGCCATTTACTCTAACCCACATTCCATTTACATTATTATTAATAACAATATCAATTACGTCATCATCACCCCAAGTTTGAAGACCTGCCACATATTGACTACCGCTGTACCAGATAGTCCCATCACTACGATAACCCATACTTTGATTATCATTACCTGGGTATGCATTATACGGGTCTGGGGTAACACCATTATAATTCATAGCAGCCGTACCAATACCAATAGAGTGACTATCTGGTAAAGTTGCAGGTTCCCCTAAACTAACTAGAACGCTGAACATCACTATGTCATTATCCCCAATTGATTTAGTTCCTAATGTTGATTGTATGTATCCAAATTGTTGTTGGACGGTTTGATTATTATTACTTAAACCTGCGCTATTACCTAAACGGGTTGGGTCTAAATAGAGATAGTCAGCTACTGGAGTTGGTTGTGTATCATTTGGAACAGTATGCGCAATAACATAACCCAAGTCCTGATCTGGACCTTGCCACCATTGAACTCCACCTGGCGAAGTTGTATAATCTTGGTCGGCTACACTAATCGCTAAATTTCCAACTTGGTCAGTTCCAGAAATTGGAGAACCTGTATTATATGCAAATGATCTTGAAGTTGCCATTGTTTATATTATTTTATTAAGGGTTTGGCGTATTTTGGTCAACCCATTCTCTACTAATTAGAGTATTTTCGCCTGGAGATTTACGATTAACTTCAAATCTCTCAATAACATTTGAACTTTTACGTTTAGAGGTATGTTCAAAACTTGGTAAATATGTTTCAACATCAATTGATAATGTAACATTTAGTTTATTATTGTCCATCATTGTAAACTTATATGTTTTATCAACAGTTTCATTTGCTGGAAATTGAAATTGCGCAGGAATTCTTACTCCATGATATTGAAAGTACATAACCCTATTTGCATAATAAATATGTAACATATTTTCAGCAATCTTAAATGCTTTATTTAAGTTATCACAAATAATTTTAATATCAAATCTAACTGACATTGGAAAAGAGAATAGTTTAGCTGAATATCCGGTTAAGATATTTTGGTCATTTTCTCCACGTTCAGGTTCAGTAAAACTACCTCTAATAAATTTATTCGTAATATCAGATGGTTTAACTTGGAAACTTGAAAGGGTTACAATACCTCTTGGAATAATATCATAGGTTCCTTCAGCTGCTGGAATTCTGCAATTGTCAGGAAGTCCAATATAAAAATCCTTTAAGAAACCTTCATCTGTTCCATAATTATAAACAAATGGAACTTTGAATGTTTCAGTATGATCATTTCTTGCCATGTTAATCTCCATTTCTCCATTTAACAAATCGAGCAAGGCAATTGTTAAATTTCTTAGAAAAATATCGTCAGTGTTTAATGTTTTCATCTAGGTTATTTATTTAGAACAAATCCTAACTAAAAAAGGTACCCGATTGGATACCTTTTTTGTGATGTGGAGATAGCCGGGTACGATCCGGCGTCCAAAAAACCTCTAATTAAGCTTTCGTTTACGCGCTTAGTCACATTTGCTAATCTGACGAACTTCACAATTCCCTTATTTTAGCAGTTCGGTTTACTGAGAACTAATCTTCTGCTCACTGTTACGGTAGTGAATTCCGCTGTGCAACTTTGTTTAGTCAAGCAGTTGCCGCTTGGTCACCTATGCAGCTAAAAGCTCTTCAGTAACAGGAGTGTTAACAGTTTCGTTAACTAAGCTCCAGAAAGTAGTGTTGCCACTTATTGTTTGTAATACATTTTAACGAGTCTTAGCATTTTCCTCGGCGTGCAAGCGTAATCGATAATTTCTGTCAAAACCACGTTATCCCCATATAACTATTATTATACCTAATTATTTATATAGGTGGCTCTTTTCGTAAACGTTTTACTCTGCTGATAAATAACCTAAAAGAAGTTACTCCTTAAATGGCAAATCTTACTAATCAAAATAATAGTTTAAAGCTCTTTACAAGTTTAAATATACGAGTTAGGGATATCCTTAGTGAAACTATTCAATTCTTACAGACAAAGTTCAAGCAGAGTCGTTCTGTCTTTACAGCAGCCTCTCCATTTGGTCAATTATTGATTGTTGTAGAAAACTTAAGTCAACTTATTTTTTACTATATTGAAGATTCAATAACTGAATTAAATATAAATGAAGCAAGTCGAGTTTCATCAATCTATTCACTAGCTACTCTTGCTGGTCATAATCCAAGTAGAGCAATTGGTGCAACTGGTCAAATCCGAATTGCTAGAAAACCTGGTATTACTGCACCGGCCTCAAAAGTTATTCTTAATAACCTATTTAGAGTTCGTTGTGAGAATAGTGGACTTACCTATGCAATTGAACTTACTCAAGAAGAGGTTAGACTTGCATTAACTGGAACAGAGTCTAATTCAATTTTTAATATTAGACAAGGTCAAATTGAATCTCAAACATTTACTGCAAAAGGTATTGCATTTGAAAGTTTCCAAATGGGAGCTCCAAATAATTTCTATATTGATAATTTTATCGTTAATGTCTATGTGAATGGCGAAAAATGGACAAAATATGA
Organism: uncultured Bacteroidota bacterium; assembly: GCA_903910765.1. Taxonomy (GTDB): domain Bacteria; phylum Bacteroidota; class Bacteroidia; order Chitinophagales; family Chitinophagaceae; genus Sediminibacterium. The sequence continues at coordinate 16,489 of CAIWBA010000291.1, forward strand.
GTCTCTATTAGATATGCCAAGAGGTGCAAAATGTTTTATTGCAAAAACTGGTATAACAAATGGCCTAGACATTTATTTTGGAAATGGTTCATTTGGTAAAATCCCAACAACAGGTTCAACCATTGTAGTTGAATACTTAAATACAGACGGTTCTGCTGGAAATGTTAAAGTTGATAATAATTCACAAGTAGTATTTTCTTTTGTTGATACTGGATTCTCTCCAATTGGCGAAGAGATTATAATGAGTGACTACTTTACAATTGTAACAATTAGTGCTCCAAATTTTGGAGTTGATCCAGAAGATCCAAACTTAACCCGATTAATTGCTCCAAAAGCATCAAAGAGTTTTGCTCTAGTTAATCTAGATAATTATGAAGTCCTATTACAGAAGATTCAAATGTTTTCAACTATTAAAGTATTCTTAGATAAAGACTCAACTGGAAATATTCTTGACTCCAGAATGATTAACCTATTCTTAGTTCCAGATGTTACGCAAATGTTTAAAAATGGTACTGACTATTTTAATTTACCTATTACTAATTTTAAGTTAACTGATTTCCAAAAGAATGAATTAATGAAGTATATTGAAAAGTCTGGAACAAAAATGATTTCAACTGACTTAAAAATACTTGATCCAGTAATAACCCGATATATTATCAACTTAAGTATTATTGCATTTGACGATGTTTCGCAAGATATTATTAAGTCGGATATTGCTGATGCTCTTGGAAAATATTTTATTAAATTAAAACGCCATGATCGTGTTCCAAAAAGTGATTTAATTACAGTAGTTGAAGCAGTTAATGGAGTTGACTCAGTTAGTATCAATATCCTAAGTGAATTAAATGAGCTTAACCAAATTACCAGTCCATCAGCTGACACTCTACTTGGATTAGATGATTTTAATGATATTATTATTGGATTAGATCAATTTCCAGTAATACGTGGAGGTTGGACTGATTCACAAGGTAATACCTATGCTGAAGGTTTATCTGATGCTGCACTAGGGGCACTAAATATTTCAATTAAAGCACAAGTAGTTCGTAAAAATATAGGTATTGTATGATAAGAAACTCTCTATACCAAACGGTGTATAATAGAAAAGACAAACGACTTCATCTTGGTTATATGTACAAAAATAACTTAATGAAACGAGTCCTTTCTAATCAAATGTTCGGAGCTAATCCAATACTAGATTCGTTTATTGCATATATTGAAGCTTACTTGTATGAGCACATTGAAGCAGTTAAACAAATTAAAATATTTGCAAATCCAGCACTAGATAAGAACGAAAACCGACTAAACTAGTATATGGCTACTCAAGTATTTTCAAAAGAAAAAAAGGCTCATATTAAAGGTGAGCTTGAATCTCTATTAAACTCCTATTCAGGCGGACCTAATCAAGAAGATAGTAATATTGATGAGCAGCTTGCTGAAATTGCAGCAGCTCCTCCATTGGATTTTATTGAAATGAATGCAGGCTTTGAAAAACAGGCTAAAAGTATTACTGATTCGTTACTTTCATTTTATGTTGAGCTTGGAGTATTAGACAAGCACGAATATATTAAACAGAAACAAATACTTGATAATTCAAGTATTCAAAATATATTTTTTCAATTAAAGACAATAAGAATGGCAATTGAAAAAATTACTGAAGAAATTAATCAAGGAAATACGCATCCTCGACTTTTTGAAGTATTTGGTCAACTTCAGGATAAACTAACCTCAGTTGTAAAAACTCAGGCAAATTACATGCTATTCTTGGAAGATACTTACAGAAAAGTAAATCAAGATGTAGCTCAAAAAGAAGCAGGCGCAACTGGTACCCAAACTAGAGTACTACCTCAAAGTTCTAGTGATTATTATATAACTGCTGGTACTAAAAATTTAATAAAAGAAATTGACGCACTTGAAATAGAAGAAGATACTTCTGACTCTAGGCACTTAACTCATCCAGGTAAAAAGGCTGAAGTTATGCTAGAACGTGGAATATCTAATGTTATTATTGCTGAAGACAGTGATATTGACTATATGGATGACGTCAATTCATTAATATGAAAGACTTTATAGCAAATACCGGAAGTAGAACCCAAATGAAACTTTCCAATCTTGATCAGGAAAATAGTGCAATTTGGACATCAGTTAAAATTCAACAATTACTTGATGATTTTGAGAATGGTGTAATTGATATTAAAACAATTAAAAATTCTCCATTCAAAGATAATGATCCAGTTTGGAAGAAGGCTAATATTGTATTTGAATATACGCCAGATGAACTTGATGAAATCAGAAAATGTAAAGCTGATCCAGTATATTTTGCTGGTAAATATGCCCAAGTAATGCAGGAGACTGGTATTGAGCAAATTACATTACGTGATTATCAAGAAGAGATTATCCGATCATTTAAGAATAATCGATTTAACTGCTTAATGGCAAGTCGTCAAATTGGAAAGACTGTAATGTCTGGTGTATTTATTGCATGGTACCTACTATTTCATACTGATAAAAATGTCCTAGCTGTAGCAAATATTGCATCAACTACAAAAGAGGTTTTAGATAAAATAAAGTCAGTACTTGAAAATTTACCGTTTTTCCTAAAGCCAGGTTGTATTTCAAATAATGTAATGTCAATGAAATTTGATAATGGTTGCAGATTAATTGGACGTACTACCACCAAAAATACAGGTATTGGTTTTACAATTCATGTACTATACATTGATGAGTTTGCCCATATTAATCCATCTTATCTGGATTTCTTCTATCGAGCAATTTATCCAACTATTTCAGCCTCATCCAATTCAAAGATTATAATAACCTCTACCCCAAATGGTATGAACCGTTTTTATGATATTTACATGGATGCAATGAACGGAGATAATACGTATATTCCATTAAGAGTAGATTGGTGGCAAGTACCTGGCCGTGATGAACAATGGAGACAAATGACAATTGCCAACTTAGGATCAGAAGAAGATTTTAATCAAGAATACGGATTACAGTTCTTCTCGTCAGATAAGCTCCTATTGCCTTCCAAAGATCTTAAGAAAATATTTAATTTACGCACATCATACGTCACTCCAGAATGGTCTCAAAGTCCAGAGCATTTAGCAATATTAGAAGGGTTCACAGTTCATCCAAACCTTTCCAAATTAACACCAGATGATATTCGTAATGATGGTAATAACTATATTTTTGCAATTGATACAGCTGACGGACTTGGTAGAGATTATTCAGTAATTAATATTTTTAAATTAGCCGCGCTTCCTCTAAAAATGCTAGAACAAGTAAAGGATTTTATTAAAAATGAAGGCGATATTTTTACCCTCGTTCAGGTTGCAACATTTAGATCAAATAAAAAAGATATTAATGAATACTGTAATACGTTAGAACATTTGTTGTATAATATATTTAATGCTGAAAAGGTTAAATTACTTATTGAGCTTAACCATAAAGGAGAATGGGTAATGGATAAACTATCACAAAATGAAGATTTTTGGCCAGGTCAAGTAATTCATTCAAAACATACAATTACCTCTACTCATTGGAAGCCTGGATTAAAAATGACAGAAACAAATAAGACTAAATATTGCGAACGTTTTAAATATCTTGCTGCTGTGAATAAAATTTTGCCTAATGAACATAAAACAGTTCATGAGCTTGGAGCATTTGGTCGATCAAGTAATGGTAATTACAGAAGTCAAAGCGGCAATGATGATTTGGCAATTACCTGTGTTGAAACTGCTGCATTTTTTGAATCTCCAAATTTTTGGGAATTAGTAAATGAAGAACTTGACAGATTACCAAAAGCATATTTAGAAAAAGTATACGCTACATATTTAGGAGAAGCCTATCTTGGAACGTCTTCAGGATACGATCACTCTGCTCTAAGAGAATTAAATACAACTGCTGAAATTAAAAAACCTGGAGCAGTGATTAATGTATTTGATGAAATGACTGTTGCTCAAATAAAAAGAACCCGTGATAATTTTTACGGAAACAATTCAAAATGAAGCTATGAAACATAATGATTTTTTAAAATTTGATTACGATACTAATAAAAAACAAATTTTTGATATAGTAGTAGGTCAAATAGAGATTGCTCTTAACGATAAGAAGCCTCAAATTTATATTAAAGGACTAAAGGTAATTGACGAAGAATTAGATGTTATTGCTGAAAGTAAAGATTGGCCAGACTGTCTTTCTAAAGCACTGGTATTTTATAAGCAGCTTGAAGATTATGAGTCTTGTGCAAAGTGTCAAAAGATACTAGACAAGATTAATATTAAACCCAAAAAAAAGAACCACTAATTTATGGCTGAAAAAGCGCAATCCAAAAGAAAGACTCAATCATTTAAACCTGAATTAACGGAAAAGGAATTACGTCAAGTTAACTTAAAGCCTTCTCAATCTGACTATTTGCAAAAAATAATGTCAAGCGATATAACTTTGTGTTATGGCCCAGCCGGTACAAGTAAAACATTTACTGCATGCCTAGCAGCTTTAAAACTTTATTTAGGTGGAAAAATTAAGAAAATTATCTTAACCAAACCAATCCAGGAGTCTGGAGAAAAACTTGGATTTCTACCTGGTGAAATAAAAGATAAAATTGATCCATTTATGGAAAGTTATCGATCAAATTTGGTAAAATTATTAAACGACCCAAATAATGTTAGCTGGTTAGAAACAACTGGAGTTATTGAATTTAGACCTCTTGCCTATATGAGAGGAGCAACCTTTGATAATTGTTTAATGATTTTAGATGAAGCTCAAAATGCTGATTTTAAACAGTTAATGCTATTCATTACTAGAATGGGTAAAGATTCTAAAGTATTAATATGTGGAGATGTAAGCCAATATGACATAGCAAAGAGTAAAGTAGCTTTACCTGACTTTATTGAACTGCTTAGTGGAATTAATGGACTAAGTATTCATACATTTAAAGATGAGGATATTGTTAGAAATAAAATATTAATCCAGATAACTGAAAGATATGAAAAATGGAAGTCTGCTAATCCTAATAAACACACGAACTAATTAAACTACATAAATGAGCGCATACGATCTACTGAATAAGCAATTAAACAATGAAATGCAAAGCCTAGCTGAACTAATTAAATCAGGCAATTATACAGAAAGGGATCGAAATAGATTAGCCTCAATTATGTATCCAAAATTAAAATATTTTATCTGGAAATTTTTTAATGATACTGATGAGACGGATGAGGTATTACACAATACTCTTTTTAAAATATTCAAAGGAATCTCATCATATAGTGACACTTATCGATTTACTACCTGGATCTATACAATTGCAAAAAATGAGGCTCTATTGCACCAACATAAATTAAAGCAGAACTTTGCAATCCGATTAGATAATTTAACTCATCCTCCAATTATATTAGATGATTCAGCCTATAATTTTGAAAAGGAGATGTATTTTGATGATTTATATAATATGACTAAGGTTGAAATTAATGCTCTACCTGAATGTATTGAAAAACTAATATTAATTGATAAGGAATTAAATCATATGCGAGGTAATGAGATTGCTGAGAAATATGAAATGAATCTAAACACAGTTAAAACCAAAATACGAAAAGCTCGTAAAATGTTAAAAGAGGCAGTATTGACAAATAACCCTCATATGATTGATAAACTAGAAGACTATTTTTAATTATGAAATTACTTAATTACCTAAATCCAGTTGAGGCATTTAACTCAGCTAAAATAATTGCCAAAGATATCAGCAATTACCGATTCTACAGAAATAAAATAACCAGTCTTGAAGAGAAAGGTTTTTTAAAGCAATGGAATATGCGAGCAGACTGGATAAAACGAGTATACTATGTTATTAATTTAGAACCAGAAACCCTATTAGCAACTGGTGATTTAGCGGATTTAGAAAAGAGTCGAGTATTTGACTCAGTTGCTAAATTCCAAGGTAAATTTGCAGACTTAAATCTTACTGAAATTGTTGATATTTCAACTGAACGCATTAAAGATTCTGAATATTATGCATATTTAATTTGGGTAAAGTGTAAATTCTTTGCAGAAAGGTCTGACTTTTTTAGAGTTATTGTATTTAGCATTGCTTTATATTATTCAGTTAACACCGGGTTATGGGTTTATCATAATAATGCTGATCTGCAACAGTGGGTAATGGATAAATTAACTACTAAGTAAATAAATAACTAAAAAGATATTTAATCATGAATTTTATTAAAACTCATTTTGATAAATTTATATTGGCATTTATGTTAATTGTAATTCTTCAACAATGCAATAATTCAAGTCGCATTTCAAAAATTGAAAAACAAGAAAAGCTTACAAATTCTAAACTAGATTCAATTTGTACAACCACTGAACTTAGTAAATACCTAGAATTAGAAGGTTTAAAAGCTGAAAAACGTATGATCCAATCAATTGATCGTAAGCTTCTTGATGTTAACCGTCAATCTGAAATTGACCTAGCAATTAAAAAATTAGAATCTTCTAAATAATGGGAAAGAAAGCGGCTAGTTATTTTATAATAGGCACGTTTGTTACTCTCTACTTATTAGTTTCAATAATCTCAACAATACATGTTATTGACTTTTTTAGCATGTCTAATCCACAATGGCTAGCAGTAAGTTTAGCAATTGCGTTTGAGGTAGGAGCAGCAGCATCACTTGCATCAATTATTACCCTTGACAAAATGAATAAGGGTATTGTTTGGGGTCTATTCATCCTATTAACTGCAATGCAGGCAATGGGAAATACCTATTATACATATGTTCACTTAAATAATTTTCAAGGTTGGATTGAGCTATTTGGTCTAGTTGAGGAAGAACTAATTTATCAAAAAAGGGTTCTTTCGATTGTAAGTGGTGCAATTTTACCAATTGTTGCACTAGGTTTTATTAAATCATTAGTTGACTATATTAAACCTAATGAAGATGGTAGTAGTCCAATAATGGCTGAAGTAACTCCTCAAATAACTGATTCAGTTACCGTTTTAGAAAAACCGGTAGTAATAGATGAACCGGTCGTGACTCAAACCACTACATTGGATATACCTATTCCAGAAAATGCTGACGAACCTAAGGTAGATAATACTATACCAAGAGAGCGACCGACTGACAAGATATTAGCTAGAGGAACACATTCAACTTCTAATAAAGTAATGTTTAACGATCGTCTTTAAAAAAGTTTATAACAAATGGCCTATATTAATTTTCAAGATGATCCAATTGCCAAAAGATTTAATAATTCTTTTGCAAACCTATGCGCCGGTGACCCAACTAAAAAGGTTCTAAAGTTATTAGACAAATGTTTTAATATCTATAATAAAGGTCAATCTGAAGCAGGCTTTTGTAACCTAAAGGACTTTATCTATCCAGTTGATAGTTATCAAATTATTAATTTCGAAGTTTGTGCAGGTGATACCTTATCATTATTTAATAATGAATTAAATATTCAAATAAGTATGGTTTCTCCAGGAGATCCAGACCCAGCTCATCCAGGAGACTTTATATCAGTTGACCTAAATTATCCATTTGGACTAAGCTCTGAATATATTGCATATGGAGGTAGCGAATTATCACCAGAGTATTATATTTTGCCAAATGATAAGAATTTTAGTAGAGGCTGTCTTTTATATATTGAGTATCCTAAAACTGATAAAAACGGCGAAGATATTATGCCAGCAAACATGTCAAGTACACTAACCCTGGGGGCATTTAATAATGGATCAACTTCTGAAATTAATTTTCCAATTTCTCAATTCTTTTCTAATTTCAGTAACCCTGAGACACTTAACGCAAACAACCTAATAAATAAGATAGAACTAACTAATCCTAACCTTAATTTTAGTATTAAGGTATCAGGTTTAATTGTCTACCTAAAAAGCAATAACGATCCAAACAATTGTGCTTGCTAAAAATATTAAAAACAAATGAACACTAGTATTGCTAAAATTTTAAAAACCCATACCGACTCGGACAATGGTACTAACTATTCACCAGTATTTGTTAACCAAGGTGATATTAATAATGGTGCTAATAGCAGTATCGGTTATTATACTGCTACCTTTTTTGGAATTCATAATCCAAGCAGTTCAGCAATTACAGTAAATGTAAAAACTGCGGATCAAGGAATAACTGGAGATGGAGTAGATGTCCGAATTAACTCAGGTGAAACCTTTTATACAATAATTTCAAAAATAACAGTTGATTCTGGAGTTACAGTAGTTCTACTTGCAATTCCTACTAACTTTAGTAGATAATGGTACCAGTATTAACATTCGGTCAACGACAGCAAGCAATGAAAGGTTTGCCTTTTTATGGAAGAGGCGATTTTAGCTTTGTGTCAAACCGTAGTGGTTTTACAAATGGTATATCAGTTCATCTATTACCTCTATCTGATCTTTCATTACCTCAACAAATTGAAGTTGATGACTTTGATCAAGAGATTAAAGCTCTTAATAATATGTTTAAAAAAGGATCTCGCCTTGGTGGAGTAGTTGTTAACTCAACTTTTAAAAATACCAAAGGATCTCCAGAAAGTATTGTTGGAAAGTTTGATAGTTTTAAAATTGATACAAAACACAAAACAATTAGAGCATTCATTAGAGATCCAAAATCTATGAAATTAGTTGAAGTTTATGCAGAGACTCTATCTAAGCTTAATGAATCTAACTCTCACCTAGCGAAAACTTTTCTAGAGTTTTTGATATAATTTAATAAACACGTATTTAATGGCAAAAGAAAATATGACTCCAAATTCGGAGGATGAAGTGCTATCTTTCCTTGAAAAAGAGGATCTAAAGTACGGCAAGAATACAAATGCACCAATTGAGACAAAAAAGGTTGAACCGGTTAATGGATTAGGTCAAGCCGTTTCTTTACCACCTACCTCTACTGTTTCTGGAGCAAATGATAATTATTGGAAGAATATTCCATTAGAGAATTTACCATCCCGTGGTATGTTTTATGCAGAAGGTTCTGAATTAACAATTAGAGCAGCAACTGTTTCTGAAATTAGGCACTGGTCAACAATTGATGAATCTGATATACTAGATATTGATGATAAGCTAAATTTTATTATTGAAAAGTGTACACGATTTAAAATAAAAGGTGGACAATCTTGGTTAACTTGGAGAGACATTGTTGAAGTTGATCGTCTCTATATTATTTTTATAATACACGAAATTACCTTTCCAGAAGGACAAAATGAACTTTCCACAAAAATGGAGTGTACTCAAACTTGTTCAGAAGATGGAGCTTGGTCAGATGATGTTAAAGTTAAGAGTAATATGTTACAATTATTTGAAATGCCAGAAGAAATAAATCAATGGTATTCTTCTCAGTATCGTTGTTTTGAAGTAGTTTCTTCAAAATTAAATGAAACGTTTTATTTGTATATGCCAACAATTGGTGTAATTGAAAGACTTCGTAAACGAATCTCTGAAGCAAAATCTCAAAGCAAAACAATTGATAAATCATTTATTAAAGTTGCTCCTTATCTTGTGCAGGATTGGTCAAAATTTGGTCAACCTGAATATTCAACACTACAATCTGAAACCTTTAGCTGGCACCTTAATAAATTTACATTTGTTACTAAGTTTGCTGAACTTATGCAAGGTTCTAGAGAAAGTGCAATAACTACTGTCTGTCCTAAATGTGGATCAAATTTATCCAGTTCAATTTTTTCGTCAGACAGCTTCACGATCAAAGATCTTTTCCTTATTTCAGGTAGACTTAATGAACTTATTTGAGACTAACCGTCTCTTGGCCGTGAAGCTGAACCAATCGATTACTGAACTTTACTCATTACCTTTATATGAGTATTTAAGTTACGTTAAATTTTTAGTAAATGAATCTGGCGAATCGAACCAGCAAACTTTTGAAATTCAGACTGGACTTGAGGACTAATCCACTCAAGTCCTTCTTTTTTTAATAAATAACTAAAAGAACTTAATTAAGTGAAATATAATTTAAAATACGAAACATCGAGTTCGCGATACTCAATGGAAGTTCCGTCAACTTTGACCGAGTCAATGAAAATTGCTCCACCAGATAGTCGCATTGTTATCCGTGTTATGAATATTGAAACAGGAGAAATTGGTCCAGTAGCTGATTCCTCAGGATTAAGTTCAAACTTAGAACAGGTATACGAATCCGCAATGTCTGAGATAAAAACTAAATTGGCTGAAAAAAATATTAGTGGAGTAATTTTACCAAGTTTTAATCAGTTAAAGGAAAATGAAGATATTATATTATCTCCATTAACACCTTTACCTGGAAGTATTATATCGTCTGATATTAGTTCATTAACTCCAGCTTCTATTTTAGAAACTGCAATTGCTAAACCTACAACTACTAGTAACATTCCAACTAGTGAAACTGTTTTATCAAAAGAAACATCAAAGCCTTCTCCTAACTTAACGGCAACTGCCAATATTAAACCAGTTAGAATTGAACAGCCTTCGCCTAACCAAGAAGAGCCTATCAAATTAACTTCTCCTGAACAAACTAGTGCAATTGCTGCAACTAGCGGAAATGTTGCTACTATCGCTAGTGCTCCAGCCATTCAGACTCAAGTACAGGCTCCGTCAATTACAAATACTACCATTAATAATAATATTACTAATGCTAAATCTGAATCTGCTAATAACTCAAATAGTGTAGTAAATTCAAAAAATGTATTAAACAACGAGTCTAAATCGGAAACGGCTAACCAGTCAACTAGCTCAGCTAACAATAAGAATACCACCTCAACATCTGACTCATATATAACAAATATGTTTGAAACGTTAATTGGAGGATCTATATCGAAACCTGCGGATCAGACTAACGTTAATCAAAAATATTCACCATTAAGTTCTGTAAATAAAGTAAAAGAGTCAACTGATCCAAAACTTTTAAATATACTTAAATCAACAATTGACAGTAAAACTACCTCAACTGAAGAAGATATTCAAACTAAAAAGAATGAATCAATGTTAAATACGTTACTTGGAATATCAAATACGTCTGAAACTACTGAAGTTAATAAAACCAATATTAATAAAACAAATACAAATGAGTCAGTTAACCTAAAATCTACTAAATTAGTTGAATCATCTAGCGTAAAGAAATTATTGGAACCAGATAAAACACTAGAAAAAAGTGTAGGCAAATTATCAAAAGATTTACCAGCTGCTGTAAATAACCTAAGTTCATCAGTTACTTCAATGAATCCACAAACAAGTTCATCAAGTTCAGTTACGAATGAAGGTACTAAAATCGATCAAAGTTCAAAAACTGTAATTAATCAAAACTCTGGACAAACTGGTCCACAGGAACAATCATCACAAGCTAAAGAGTTAACTCAAACTTCACAAGGAAATGATTTTTATTTACAGGCAATATATTCAGCACTTATGTCAGGCAAAATTAAAGTAACTCTAAACTATCAATAATGGAATATTTAAACGAAATCAAAGAAATCGTAACTGAATACGATAAAATTAATGCAGGTCTTTCAGAATTAGAAAAAATGGCAAACCTATTAGAGATTAGAAAGAATGAGTTAATCCAGGCATTGGATACAAATAGACTAAAGGAGAAGACTCTAATAGATAAAATAGTAGCAGAAACTGGTAAAACTCCAGACTATTATAAAATAATGCTAGAATTAAATGAACATTAAAAACCTACTTAGCGTTAAAAATATACTGGTAATTGTCCTAATTATCATTATTATATTAATGAGAACTTGTGATGGATCAGGAGATAAACCTGGAGAAACTATTAAAATTGATGGTAAGAAGTATGAAGTACTTAAGCATGATATTGATACCTTAATTATACCTCATGATACAATTGTTTACAGAAAAGGTAAAGACATTTATCATGATACTACAATTTATGTACCAGTACCTACTGATATTGATACAGGAACTGTTATTAAAGACTATTATGCAAAGAGAGTATTTATTGATACGTTAAAATTAGCAGATTCATTAGGTTATGTTATTGTAAATGATACAGTCTCTCAAAATTCATTACTTGGAAGATTATGGAATGCTCACATAAATAAAATGCAAATTAATGAGACCTTAATTGTTAAAGAGCTTCCTAAAAATCAACTATACATTGGATTAGCTGGCGGATTTGATAAAGTAAATGTGGTTAATTTTGCAGGACCTTCTCTAGTATTAAAAACTAAAAGTGACAAAATGTACAGTATTGGAGTTGGCTACTCTGCTAGTAAAACAATTTCTCTTCAAGGAGGTATTTACTGGAAAATTAAGCTAAAGAAATAATAATTAAAATCAATGACTTCTAGATTCGTAACTTTATCTGACTATTGTATATTAGAATATATGATGACACCATTAGGCGATCCTGCCCCTAATATTGTTAATTCTGATTACTACTTTGTTAAGAATACCAATGTTGATCTATATCAGATCTATAATATTGATGCAGATGCAGCAGCTACTAAAAATGCTAGAGGTTCAAGTGTTGTTCCAATTGGAGACTCTAGATTAGTTAGAGTTGACTTAACCTCAAATCCAATCTATACTGCATATGATCCAAATATTATTGAATCTAGCGTATCGCCAAGTTTATCAAGTGCTCTGGTAATGGATACTATGAGATTCCACTTTGCTTCAGGCTTTAACTTTACTGAAGTTGAAAATATAGTAGTTGGAGCAAGAGGCAAGCTAAATAACTTAACTCAAATCCAATTAGCAAATGTTTTAATTAATGCAGCCTCATATCAAGAACTGTTAACCTTTAATACAAGACCTCTATTTTTAGCAAATACAATTTACGATAAATATGTTGATATTAAAATTCCAACATTAGCATATTTAGATGCTGACTTTTCTACATTTGGATCAGCTTCATTTGAACATGTTGTAACTGAAGGTACTGGTCTAATTACTGGAGCTCCAATTACAGTATCATTAGCTGAAGTAAGTTATGAAGACTATTATGCAGATAATGGAGAAACATACGAACTATATAGAGTAGTTTCTTATTTTGAAGGATCAGTTCCTCAAACTAATGAATTTGATAGTTTAGGAGCAGTTATTCAAGAAGCAACTGACGGAGACTATATTGAATTCTTTGCAACTTGGAATGGTGCTTTTCCAGATCAATTAATTTCAACACTTGATGCTCAAACTTCAGGTAATGATTGGATCTTTGTTCATCAGCTTCAAGTATATGAACAAATTGGAAGTAACCTAGTACCATCTGGTAATTTCTTAGTATATCAAGAAGATAATTTTGATGTACCATTAAGTTACAGACCAATTTTAAAAGAGGCTGGTTTTGCTGTATCTATGTCAATTGACTATACTCTTAGACTCCTAAATAAAAATACTGGAGATCAGATTATCCGAACTGGGTCAATGAGCTTATTCAATCCAAACAAATACGGAAAGAATTTAATGAAATTAGCATTAGCTGAGGCTCCTCAATCCTTAAAGGTTTATAATAAAATCGTACAAAAAAATATTGATGTTACTAACTTATTTACTGGTAAAAAATTGGCCCCAGTAGCTGCACCTGCTGCTAGTACTATTGTATATGTACCTACTACAGTAAATGTATCAGTTCCAACTTTTTATAAACAGGCAAATATCCGAATTAGCCAAAAAAATGCCCTATTAAAAGCAACTGACGGTTCTACTGAATTAATTTTTGGACAAGGAGAATTAATATTACCAATTGATCCAACTGATAATTTTATAAAAATTTCAGTATATGAAGCTGATACATTAAACCCAGGTATTCAAAAACCGGCGAACCTAAATAATAATTCAACCTTTTCTCTTAATTTTGGAATGGATGCAAAATATTCATATTCTTCATTAAAAGATGCAGCTTTTGAAAATCCTAGCCAAGGTCAAATTGCATTTAGAATACCTAAAGATCAATCTAAAAAGATTTTAGACTTAACTGACCAAATGGTGTACATATCATTAATTGCAGAAGATGGTACTGAAACTCTTTTATATACTGGTACATGGCTACCATCTAATGAATATGCATCTATTTTAAAAGCAGCAGATGCTGCTAAAACTGCCCTAGTTAATGACCCATATGCAACAATTGCAGGTTTACAAAAATCAATTCAAACCTTACAAGCTGAAAATGATAAACTAAAAGCAGCTACCCAGACTGGAAAAGCATATGCCACCTCTACTAAAAAGGAAAAAGTATCTAATATTAACTCACTTTCTGCTATGTAATATTCTGGAGGTATCACTAATTTCATTAAATTAAACTGGCGTAAGATAAATAACTGTACAAGTATAATATAAATAAATTTAGCAGCAAAAGCTGATAAATAATAAAAAAGACAAACGCGTTTCAATGAACGGTCTCATACAAGAACTAACTAACGAGCTCAAAACTAATTCGAGCATAAATTCTAATATTGCTGCAAAAGTAGTATTGGAATCAATTAATAACTCATTACTTTTAGGAGTTGCTCCTGATCAAATTTTAGAAAATTCTCTAAATACACTAGAACAGTTTGCTAAAGAATTAGTAAATGAAAACCTTGCAGAAGTAGTTGCCAAATTTAAGAAAATGGCAGACAAACCTACTAAACGTCTTCAAGATATGGCTAAGGAAGCAGGTCTTTCAGTAAAACTTAAAGCCTTAAAAGAAAGCGAAATTTATGCAGATCCAGTAGTTAAACACACAGTTGCTAAATTAGAAGAAGCAGTTGCATCAATGCCAGAATTTAGAGCATTAACTTTTGTTTATAACGGATTATCTAAATTTGCATATGATAAATCAGTTTCAACTATTTTAGAATCTATTACTAATTATGTAAAAGAAAACTCAGTAAAACTTGAAATCTTAAATTCTATTTATGAAATGAGAGTTACTGGTGCAATTCTTTATAAAGATGCATGTTCTTTATTGGAAGAAGCTTTACTTGAAAAAATTGAGACTTCAGATTCATTAAAAATGAAATTACGTTCTCATGCTAAATTACCAGTAGTTACTCAGTTAATTAACAAAATTAGTATGTTGGAATCAAAAAATATTGGTACCTTTAATTTAGGAATTGGTAATAGTGATTCTGAAGTAAAACCTATTATTGCTCCATTCTATAAAATTAGTGAAAGTGATGCCTTAGTCTTTATTGATAACAAATTTATTAAAGTATCAGAAGATGCTGATCCTACTCAAGTATCAATGGAAGAAGCTAGTGAATTTCCTGAGTTTTTTGAAACTTGCGAAGCATTTGCAGCCTTAAACTTTAAAGAACACAGTACTGAATTAGTATCTACTTGCAAAAACTTAACCGTTGCATTTGGACTTAATGAGAATGGTACACTAAATTTAAAGATTAATAATTCAATTATTGAAAATATCAAGAATATTAAATTATCTGAAATTTTCTTAATGGAAAATATTGAAACCCGTAATGCTTTATCTAAAGTATTTAATAATTTAGATATAATCGTTAACCTTGAATTTGGAAAAACTATTATTAACGAAAGACTTGGAAGAGAATCATTTGTTCTTAACTTAGACGAAAATATATTTGTTTTTGAAAAACTTGGAGAAACTAGAGTAGTTAAGAAAATGAAAGGTTTAACTTTCCATAATTATGTTATGGAGAACTTTAAATATGACATTAGTGAAATGTACTCAATTCAATTAGAAGAAAGAGAATCTAATATTAAAGCATTTGATCTTGAAAAGAAATCAATTGAAGAAAGTCTTGCTAAATTAGAAGAGTCAATTTCTAAAATTGAAGACGCTCTATCTGATACAAGTATTACTAATGATTATCAAGAAAAATTGACTGAACTTAAAGTATCTATAGAGAAAAATGTAAATGCTCTTAAGAGTCAATATATTGTAGTTGATCAATTCAAAAAAAAAGCTTAAGTGAGTCGGAAGATATTACTTTAGTTTCACCTACTTCTTCTAAATACATAACTGGCCAAGAGGTCATGTTAAAATCTGGTCACACTGCTAAAATTATAGGAGTTGATCCGACTTCCAAAACATATAAGGTTATGGGTTCTGATAATCAAGTTAAATCAGTTAAATCTGATGAGATTGAAAAAGCTGAACCTAGTAGATATGATAATTATCAAACTACTGGACCTAATCCAGAAAATCCTGACCAACTTTTAATTAAACAAAAAGACGTTAATGTAGACCAAAGCCTATAATCTGTAGTATAATTAGTCTAAATAACAATTATAAATGGCAGACGTATTATGTTCAATTGAAGAGGCTCGACAAAATGGAACCCTTCAGGTTTTTAAAAAGAAAACCAAATATCACGAGTATCAATTCTTAGTTAGATCAGAGGAAGAGATTAAGTTTAATGTATCTCAAAATATTTCAACCAAACCAACTGGTGGAGAATATTTCAAACCTCTATTCATACCGCACTATGCGCAAAATGGAGGTCCAATGGTTCTAGAAGATCTTGATCATGAAGATGTTTGGTTAGATGCAGGTGGACATATTGGAATATTTGCAACACGTTTGCTAACTCAATTTCCAAAAGTAAAGAAAGTCTATTCTTACGAACCTTTCCATAATAATGTAGAGTTCTTAGAACAAAACGTTCAAATGAATGGAGTTCAAGATCGTTGTGAAATTATTGAAAAGGCAATTGTAGCTGATGATTCAGAACAAGTAGAATTTTACCTATCTCAAGATTCGGGTAAACATAGTGTACACCACATCAGAGGGCGTCAGGTTACAACTGTTCCAGCTGAGAATATAAACACTATAATTAAAGAAAAGGGTATCACAGCGATCAAGATGGATATTGAAGGATTAGAGTATGATATGATTAGAGCATTAAATCAAGAGAGCTTAGATCAAATCAGACTATTTATTGTTGAATATCACTTTCACTATAGCTGGTTACTTGAAAATCGTTCAGCTAAATTTACTGAGATCTTAGATATTTTCAGAGCAAACTTTGGAGAATTATTTGTTAATCCAAAAACAATAAATGGCAAACATTTTATTACCCACTTTGCTGGATTTAAAGGACGTTAGTCTTATAGTATAATAATAATTATGGAAAAGGCTTTATATGCATACTTTGGTGAGCTAGGAATATTTAATGATAATATTCCTGGCCATACCTTTTATCAATTAGGATTAATTGATGAACTTTCAAAACAATATTCAGTTGACAAATTTGATTTTGTAAATTATTTAGATACTGGTGAAGTTGAGACTGGAACCAGACCTAACTTTCCAGAAGATAGGTTAGGCGATGTTTTTAGAGAATTTTCAGATAAGTTAATAGATCAATATAGACTACCCCAGTCTACGGTATTTGCGTCAATTAGGAATAAGACATATTCAAAATTATTCTTAAAAGCAAGATTCCGTAATCTTTCAACTCTTGAAAAGAAGCTAAAGGATGCAGCTTATTTTGAAACCATTATCTATACTGCACTAGATGCAGGCTATGAAGCCTGCAATATTATTATATTAGATACAGATCTTTCATTATCACATGAGTTTCTTGTTAAATTAAATGAATTAGGTATTTCTATAGAAATTCCATCAATTACTATTCCTGGATGTAGTAAAGACTTTATTGATGCATGTTTAGATGTACACCAAACCCATATAAGTAAAGTTTCAACTCATTTAATGTATTATGGAAACTTAGCATTTGATAATTACAAAGAAGGTCATTCTAAAAATCCAATAATTAATGATATTATTTCTGCAATTGATACTACCTGTAAATTTGATGGAAGTTCATTTAATATGACGGTTGCGGCAAAACATACATACTCTTTAGAAAGCTGGATGGACTCAATGAACCGGGTTGCTCTTTGCCCAAGAGAAAATCGTGAAGCAATCTGGGTGGACATGCAGATGTCTCAAGTTTCAATAAATGTAAGTAAAGATTTATATCTAAAAGAAAAGTTTATTCCAGCTAGAGTTTATGAATCTGTTATATTTGGAACAATTCCAGTTTCTTATAAAGACCCAAGTTTTCATCCAGCCATGTCGTTTGATACAGTTGATGATTTCTTTGAGATTTGTAAATTTCTATCAGATTGTTCAACTGGCGACTATTTTAAAATATTACGCCAGATTGCAAATTCACTTTAATACCAGATCACTCGAATAAATAATAAGAAATTACCATTACTACCTAATGAGATATGTAATTTCAGCAGACCAATACTTTAAACAAGGTTCTAAACCAGTTAATGAAAAACTTGTTCAGTATTTTGAAAGTATCCCTGAGTCTTTTTGGACTGCACTTGATGCAGTTGACTTTAGTAAACCAAGTAAACCTAGAACCTCGGTTCATTCAGAACAAGAAATATTTGAACATCAAGTTTTTTTACTTGAGAATTTTGAAGACATTAATGATATTATCAAAAAGGAAGACTTTTTGGTTAGACAAGGATATGATACAATTAAGCTTAGACTTAACGAATCATACTTAGCACAAGTTCAATTAATTAATGAAAGCGTACTTAGTTCAGTTATGAACTTTGTAAAAGCCCTAGTTGCAGATGATGATCCAGTTGAAATGGGTCTAAATGTACTAAGGCTAGTATTGGATGTAATTGGAATTGTTCCATTTAGTTGGGCAGGCTTTCCAATTGATAGTGTTGCTAATTTTTTATCTGCTATAATTTCATTATATAAAGGCGAATATATTTCAATGGTTCTTAGTCTTATTGCAGTAGTTGATGTTACTAAAACCAGTAATATATTAAAAGCTATTAAATTTTTACCTAAACCTATACTTAAAATACTTGAGAAATTAGCAAAGATTTTATGTAGAGCAGGAAATAGTTCTACTGAATTAACCGCAAGTGTTCTTGCACTAAAGGACGGTATCAGAACACTAGGTGATAAAAGTGTTATTGGAATAATTGTTTCTTTATTTAAAGGAATTGCAAATTTCTTTTCAACAATTGCAGTAGGTCTACTTAAATTCATTAGCAATTTTATCAAAACCATATTTGGTCCTTTTCCAATTGTTGGTAAATACGCAGTTAAAGCAATTGAATCAATTGAAAGATTAGGACTTGAAGCTCAACTTACGCTATTTGGCAGAAATTTTGAAACTGCTGCTAAATTACTTGAAAAAGAAGGTACTCAAAAAGAAATTATTGCTGGCGCTGAGGAACTTGCATCTAAAGCAAAAGGTAAAACTCAAGTTGGCGATACTGTTTTTTCTAAAAAAGGCGTAGAGTTTTTAGCAACAAGTACACAAGGAAAGGCTATACTTCAATCAAATGCCTATAAAAACTTTGATCCAGGTATAGTTGATGCATATTCAAAATCTGGAAGTTACACAGCTGACTTATTAAAAACCGTTGAGTCAGATACTAAATTTATGGCATCCATTGCACATCAACCAATTGAGCTTCAACAATTAGCAAAGGCTGCAAAAGTTGAAAATGAATTAATTGGAGCATCAATTGACCAAATTGACATAATCATTAAAAATGATCCAAACTTAGCAGAATATTTTACAAAAAAATATGATTGGAAACCTAGTAGTGAATATATTACTAAAATGGCAAAAGATGGAAATGTTACTGAAATTAAGAGAGTATTTCAGATGATGTTAACTGACCCAGCTGTTTCTAAAAATTTATCAAAGGCTGAGATTAGAGCATTTACTCCATGGGCAACCAAGCCTGAAATTTTTATACAAGGTGTTAAAAACTTTAATGATACGGCTTATGTACTTGCTAAATTAACTAAAGCCGGTGGGATTCTTGCAACACGTGGAATACTAACTAGAAGAATGATTACCTTTGTAAGTAGAATTATATGGCAAAGATATAGTAGTTTAGAGTGTATTAAAGAAACTGCAATGAATGCAGTTGGCTCAACTGCTACTGATTTAGCTGGATCTGCTCTAAAATCTTCGCTAAATGAAGAATTTATATCTACTGGTGATTCTATAGTAGATGCAAATAATGCAGCTGCAAATCAAGTAGCTACAAATCAAGCAAATATTACAAATCCTGAAAAAACCTCAACTGATGGTTTATCTGAGATTGAAAATATTATTAAAAAGAATGATGAGAATTCAAAGACTGCAAAAGAAAAAGGCGGTAAAACCAATTGTAAATTACTAAGTGAGACCGTTAAAGCTGCCACTGGAGCACATTGTGCTAATTTCCCAGGGTCAACTGCTCTACTTGGAGGTACTGGTAATATGGGAAATGATCCAAAAGCAGCAGAAGAATTTCAAAAGAAGAGTACTGAATATACTAAGCAGATTTTAAAGTCAATGGGATTAGATGATACTATTGATGTTCAGCATGCACTAGAGTCACAATCGCCTGGTACTAAATTAGTATTTAGTGAAGTATTTGACTATAATACAGGTATTATAAGTTTAAATATGGAAGATGCTCCAAGAATTCATGAAATTGCTCAGCAATGGGTTAAAGAAGGTGTAATGACTCAAGAAGTTGCAGATGCTGCTGAGAAAGAAGCGCTTGAAATGATTAAGACTGGAAATATACCTGAACTAAAAGTTCCTCAAAGTAAATCAACAAATGAAGGTTTATTTAGGACTAAAACCTTTAACTTTGCATAATAAATAACTAAAAATAAGTAAACAACAAATATGACACTTGTTAAAAAATTTAATGACTTTATAAAGCCTGAGGTATCTCAGGATATTAATGAAGCAGATATTACACCAGTAAGTAAAGGTACTCCAGAAAAAGGCGAGGTTGCAAGATGGGATATTGTTATTAAAGACCGAAAAGAGGGAGCAGTTGATGTAGCAAATCCATCACAAACCTATATTGAATTATTGGCTAGAGACCCTGAATTTAAAACTTGGTGGAATGAATCTGATCCAGGAAAACAATATAAATCGCCAAACGCACAAACTATACCTAATCATAATATGTTAGCTGTAATTGATTTAGGTGTTTCAAATAAAACTAACCTATTTGGTAAAAAAGTATTTAAAGCAAGTATTGCATTTCTACCTTATTCAGATAAAAATACCGGTACTGGTACTCAAGATGTAATGTATGATGTTACTAAAGTTAAACACCGAGCTCTTTCAGAAGTTAGTGGATCTGGTGTTAAACTTGCTGCCTGGAATAGAACTGATTTACCTGCTATTAAATTACCTGCACCAATTCCAGCAAAAGATAAAGCCGGAAATTTGGTTGATAGAAATTTAGTTAGTCCAGCGTATATGGAAGAAGCTGGCGGTGCTCCAACTACCGTTGCTGCTACTTCCACTACTACTGATACTACAACTACCACTAATACAACTACAGCTAGTGTACCAGGATCTACTAATACAACTTCATATGTTGGATTAAAAGCAACCCAAAACTTTGATCAAAAAATTCAAGACTTACAGAAAAAAATTATTGCTAGTGGAAATGTTGAAGCAGCTAATGCAATTAAAATTAAAGGTGGAGCTGTTGGAAAATATGGAAGTGGAACCGGTCTAGCAATTGGTATCTTAACTGGTACAAATAAAGAAGAGGGAGAAATTACTCCAGACTTAGCCGCTAAATTAGATGCAGCCTTAAAGAATGTAACTCCTGAACAAATTGCAGCGGTTAAAGCGCCAGCTGTTCAAGCAGCAACTACTGCTAAGCCTGCAGAAAAGGTAGCAGCTATCACAGTAACGACTAAAAAGGGAACATTAACTTTCTAAAAAATAAAATCTATTTATGAATATTTCAAATTACGCAAGGGGCTTAGAGCTATCAAAATATAAAATTAATGAGTCTGCTATTTTAGAAGCTGATGCTGATCCAGCAAAAGCACTTGATCAAATAAAAAGCGGAAAGGCTGGAGGATCGTATGCAGCTCAATGGAAACAAGTACAAACTGCCGTTATTACTGGTCATGAAGCTGACCTAGATACTGGAACTGTAATGGTTAAACATGATAATGGTTCAGACATGACTACAGTTAATTGGAAAATTACAGACGGCAAAGTTGAACTTTCAGTAGACGGTGCCGCTACTGTAAATACAAGTACTGGCCAAGCTAAAGGTATTAGTTTTGATCAACTTAATAAAACATATGATCCAAAAAATAAATTTACTGAATTCCTTACGGCATTAGTTGCATATTCAAAAATTGCAGTTGGAAATACAACTTGGGGACCAGCTAATATTAAATGGATTAGAGAACAGGTAGCTCTATTAGATTCTTCAAATAAATTCACAAATTCACAAATCTCTAATTCAAGTTTAAAGAAGAGAATGGAAGATTGTCTATTTTTAAATGGTACAGGTGATGTATCAGGACCAATTAGAGCATTAACTGGTTCTGATGCAACCTCTGGAGCAGTTAAAATAATTCAAAAATTCTCTCTTGCCGGGTCAGCTAAATCAGCTGAGGATATTCAATTAATATTAATTGCAATTCATGGAAAATTAGGTGAAGTGCAGACCACGGTAACCGATGAAAAGGCAATGGTTTCTATGTACCAATTAATTTCACCAGAAGTTAAGTATGATATTATTTCTAAAATATGTAAAGACAATGCGCTGGATCCTATGCCAACTAGTATTATTCTTGAAATTGACACCATGTCTAACGCACATGCACTCAGTTTAATAATTTGGATGATTGGTACTAGCGGTTTTGGTAACAACATTGGTGCTGGTATAGCATCCATTCCCGCAGTCAAAGGATCATTTGATCAGGCTGCATATACTGCTGCACTGTCTGCAATTAAGTCTTCAATCGTATAATAATGATACAAACATTTTCTAATTTCTTGGCAGAAAAAAAGAAATATTCAGATGGAGCTGGTGTAGCTATTCTTTATGGAAAAAAGATTCTACTAGTTCATCCAACTAATGGCAGTTGGACCAGACCAATTATGGGAATTCCCAAAGGTGGAATTGAAGAAGGCGAAGAAATACTTGATGCGGCTCTTAGAGAACTTAAGGAAGAGACTGGAATTAGACTATCACCTGATAAACTTGAACCAGCAATTCAAACGGTTGATGTTTTTAATAAAGAAGGCCAATATAAATGCTCACTACACTATTTTATCTGCCGAATTTCTAGTCTCTCTGAAATAGGACTTGACTCATTAGCTGTTCCAAAGAGCCAATTACAGGCAAAGGAAGTTGACTGGGCAGGTTTTATTGATATTAAAGAAGCCTATTCAAAAGTATCAAGATCACAATTATTAATTTTAGATAGACTTTCTTAAAACTCCTTCACCATTTTTAGTAAAATAGCTAAACAACAAATTTTATATAAAAATGGAAAATCAAAACGACTTACTTACTAATGAATTAGTAATGGACGAAGCTACCTCAGCTATCGAAGAACCTCAAACTGAAATGGAAATGGAAGGGCCAACTCAAGAACCTCAACCTCAAATGTCAGATTTAGACATGTTAATAAACAAAAGAACTGGATTTTTCCAAGTTAATTTGGATATTAAAGATTTGAAATGGATTAAGAACTCGTGTAATAATGGGTTTAACTTCACTGGACCAAATGAAGCATTTATGTTAATGAATTGTTACATGGGATTCTCTTCAGCAATTTCTCGTCTTGAAACAGAAGAAGCTTCTGCTGAATCAGCTGGAGTTCAAATTCAAGCTGCTGCTGTTGAAGCTGCTGCAATTCTTATCAATAAATTCGAAGGTTCTAGTTTAGAATCAGCTCAACGAATTTTTAGAGTTGCAATTGCTCTTAACAGTCCAGTAATGGAAATGAAAGAACTTGACTCTATAATTAATCAACTTAAGTTAGCTCAAGCTAAGAGTGACGAACTTAATAATTCATCAAACGATTAATTTTTTAACCATTTATGAAAAAGCCGCGTCTGCGGCTTTTTTTGTTTGGTATAATAACCCATATGACAAAACAAGATTTTCAAGAAGTTGTGCAATTCATTGAAGAAATGAAGGCAACCTCATCTACTAATGATAAGAAAGTTATACTTCAAAAGTATGATACTCCAAACTTACGTAAACTATTTGAATATGTATACTCTCCATTTAAACAGTATTATGTTACTTCAGATAACTTAAAGAAGCGTCAGGATCTTAATTTAGATAATGACTATGAACTATTTGATTTACTTGATGATCTGAATGAAAGACTAATCACTGGGCACAATGCTATACAGGTGGTTAATGGTTTTATTGCCAAGAATCAGGAGTTCTCAGAAGTCATATATGATGTGATAGACCGTAACTTAAAAACGAGAGCAACTACTACATTAATTAACTCAGTACTTCCAGGAACAGTTCCTACTTTTGATGTTGCCCTTGCTGAGAAGTTTGACGGTAATGAAAAGAAGGTAAACTTTGACTCTGGTGAATGGTGGGCAAGTCGTAAGCTTGATGGAGTTCGTTGTATTACAGTAATTGATGAACACGGAGAACCTAAATTTTATTCACGAGCTGGAAATGAGTTCCTAACTCTTTCAGTCCTGGCCCAAGATATTAAGAGACTTGGATTAAAGAATAAAGTATTGGATGGAGAAGTTTGTGTCTTAAAAGAAGGCGGGCTTGAAGATTTTCAAGGAGTCATTAAAGAAATTGGTAAAAAGAATCATACTATCCAGATGCCAAAGTATTATATATTTGACTTCTTAGAAGCATTTGAATTTTGGAATCAATCTGGAGACGTTTCTCTTTCAGCTAGATTAATTATCCTAAATGCGCTAGTAACTGACTTAACGTATGCAGAACCTCTTCCGCAATTCCAAATAAAATCAGTTGAAGAATTTGAAAAGATTGCAGCTGATGCAACTGAAATGGGTTATGAAGGCGTAATGATGCGTAAGGATATTGGTTATGAAGGTAAACGATCAAAGAATTTACTTAAGGTTAAGAAGATGCATGATGCCGAATATGTTGTAATTGGCCTTGACTCAGACGTAAATCGTATTATTGATATGGGTAAAGAGGTTGAAGAGGTTATGCTAAAAGCAGTAATTGTAGAGCATAAAGGCAATACAGTAAGAGTTGGTTCAGGCTTTAATATTGAACAACGTCGATATTATCATGAAAACCCAAATGAAATTATAGGTAAAACAATTACAGTTCAATTTTTTGAAGAAAGTCAAGATATGAAAGGAAATTTTTCTCTTAGGTTTCCAGTATTCAAAGGTATTTACGGAGATAAAAGAGAATTTTAATTACAATATATGCGCAAACAAATATACAATTGTAAATATTGTAATAATCTAGTAAAAACCACAAATATATTCTGTACTTCATGTAATTTGAAATTATGGAATAGGTCATGCCCTACTTGTAATACCGAAATATATTATTCAACTGTATATACATTACAATCTGCAATTAAAAATAACTCAAATTGTTCAGTATGCTGTCTAACTAAACATAATATAGAACTAGGTAAATTATTGCATGAAGGTAAACGGATTGCACCATGGAAAGGTTATAAACACTCTAATCAAACTAAAAATAAATTACGAGAAAAATCAAAAGATCCAAAAATCAATAAAATGATAGGCTCTTCATTACCAAACCTAATGATACAAAAGTATGGTAATTTAGCTGAAATAAAGATATCTGACTGGAAGTCTAATATTGCTAATGCATTATCTGGTAAAAATAATCCAATGTATGGAAAACCCTCGCCAATTGGTTCAGGTAATGGTTGGCAAGGATGGTACAAACAGTGGAGATTTAGGAGCTTATTAGAATTATCATTTGTTGTAAATATAATGGAACGGTTTAATTTTAAATGGAAAAGTGCAGAATCGATTGACTATAGAATTTCATATATTGATTATGATGGAAAAGACAGAACATATGTTGCTGATTTTATAGTTGAAGATACTTGGCTAGTAGAAGTTAAACCGATTGCTTTCCATAATTCAACATTAGTTAAAATAAAAAAAGATGCAGCTGACAATTTTTGTAAATCAAATGGATTAATTTATAAAATAATAGATCCTGGTACAATATCCACTGAGAAAATTATAAAATTATATAAAACCGGTCTTATTAAATTTGATATAAAATACACAAATATGTTTAATACAAAATACCTAAAAAATGAAAAATCATAAACGAATAATTTTAGTTGGCACTGGAGGTGCAGGAAAAGACTATGCTAGAAAGAAATTTGCAGACCGTGGGTTTAAATACGCGGTAAGTTACACAACTCGTCCACCAAGAGTAAGTGAAGTAGATGGAAAGGATTATTTCTTTTTAACTCCTGAACAGGCAGTTAAGATGATTGAATTTGGAGAATTTTATGAATGGGTAGAATTTAATGGATGGGTATATGGAACGTCAGTTGAACAATTTGAAAATGATGACGTCTTTATTATGACTCCAACTGGACTTTCTCATTTAAGTCCAGAAGACAGAGCCACTTCTCTTGTAATCTTTTTTGATATTGATGAAGAGGTTAGACGTCAGCGTATGCTTGCAAGAAGCATGCCAGGAGACTCAGTTGACCGTCGACTTGAGGCAGACCGCAAAGATTTTGAAAATTTTACTGATTATGACGTAAAGATAACTAATTGTGATTTTTGATTTACTATATGATAATTTATAAAATCACAAATTTAATAACTAGTAAAATATACATAGGCCAAGATTCTAAGAATAGAAGTGGATATTTCGGAAGTGGAATTTATATTAAACGGGCTATTAAAAAATATGGATTAATAAATTTTTCAAAAGAAATACTTCAACATTGTAAAACAATTGATGAATTAAATTTAGCTGAAATATTTTGGATTAATAAATTAAATTCAATTGATCCTAATGTTGGGTATAATATTGCAAAAGGCGGAAATTCAGTAATGCATGGAAGAACTCATAGTATCAACTCGAAAAATCTTATGAGCTCTTCTCAAATAAAATTTTATGAAACACATAATGGACCATTTACTGGTAAAAACCATACTTTTGAAACTAAAGCTACCTTAGTTAAATCTAGAAAAAAATTCTTAAATTCAAGAGAAGGCTTGATATACAAGGAAAACTTATCTAAAATTAGAACTGGCAAACCTGGTAGTACTAAGCCTAGAACCGCTAGACAGCGAAAAAATATATCAAATGGTAAAATAGAATTTTATAAAACTTCTGAAGGACAAAAAATGATAGAAACAGCTAGACTTTCTAGAATAGAATTTTATAAAACTACAAAAGGAAAGACTTGTATAAAAAATTCATCTATTGCTAAATGCAAAAATCTTTATAAAATAGACCAACTTACAATAAATGGTGAATTTGTTAAAACTTGGGAAAATATTTTAGAAATAAAAAGAACTAATTCAAATTTTAGTACTTCTAATATAAGTAACTGCATACATAACAAATATAAACAAGCATATGGTAGCATATGGAAAAAATCTAAAAACAATTAACTATGGCATTTGAATTAACAGGAATAATAATAGAGGTATTCCCAGCACAAACATTTAATAAAGGCTTTCGCAAAAGAGAGTTTGTAATTGAGGCAGGCGATAAGTACCCTCAAAAAATAGTATTTGGTCTTGTCCAAGATAAATGTGATATGATTGATTCATATGGCATTGGCGATACTGTAGCAGTTTCATTTGATGTAAAGGGCAGAGACTGGACTGATAAGTCAGGTCAAGTAAAATACTTTAATAGTCTTGAAGCATACAGAATTAATGGACAACAACGTTCATCAACTAAAAGTAAACAGGTTGAAGATGAAGATGATGACGAAATTTTTCGCAGCTTAGGAATTGAAACTGGGCCAAAAAAATCATCAGCACCAGCTAGTTCGTTTAGTGATGATGACGATTTACCATTTTAATTATGAAGTTTATAAGTATTGATATTGAGACTACTGGATTAGATCCAGAGTCTTGTCAAATTCTTCAAATTGGTGCAGTAATTGAAGATACTCAAAATGTGCGACCGTATGATCAGCTTCCTAAATTTCAGTGTATTATTGAGAATGACTCATATACTGGAAGCCCATTTGCGCTTTCACTAAATTCATGGATCCTAAAAATTCTTGGAGGTCTTGAAAATAAAACCAAAGAAGAGAGATTAGCCTATCGAAAAGAGCATAATATTTTACCAGTTGGACTAGTTGCAAAGTCTTTTCAAATGTGGTTAATCACAAATGGATTTCCATGCGAAACTACTGGTGGAGTAAAGATTAATGCTGCTGGTAAAAACTTTGCAAGCTTTGATAAGGTATTTCTTCAAAAACTTCCAAATTGGGGTTCGTCTATTCAAATTAGACAGCGTATCCTAGACCCAGCTATTCTATTAACCGACTGGCAAGCGGATGAAAGTTTACCAAATTTACAGACGTGTATGAATCGATGCGGTTTATCTGGAGAAGTAACTCATGATGCTCTCCAGGATGCATTAGATGTGGTCCGAGTTATCCGATTGGTTACGGATGAGTACAAATCAACTGGTTTAATTTAGGTAATTAGAATGGATAAATAACATTCTAAAAACATTAATGACTATGATTAAGAATTTTGACGATTTTGTAAATGAAGCAGTTACTCCAGCTATTTTAGCTAATGCAATTAACGACTGTAAAGCTCAACAACTTAAGAGTATTTCTGACTTTAAAAGTAAGTATAAAACTGAATTAGATAAAGCAAATAAGGTTGTTAATGTATATCAAGTAATTGATAAATTTAGTAATTGGGTAGTTGGTAAAACACCAGCAATGGTTCAGGCTGCTTTATCAAATTCTCCAGGAACCGCTGATAAACTAGTAATTGAGGCATATACTTTCATTTATATGGAAATACAGAACCAGTTAAAGTCAATTGGTACACTTAAAAAATCCGCAATTAAATTATTAGCTCCATCAGCCGCCGATTTTGATTCTCAAAAAATTGACTCAGACCTAGAGGCTCAAATTTTTCAATTGGCTGAGAATATATTTGATGCAGGTTTTGCCATTGGTTATAGATTTGATGATAAGTCACTTGAGGCAAATAATGCTTCAACCTGGTCAGTTGCTTTTGTCAAATCTCTTAATGCTAGAGAATCATTAATTATCAAAAATATTAGATTATTAATTCGTAACTTTTTATATAACTAATTATTTATGACAAAATTAAAAGAGTGTTTATTACTATTTGCTATTCAGCTTATACTTTATGGAATTTTATGTATAAATTTCAGAGCCGTTGCTGAAACTCAATATCACTTAGCAGCAGTTAGTGATTTTGCAATTGCTTCACTAAATTTTTTCGTAATCCGTAAAATTGCCAAGAGTGAAGATGCACTACATCAGTGGTTTGGTTATGTTGCTGGTTCAGTAGTTGGTTCATATTTAGGTATTTGGTTATCTGTTCAGCTAGCAAGTATGGCTTTGTAGTATAATAACTACATGAAAAATACAGATATACGATTAGGCTACTGTTGCATTAACTTGTCATTAGCTGACCAAAAGATTACCGCTAATCGAGGTATGATCAAGAAAACTTTTCAAGAAAATGGCCAATCATATTGCGGAGAGCTTGCCCATAAAAATGTTCAAGATATTCTTAAAATTCTGCAATGGAATTTAGCAAATGACATTTATGTGTACAGAATGTCAAGTGATATTTTTCCATGGATGTCAGAATATGAAATCCAGCAATTACCTAATTTTTCAGAAATTTTACCAGACATGCAGGCAATTGGCAGATTTGTAGTTGATAATGGCATGCGAGTTTCAATGCACCCTGGCCAATTTGATGTCTTGCCTTCTCCAACTCCAGCAGTTGTCACAAAAACAGTAAAAGATCTTGACCAGCACTGTGAAATTATGGATCTTATGGGTTTACCAATTAACGTAGGTTTTCCAATTAATATTCATGTAGGCGGTACATATGGAGATAAAGTTGCAGCAGCTGACCGATTTTGTCAAAATTTCAAATTACTTAAACCAAATACCCAAGCCAGGCTTGTTGTAGAAAATGACGATAAGGCTACTCAATATTCAGTACTCGATCTATTTAATCTGGTGCATCTTAAAATAGGTATTCCTATTACATTTGATTTCCACCATCACCGATTTAATACTGGCGATCTTACTGAAGAGGCTGCCATTCAGTTAGCTTCTATTACTTGGCAAAAGTACACCCCGCTAACCCATTATTCAAGTTGCAAAAAAACGTTTGAGGATGCAGGTGTAATTGCACGATCCCATGCAGATTATATTTATGAGCAAATAAATAATTATGGTAAGACTATTGATATTGAATTAGAGTGTAAAGCAAAAGACTTGGCTCTACTTAAGTATCGTACTAGTTTTAACTCCTTACTTGAAAACTATTTAGAGTTTGACGATAAGAGACTATTTGAAAAAATCGAATTATAATGACTGATCAAACAACCCAAGGCTGCGGATGCGGTGCCAAACAACCAGTTCAATTAAATACTACCTTAAGTAGAATTATGAATAAGGTATTTGTATCTGATGATGAGAAAAAACGCCGTATGGATATTTGTAGAGCGTGTCCTCATTTTGGAGAGCTCTTATCTCAATGCGAACTTTGTGGATGTTTCTTAGAAGCAAAGACCAGATTAGTAGCATCTCACTGCGCACTAGATCAAATTGGCGAAGAGCCGAAGTGGTAATAAATAAGCTTAAATTTATGCCATGCGAGACAGCTTATCAATAATTAATGAAGTATTAACTAGTTCAGATAATACTAAATATCGAGTTAAAGACTTTAGTGTTACCTACCTAAACCATACGTATATTACACTTGAGTGTTGTACAACTAAGTGTCGTATTAATTATAGATTTACCGATTTTAGGTCATTCCTAACTGATAATGGATTCTCATTAGCCAAGTCAACTGCAAAATCCTATCAATTTAACAGTTAATAAGTTAACCACTTTTTATATTATATAGTATAATATTAGTATGGGATTTAATAAATTTTTTGTACCTGAACCAACCGAAGTAGTTAGACAGGTAAAATTGAACGGGCCAACCAAGTTCATTAATCGTAAAATTGATGCAGTAATTGGTAATACTACCAGTATCAAAATGTTGGATCATATTGAGTTAGAGGTTAACTCAGGTAAATTAGATAAGCAGATATTAACTAGCTTATGTAAAAAATTTCCAAAGTATTTTAATGCCTAGCCCAACAAGAGCAAAAACTGTCTGTTTAATAACAGTAGTTGTTGGAGAGACTGAATCTCATGTTTGTGTAACCGGTACATTTAGAGGAGCATATAAACTTGCACTATTTGAGGCAGGGATTTCATTTCCTAACTTAAGCGAAAGAGCTTCACAAACCCTAATGAGGCAAAATGGGTCAGTTAAACTTTGGGATACTAAAAAGTTTGCATACGAAGAAGAGGCCAAGTGGTCTCCAATTGGAAAGATAATTTCAGTCTGTAAAGTTCCAGTAAAACACACATAAAAAAAGAGAGCAACCGCTCTCTTTTTTATTTAAGTAATTGGAGTTACTCAATTAATCCTAGGATTTTTGACTCTTGAACTAATTCTAATTGACATGGAGAAATTCCTTCACCAAATCTTTTTAATAATTTTTCTTCAGCTTCTCCAATTGAAGTTGCATCAACTAAATACACTTCACGAATCTTTTTGTTTTTTCCATTGTCATCTTCTGACTCAAATCTTAATCTTGCTAAGTAATACATATTATATGGTTTTAAATTTATTAAACTGTTATACTCGTAAATTATCGAGTAGTTTTATGAGGTCTTAAAGATTGTACACTTTTACCTTTTTCCATGTTTGATTTTTTAGATGGTGTACTTAATATTCCATTATCTGGGATATTGCTAGTTTTAGAAAATACCTTGTTTTTATTCATAGACTCTTCGGTCTTTTGTGCAGATTTCAAAGCTTTTGCATCTGGGTAACTTTTATCTCCAGGTTTTGCAGGTTTTTCTCCACGCTTTCTTTTTGCATTGATATTATCCCATAAACCTTTTTTCTTTTCGGAAATGTTTAGACTTGCCAATAGTGTGTCAGATTCATCTGCAAAACTTTGTGCAATATCTTCTCCTTCTAAATTATTAATCTTTAAAATAAGATCATTTTGTAAATCTTTAATTCTGGTATGGGTTTCATACTTTTCTGTATGCTGGTCAATTTCAATAGGCGAAGTTGCATATTGATTAGCTAAGTCAATTAGTTCCTGGGTAATATTGTGATAAATTGGGTCAGATTTCATATTTGGAGCCTGGTGAAATTTATCATAACCTTCTTCAAATTTTTCAAATAGTGCAATGTAACGTTTCATTAGTTTTTGGTATAATTTTAATAAAGTTATTTATCTAAAAGAAATGGGTTACCTAATTAAAAAACTTCATACTGGGTTCAAATTATAAAACAGTAGTATAATAGAATATGAAAGATATTATTGACTTAGGCAATTTGGTATTTAATCAACTAGTAAAATCACATGGTGAACTTGAAGAGTCTAGAACCCTATTTCTTTATGGAATTACAGTTGGTTCAAATTGGCAAGTACTAGGTTCAATAAAAGTAGTAATAATTGATCAGACTGGGGTATCAATTAATTTTGAAGACTCTATAATTACTGATGTAAATAGTCAATGGAAACAAATAATTGAGAATCGCCAAGGAGTTAAAGCAGCTGCTGAAATTTCAAAAATAAAATCAAATAACAAACAATTTAAGGACGGAGAAACTTATGAATTTTGGCAAAATGAAGGTCCTTGGAGAGAAATAAATTTTTAACTATGAATAATAAATTGTCTTTAATAAATCATGAAGGCGATTGCTTATGGGCAGTTCGTAATGAGGTAGATGAAATTGTAATATATGATCAATGGAGATCATTAGTTACTACCTTAACTATTCCAGAGTTTTGCTCATGGATAGATGGTGAGTTTGATATAACGGACTCTCATGATAAGCCCTGGAATTGGAATAAAGAACATAAAGAGGCTAAACCTAGTATGTTTAAATTACTTAATTTTTTAAAATAAAAGATATGAATAAAGAAGAAGCAAAAGACGAGTTAATCAAGATATTATACTCTCAAGTAATGGACTTAACAATGATGTCCAAAATAGAATTAGGTGATGATGTAATTGCTGAGATTAAACGATTGCAAGATATTATCCACGCTCCATTTTAGTTATGAACAAACTAGATAAAGATTATCAAGCACTACTCCAAGATATCTTAGATAATGGAGTAACCAAGTCCGACAGAACAGGAACTGGAACAATATCAGTATTTGGAAGACAGATACGTCATAAGATGAGTGACGGCTTTCCATTACTTACAACCAAAAAGATGGCTTGGAAGACAATGGTGACAGAATTAATATGGTTCCTACGTGGTGATACAAACATCAAATACCTTGTTGATAATAATTGTCATATTTGGGATGGTGATGCATATAAACATTACTTAAACAAAGCTAAAAACTACACAACCGAAGATTTATTTTACAATAAATTATCTGGTGTGGGCGATGTAATTGAAGGTATGTTAGAAGCACATACCAGAGATTTTAGACCTTATACTCAAGAAGAATTTATCAACAAAATCAAAACCGATGATGAGTTTGCTAAACAGTGGGGTGAGTTAGGATCAATTTATGGTAAGCAATGGAGAAGTTGGAGCCGAAATGCAACTCGTGATGAGAAAATAGTTGACCCTGGTGTTTATACAAAACAAATAGACCAAATCCAAAACCTAATCAACGATCTTAAAACAAATCCAGACTCGAGACGATTAATGGTTTCAGCTTGGAATGTAGGTGAATTAGATCAAATGGTTCTTCCACCTTGTCATTATGGATTTCAAGTTTATACAAGAGAGTTGAGTGAAAGCGAAAGATTTAATTGGTATGGAAACAAAATAGGTTCTCACATGCATCATGACCACATTGAACAGGAAATGAATGAGAATAATGTTCCAACCAGAGCATTATCGTTAATGTGGAATCAACGTTCAGTAGATACATTTTTAGGTTTACCATTCAATATAGCTTCTTATGGTTTACTACTTGAAATCATTGCTAAAGCAGTTAATATGGTTCCTGATGAATTGGTTGGAAACTTAGGTGATGTACATTTATATTCAAATCATATTGACCAGGCAAAAGAACAAATTGGTAGAGAATATTCAGTTGATGAAAGACTTGATCTACTATATAAAATTGAACCTGACTTTAATGCAGTTTCTAGATTTGGAAT
This sequence comes from uncultured Bacteroidota bacterium, assembly GCA_903910765.1. Classification (GTDB taxonomy): domain Bacteria; phylum Bacteroidota; class Bacteroidia; order Chitinophagales; family Chitinophagaceae; genus Sediminibacterium. The sequence goes on from CAIWBA010000291.1 coordinate 50,631, forward strand.
AGCTGGACATATTAATAGCTATTGTAATTCTATAATTGATGAATATGGAATCGCCAAAAGAACTAGAGAGCCATTCAAATTACCAACCTTAAATATCAATACTGAGTTTTGGCCTAAGGAAACTGAAGATGGTCCATTAGATGCAGTTGCAATAGTTAACGGATTTAGTGATGCCAATTTTTGTAAATGCCTATTAGAAGAAGATATTCAATTAGGTAATTATCAATCACATCCAACAATTAAAGCACCTTTATCAAATTAGGCAATATTTTTTGAGTCTAATGAACTAGCAAAAGCTTTTGCTTTTTGTAAACCTGCTGAAACTACTGCTCCATCTAATGAAGTTCCCCAACCTGCATTTGCTCTAATATAGTCAGTAACTGCAGAATCTAGGTCAGAATAATCATTTGGGTTTTTATTATGTCTCTTAAATGTATCAACAAAATATAGAATTGCAAATTCAGCTGCAACCTCAGGTTTTTCAAGAAGTTCAGGGTTTTTAACAATATCAATACTACCTAAAGACTGATTTGACTTATTATAAATCTTTTGTAAGTTTTCGTAATTTCCTTTGAATGTTATTCCGTTAAAACCTCGACCTTTATATTTTTCTCCATCACCTGGTTCAGTATTACCGTACATTCCTCCATATACTGCTTCCCAAAATTTACTGTCAAATCCAGCTTTACCTAATTGTCTCCAACCTTCAATTTCTTCATCTGAGTATTTTGAAATTCGGTTACCAAATACCTCTTTCATTCTGGTAAGTGGTGTACTAAAATATGAAGTTTCACTACCTCCTTTTGCTGACTCTTTTGAAATTACTCCAAGTATTGCTTTACGAGCAAATTCATTAGTTATTCCATGTTTGTCCATTGACTTTTCCAAGGCTTTCATATTTGCCTCTGGAAAAGCACTTACTGCTTTAAAGTTTGCGCCTTTACCTGCAGTTAATTGTGTTGAATATTTGTCTAAATCAGCTTGTGAAAAATTCTTTTCTTTTAATTTTGTAACAAGTCTCTTAATTAAGTCTGAGTCGATTACAATACCGCTTGCTGATAAATTGCTAGTAGTTGCCTCTGCTCCAGTTAATCCGCTAACGATAATAGGGTCTTCTACTTTAGCATTTGCAGTTTTAGAATTTTCTGCACTTTTTCCATATGATAAATGAAAGTGACCTGCTGTTGCAGCTGCCGTTGGATTAGTATATTCATCTATATAACTAAAACCTGGAGTTCCAGCTGAAACTCGATTAAGTACAGAAATCATTTGTTCATGAGCTTCATCTGAGTTAGGTGAAATTACAAGATCAATGGCTTGACCTTTTGTATGTCTACTTACATATGATAAGTTATGGTGAAATGCATCATTTCCTCCAGTAACTGTAACTTTAACACTTGGTGCAAGTTTTTTAAATTCTTCAAGAACTACTTCAGAAATCTTTTGAATATCATCAGTAATATCTCCACCACTACTAAGCTCTGATGATTTTTCAGAATATCCAAGTTCGGCTAATTTATCTCTAAGCTCGTCAGATTGAGTTGCTTCATTAAGTCCATTTTTAAAATCAGTATACGATTTAATTTTGGTCATTAGATTCCTTGAGTTTTTTTAGTATCTTCATTAAACTTCTTAATTGCAGAAGCTGTTTCTGGACCAAAATATCCATCAATTCCATATTTTTCAAGCTTATAACCTAAAAATTCTAGTGCAAGTTGAATATCTTCAACCATTTTAGAATATTTCATTTCTCCTGACTTTTCAACAGGAATAGACTTTTTAGAACCTGCAAAATCTTCAAGAGTTTTATAAAATTCAGAGAGCTTATCATCAAGTATATCCTGGTTCTCAGTGTTTCCTTGTTTCTTAGCTTCACCTTCTTCACTTTTTCCAGTTAGCCAGTCCCAAAAACCGCCTTCATTAATAGTTGAGTTAAACTCAGTAAATGTTTTAATCATGTTAAACTTTAATTGTTTATTGTGTAATAGATACTAAATTATTTATCCAATGTCTGAATCAATTAAACGAGTTGTGCTAAATGGGTTTCGATATTATCAAGTATCTGATTCAACTGGAATACTTGGAACCTTTCCTAGTGTAACCTCTGTCCTTGGAGATACATCGGATAAATCTGGGCTTGACTCTTGGCGTAATAGAATTGGCCATCAAAAGGCTGATCAAATAGGCCAGGATGCAGCAAATAGAGGAACTGTGATGCACCGACTATGCGAAATTTATCTTAACTTACCTCAATCAATGAAATCCAAGGACAGGCTTGAAGATACTCTTGCCCTTGCAAGATTAGATGATGAAATTGACCAGTTTGATAATCGAGCAAAAATTGTAGGCGGGATGCTTTTCTATAATTTTATTAAATCAAATTCGTTTGATGAAATAAAGAAGGTAATTGCTCAAGAGAGGTTTCTATGGACCTCCAGAGATGGTGGATTTGCTGGAACAGTTGATAATGTTTCAGAATTAATAACTGGTGACCATGCAATTGTTGACTTCAAGACTGCTCGTAAACCAAAGGATGAAAAATGGATTGAGGATTATAAAAATCAGGTAGCTGCATATTCAGTTGCAGTTTGGGATCGAATGCAGATTAAGACAGTTACTTGCCGAATTTGGATCTCAAATGAACTACATATAGCTCCACAAAATTTTAGAATGGACTCAAGTGAAATGCGTGAGTACTATTTTAAATTTAGAGAAAGATTAGCGGATTTCTATAAGAAGAATCCGCCAATTATACTTTAGTCAATTTCAAAACGGTCAGTCAGCTTTCTTAATAGATCTAATCTAACTGGGGTAGGTCTTTCAAATCCACCAAATGTTCTTAGGTAGATAAATGGTTGATTTGCAGTATTTCTGGTTGTATAGTCGCATTTAGCTAAAATACCCCAGTTGTTTTGATGATTTGCAATATAATAATGATCTCCAGCACGTGCTCTTAATTTATCATCTTCAGTAACTGGTGCTAATTGATATGCAACTAATCCCATTCCAACAAATGGACCCTCAACCTCTTTACCAGTAACCACATTAATTAAAACAATACCGTCAGGATTAGTGGTTAACTCTCGTGGATTTTCAACAGATCGTATACCTGATCTACCTACTTTTTCAATTGCAACAAATACTGGAAGTCCAACCGCTCCTCTAAGACTTGACTGTTGAGGTTCGGTTAAGACTACAAATTTTGCAAAATCGCCAGTTCTGATTTTTTTAAGAAGTTCAATATTACCTAAAGTTTGACGATGTCTAACTATATCCTTTAATTCAGCTCCACTAAAATCAAGTCTACCAAATAGTGCTTTATCACTAGCTCTTCCTAAGTTTTGAGAACGATCTCTTTGAATTCTTTCTCTTTCAGCCTCAACTTCAGCATCTCTGCGTTGCTGAATTGCTTCTGGTCTTAATCTAGCAGTGATATATTGTATACCGTTTGAAGTTAGGTTAACGTTATTTAGATCAGGTATATTATTAATATTTACTTTAACCCATTGTGATTTATTGTCAGTTGTTCGGGTATCACCAGCATTACTTGCAGTAAATTCACCATGCTCAATTCTGATAGCATCATCAATAGATACAGCAATATATGTTCCATTTCGGCGGTCAGCAACATATCTAATAGGCAGAGTATTATAGTTTGCATCATATAAGTATTGTTTAACTACAATAAAGTCTCCAACCGTCCATTCATTATCTGGCTCAGCACCATATTGTGCAATACGAGTTGCTAATCTTCTTCTGGTTTCAGCCTCTTCACGAGATAGTCTCTCTCTATCTATTGCCTCTTGGCGTTCTCTACGTTCTCTTTCAAGTCTTTCAGTTTCTGACCGAACTGAGTTAATTGCAGTTAATCTTGCATTTGAAATACGACCATCAGCCGCTAGTGATGTTAAATATGTATCATCTAATTTTGTTAATAATGAATCCGGTAAAATTTCCAAAAGTTCATCATCAATATCAAATTTATTGGGTTGAGTATTACGAACACCAATTGAGTCTGTAATAAATCTAGTGGCTACATTAATTTTCTCAGAGGTAGGTACTCCTTTATCCATTGCTAACCAGTTTGCTGCTCCAATTATTGCAAGAGCATCATCAACTGATGGAGTTCCATCTGGGTTTGCTTTATAATCTAACATTGACCCCCAAGCTTTATCCTTTTCTGAACTTCCACTTGAATTTGAAGAAATATAACCTGCATATTTTAATAGTGTTCTGTATAATTTATAACCTAATCCAGTACCTCTAATTGCTGGTGGAATTCCATCATTTGGAAAATGACTTCTTTGAAAAGAGTCAGGACCCTCTGTTTTAAAATGAATTGCATCATTATTAGTTGGGTAAATATCTCTCCATCTACCAAAATCATTTTTAGTTCGGGCTTCATCTAATTGTTTAGCCTCTTTAATCAGAGCAACAATTTGTGCAGGTAATTTTGGATAATAGTTTCTGGTATTATTAGGATTTTCCATTGTAATATCAGTTCTAACAACATTCTTAAATGCACGAGTTAGCTCAACTGCAACTTCTGCATAGGTTCTTCTAACTGGTTGATTTGCTGTTGCTGCGCGTCGGTCAACTGTACCTTGTCTAACTCTACCGATATGACTTCCAGAAAGTCGTTCAGGTCTCTTAACCCCCATTTCATCAACTAGTCCATTCTGGTTAAAATTTGATTCATTAATTGCTTCTATAAAAGAATTTGCCATATTATGTAAAAAATACTTTTAGTTATTTATTCATGAATCCGGTTAGATAATAGTAGTAGAAGACTTAAAAAGACCTTGACTATGCAGAAACTCACATTTACTAAACACTCCATTCTAATTTCATTTTGGGATGACTCTTCTGAAAAATGGATTAATCGAGATATTGCTGAATCAAGTCCACCAATTACTTGGTACCTAGCATATGATGTCTATATAGAAAAGGATGTTACAATTAGAGATATTATTACAATATTAACTCCATATGCTGAACAATTAAATTTTGTATTTATTGCATACCTTAGTGGAATGCAAATGGAGGATATTTTTATTGAGTTAATTAATAGTCCAGCTGAGGAACCTAATCTTAAAATTGATGCACTATGTATGTTATGGGTAGGTCAAGTAAAGAAGGAGCCAACTGCTGAGGATCCAACCTTAAATACGGTTGCCACATTATTAGCTCTGGAAATTATTGATGAGGATGATGAAGACTCTGAAGATGAATTGCATATTATTTATGATATAACTGCAAATCAACTATTAGATACACCAGTTGTGCTTGACGATTTTTTAGAATATTATGATGATTCAAAAGATATTGAAGAGTCTGTATTTAGTGGAATATCAGGTTGGAAGTTTTTTGATTTTATGAAAACTCTGCTAAATGAATTAGTCCTATATAGTTTCACAACTAATATTATTAAAAGAACTGATATAAGTACTGAACCAATTGGGACAACTGAATTATTTAGGCACCTTGATGATTTAGATAAAGTCTTTAAAGATAAACCAACCAGACAAAACTAGTAGTATATTATATGTACTATGAGATCAAAGAAAATAAAAACATTTTATAACACAAAGCAGGTTTTAGAAAATGATAAGACTTCTAATTATAGTAAGTCTCCATTGAAACCTAAATTACTTTTGGAATATTTAAAAAACAAGAAATTAATTAACAATTTTTCAGTAACTGATGATTTTAGACCATTCACAAAGACTGATTTTAAAATGGCACATCACCAAAATTATGTTGATGATTTTTTTAATGGTATAGGTTTATGTAGTTCAAATTCATTAGCTTGGTCAAAACAGTTTGCTGAATCAGTTAGATACACAAATTCATCTCTATATTCAGCAATCAGACATTCAATCGTTAATCCAAAACAGGTTAGTTTCAGCCCAACTAGCGGATTCCACCATGCTGGTCCAGATAGAGGTAGAGGATTTTGTACATTTAGTGGACAAGTAATTGCATCGCTTAAAATCTATAATGAATTTGGATTAAGTGGAGCATATCTAGATTTAGATGGGCACTTTGGAAATTCAATAGAAGATAGTAGAGAATTTTGTAAAAAATTAAATAAAGCGGTTCCACCAAATTTTAATATTAATCCAGAAGGTTATGACTCTAGCTATTTAGCAAATCTTGCAACTTGGTTAGAGAGAACTAAATATGCAATACTATCAAATAGAATTCATTATGTAGTTTGGTGTCATGGAGCAGATTCTCATGCTGACGATAATTTAGGAAGACAGTGTAATACTGAACACTGGATTGCATGTTCAACTCTTTTTTGGAAATGGGTAAAAGAAATGGATGGGTTACTTGGAAGACCATTACCAGTTTCATGTGCACTATTTGGTGGATATAGAGATGATGACTATAATTCTGTCCTTAGTTTACATACAGGTGACTTTGTAGAGTGCTTTAAAGAATTACTTGGAGTCGACGTTAAATATACTATAGAGGTACATCCTCGTCAAAAAATTGAGTATTATGACAATACTAGACTACGTAGAAAACGAAGATCTTTGGATAAAAAAGGCCGCTGATCTTGACAGTAACGGAATTACCTCAACCTATTGGCCAGAAGTTCTTTCAGTAATTGGGTATTTAGAATACAAGGAAAATTACGAAAGCTGCCAACAATTATGGCAATACTATACCGATATTTCTGGAGATAAAGAATCTAACTAAACAAAAATAGCCCAATTGATTGGGCTATTTTTTGTAAATAACATTAATTAAGAATTAATTGCTTGATCTTTAACCGCTGGTTCAACTGTTTCAGTTGCTGCTGGTTTTTTACCATTCATAACATTTTTAACACCAAGTAAAGTTGCTCCAATCAAGGTAAATGTAATTGCTTGAGTAATTACATCAATTGATTTACTAATCCATAACTTATCAATACATCCTAATAGAAAGCATGCACCTCCAATAAAGATAATATACAGACCAGCAACTGAAGTACCTGAAGTTTTACCATTATCATTTGAAGTCATTTCACCAAATGAAAAACGTTTAACATCTCCGATTTTAGGAATTTGCATAGTAGTTTATATTTTTTTAGTTGACGTAGTTATTGAGAGCAGTTTCAAGATCGTCAGTCTTTTCAAGTGTTGATGAAGGCTCTCCATAATATAATTCGTATCGATCTTCTAAAAGATCTGATGCATTTACTTCATTTTTAAGATTAAGTAATCTAATTCCAAACCAGTCAGCCTCCATTTCTTGGCGCTCATTATACTGAGAAGCTTGGTCGTATTTAGGAGCAGAGTGTTCTAATTCAAAATGTGCAATTTCATGAGCTTCAATTGCAAGTAGATGATCATTTGTTAAATTTTCTTTCTCAATTATTACTCCATCCATATAAATTGTCTTTGACTCTAGGTCAGCAAATGCAATTCCTAAATAGTTAAAAATCTTTGCAAAATCTGCATATAGAGAATCTTCTGGCCAAAGGGCTATAATTGTCCAATCCTGGTCAAGTTTACTTTTCCATGCACTAGGTTCTGAACCTTCTGATAAATTATAACGCTTCATTTTTGAAGCACGTTGACCAGTTAGGTCTCTCCATAACTCTCGTATATCAGGTTGAGCTAAAGTATCCGCTTGTACCATTGAATAAAATTGATTATCTGAGTTCTGCATCATTGCGAACCATTCTTCTAGTGTTGGTTTCTTAGGTAGAGCTTCTATTCTAGGCTTTAGCCTGCGGAACATTGGAAACAACTCTGTTTCATATTTGTCACCAGTATGTGGGTTTCTACCAAATTTACGATTAATACCAAGATCACTTAATTGCTTAAGAGGTCTTGGATGCTCAATATTTTCAGATACCCATGTATTAAAAGTTAAGATAGTTGTCATTCTGTTTTATTTATCCCTAGCATAGATAAATAATAAAAAAATTAATACAAATGATTCATAAATATCAACAATGGATTGAGGAATCTGAAAAGGTTGAAGCGAATGAACAAGTTCCATCAACTACTCCAGAAGAACCTGCAGCAACTGATGCATCAGCTTTACCAGTTACAACTGAAATGCCAGCAGTAACTACTCCAGAAATTCCAACTGAAATCGTATCAGCTGAGTCTGAAATCGAAGAATACCATACTTTAGATAAAGCTCGTAGAGAGGCAATTAAAGCATTTAAAGAAAAGCAAAATGAATTTTTAGAAATTCCAATGGACATTCGTAAGAATCCAGTTGAAGAGGCTGACAAGACTAAAGTTGAAGAGTTAAAGGCAACCTTAATTGAACTTAATAAAACAATGAAATCGGCAATTGCTGACTGGAATAAATTTAATTCACAGGCACTTGGTCTTGAAGATGACGAAGATATTGAACCATAAAATAAACAAAAGGCTATGTCAATTATAAAGAATTTTAAAGATTTTGTTAATGAAAGCTCAGATCAATCGGATTTATCAGAATCGGTAAATAGCCCAAGATCTAAACTTCATAGAATAGTAAAAGGAATACTGGTAGCAGCTAGGAGTACTGCACATGATGCTAAAGAAAGAGAAGAAAAACTTGAAAAAGAATTGGATGATCTTATGGATGAACACCCAGAATTTACTCCTGAAATGGTTGAAAAGATTCAAGATGATATTGCAAAAAATTTATAAGTTATACTAAAATGCAATACCTATTAGAGTATACTGAGTGGACAAACCACCGAGAACAAGAGATTAATGAAGATTGGGGATGGGACGACCTTGCTCATCTTGGAGTTGATGTGATAAGTGCACTAGCTGATTCATGGGTTCCAGGTTCAGGAAGTATAATTGACTTAATTCATGCACTTTCATACTCTATTCAAGCAAGCTTTGCAAAGACGGATGCTGAACAAGTTTCTTTAAATATGCAAGGTTTAATAACTCTAGCCTCAGTTGCTGCAATTAGTGGAGCTCAAGCTATTGCCGTTGCACTAAAAGCTCAAATTAAAATTGTGATGGCTGCTTTTACTGAAGGTCTTTCCAATCCATCTGCTTTAAAATTAGCAAAAGCTGCTGCCCCAGAAGTTTCAGCTAAAATTAAGACTCTTCTTGGAATGGTTGAAAATATTGGCAAATGGGTAGGTCAAAAAATTAGAGAGTTTAAAAATTCTCAATTAGGAGAATGGCTTATTGGTAAATTTGGATCAATTGATATTGCAATTACTAAATTAGGAGACTTAATAACTAAAAGTATTCCAGCATCAATTAATAAGTTTCTACAATTTCTAGCAAAACTTAATCCACTAAAATTAGGAGCACATGGATCAACTGGAGAAACTGGAGAGCTTCTACTTAAAACTGCTGCCAAACACTATGCAACTGCTAAGACTACAAATACTACGATTACTGCTCTAACCAATACACAGACTAAAACTAAGCAAGAAATTGCAGGTCTGGCTAAAAAACCTGAAGCCAAACCTACTACTTAATCGATCCGCTTATAATATTATAATTAGAATAAAACAAGAAAAGCTGGATATTCCAGCTTTTTTAATGTGATCTGAGATGATATTAGTTACTGGTTAGATTACTATTGACATATTAGTTAAATAGTGGTCAGTGTCATCCAATAAGTGGGATCCTCTATTTAGAGGTAAACTTATAACCTGTTAATTTCTCAACTTGGGCTTTTGTAACTTTCCAATGATCTAGTCCAACTGGTTTCTCTGGTGTATTATTGAAAATATAATACTCCCAAGTTTTGGTCTTTTTAACAAACAAGACTTTCCAACACTGAGTTGGTACAGAGGTTGTTCCAATCTTTTTTGCTGATCCTACTGATCCACACCAAACCATTACTGAATCATGTTCAATTGCAAGTTTTCTGGTTTTTTCTTCAAGTTTCTTCCAGTCACCAGCATTTAAGGAATGATATTGTGGTGCCATATTTGAGAAATAGAAACACTCAACTTGTAGAGTTGAACTACACTGATTATCTGCAGCTGGACACATATGACCTCGGTCAGTTCCTGAACCTACATAGTCTGTCATAAGATCAGTTTCAGCTGGAAGTAATGGATCTGGAGCAAATTGATCTTTACGAGGAACCTTGGTAGTTGGGCACTCAAGACGGGCTCGTGTATCCCACCATTCAACTTTAAGAGAATAGTGTAACTGCTTACTATAATATGCAGTGTAACCTGTGTGTTCCAACTTGATTGGGCTAGGATTTGGAACTAAACTAGCAAACAGTAGTAAAGAAATTATTGCTACTGATAAAAATTTAAAAGTTTTCATATTTTTTATTTATCAGGAAAATTTATTTAAAAGAGTAGTATATTAATCTTAACCAAACTACCCTAATTATGAAAACCTTAATCACAATTATATTTTTAAGTTTTGCAATTACAATCAGTGCTCAAGATTCAGCAAATAAAATATTTTTAGAATTAGTAAATGCACATAGAGCAAAGCACGGATTGAAACCAGTAGAGTATTCAGCACTGTTAGATTCAGCTGCAACTTTACATGTTAATTGGATGGTAGCTGCTAATAAATTAAGTCACTATGAATCTCCATTAACACCAGATGCAGTGTATTATGGAGATCCATTAGAAAGAATTAAGAAATTTGCTGGAATTGAAAACTTTGATACACGATGGAGAAACCACTTCTATTCTGTATTTGAAAATGCGGCTGGTCCATTATTATGCACAAATATTGATAGAGAGTCAATCACTCAAATATTTAACTTATGGGTTTCATCAAAAGGCCATAATAAAGCTCTCCTTGATCCAAAGGTAAATATTGCAGCATTTAATTTACACGGAAACTATAACAGTTTAATAAAACGGTATAGTGCATATTCAGCGTGTTTATTAGTAACTAAATTATAGTTAGCGCTGATTAAGCTTTGGACAAATATCAAGACCTGCACTTTTATTAGGAGCAAACGGTCCATCATAATTACCGCCTGGAGGACCTGGTATTTTAATTTTAATCGATTCATCTGCCCAACTAATAACTGATTTCCATTCGGTATTAGGTGTTGCAAATTCAGCAGGCGGTGTTGTATTTGTCTTGGCAATTGTATATGTTAGTTGAAAGAATGCTTGTGAATATCGCCATTGACCATATGTTGATTGATATAATGGAGATCTGTTGCCAAGTGGACCCCATTTTTGATCATCTCTTTTATCTGCATCAGTCCACTGTGGACCACTATTAGGCATTGGATTATTTTTTGCTGCATCAGTAGTAGGAGTAATAGTTATTCCGTTTGCAGCAATAGAGTCAGCTAGAGCTTTATTAATTGAGGCAATTCGGTCATTTGCTAATTGTACATTATTTGCTTGACTATACGTAGTACCATCTTTAGAACCATATTTTGTTCCTACTTGTGAAGTCCTTGACCAACCCCAAGTAGAAATAGATGTTATTGTGCCGCCAGCTGCCTTAACTGCATCTAATGCTGATTTAACCATTGCATCTAATTCAGCTTTTTTATCTGGTTGAATTGTTATCCCATCATCTGGAAAAAGTTGTTGAGCTTTTTGGAATGCTGTACTATTAGGATCGCCATTTGGATCTGGTGGATATGAAAATGCTTGAACAGTTGGAGCAGATGAAGCCTCTACTGATTCTGGAGAGTCAACTGTAATTGCTTGACCTTTAGGTGCAATACGTAAATTTGTAGCAATTAAAATAGCTTTATCAAAAGTTATACTAGAATCCTTTTTACGCGCAACATAGGTATCTGCCTTTGATTTAAAATTGTCTAATATTGCCTTCTTATCTGCATCAGTAATTGAGACAGCTGATGTCCAATAACTATTAACTGTGGATGAATTTGTTTGCTGGCTAACTAAAAAGTTAGCAGAGGTTAATGGGTCCTTCTTTAATTCTGGACTAGGTGTTGTAGCACTTAATTGCCATTTAACTAGTGCAGCTTTAAGACTATCTTTTATTTGATCTGCTGATTTTGAAAGTTCTTTTACTATATCTACTCCATATGCTGTTCCATTCACTAATGCCTCTGGTATAATAGAACCTAAAAGTCCAATATTTGCTAAATCAAAACCTTTTCTTTTTGCCTGCTTTAATTTATCAATTGCCTGTTTAAGTTGAGAAATCTTTTCTGCAGTTACTCCAGCCTTTGCACCATTTGCAATAATTGCATCTGCTACTTTATAGAAAGTATCAGTAGTTGGGGCTTTTGCATTAACTACAGTTCCACCAGTCCAATAGTACATTGACTTAAGCGAATTTAGTTTATCAGATTTAGATGCTGAACCTTTTTTAAGAAGTGTCTTAACTAGATTAAGGTCGCCTCCTCCATTTTTCCACCATTGCATTACTGAGGTATATGCTGGATGAGCTTTAATCTCTGGTGAATCTGCTGCCATTGCTGCCTCAACTAAACCAGCTAGATTGCCAGCTTTATATAGTGCACCAATATCAACTCCTTCAGCTTCTGCAATTAATAGGTTTTCATTTAGCCAGGTAGTATAGTTCTTAATTATTTGAGTCTTCATTATATTTCGGTTATATGTATTTTCTAGATATTATCTATCTGTTCTTTTGTACTATAAGTATATTGCAGGTTTTAAAGAGTTTATAGTGCCTCTCCAGTAATCATCCATTCAATCCAACCCAATTCGTTTGGGCTTAATTCCAATAAACCTTCAGTATAGTGATCCCAACCCTTTAGATCAGCTGGCGTGTTAAGGTCTATCCATTTATCAATATACTGATTTGCCTTAGACTGTAGTACTCGAATTGCCTGATGAACTTCAGGATCACCGCCCCATTCATCAATCATTTTATCCAGACGTTCATCAAATGGTTCAGTGTTAACTAGTCCATAATTTTTCATATTATTTAAGGTTTCGCTATCTTCATCAGACTCCACTGATTCTATTAAATACTGTTTAAATGGCTTAATTTCTCCCATTACTCTGTGGTCATTTATGATTATTTATTAGCCAACTGACCAATTTAAAAAAATGTTGAGTACTTTAACTACATAATAATTTTAAATTAAAAATCAAAACCCTATGAAAAAATCAACAAAAAAATCAGCAACTGCTCCAGTAGCAACAGTTGCAACAGTAAAAGTTAAAAAGGTAAAGGCTTCTAAAAAGTCAGCAATGGTTATTACTCCAGTTCAGACTCCAGAAGTTGTAGTTAAATCTAGTAGCCGTAAAGGTACAACCTACAAAAGATTAACCGTTGAGCAAAAATTAGAGATCATCACTAGTCGCAAGCGTCGTGGAGATATTCAAAAGGTTGCAGCAGAGTTAAATGTACCTTCAACTTATGTAAGTGGAGTAGTTACTGGCCGTCGTAAAGACATTAAGGTTATTAATAACATATACGATAAAGTACGAGGTCGTAAGGTTGCTGAATATACTGTATAATTACAAGAGTGGAACCCAATAAAAAAGGAGAACTGTTTAGGTTCTCCTTTTTTTTGTTCTTTATATATCGTTTTTATTTACCAACCACTGGTGCAGCTGGTGCAGTAAATACTAAATTTGCTTTTGTACACTGTTCTTTCCATACAGTTGGCCAATTTTTATTCCATTCAACTTTGCGTTCAGGTGTTAAGATAGCAGAAGAAATTTCCTTGATCTGCTTTAGTTCAGCCTCAGTTAATGGTGAGACTGGTACCGCTAACATCTGTTCAAGAGTTGAAGCTTTTTGCCAACCTAATTTTGCATGAAGATCAAGAGCAGCAGTGGTTAGGGTTAGAACCTTTGAACCAATTGCAGGAGAACCATCTGCCATTTTAAGTGGTTCAGTTTGAAGGCTTGGTACTATTTTAGCAAGTGCAGCTTTCATGGTAGGTTCGTCTTTACCTCCAAAATTTGAATAGTTTGTATAGGCAGCATCATCAGCGAATGGATATTTATAGATAATTCCATTTGCTTTAAGTGTATAGGTTTGGGCTGGTGCAGCTGGAGCGGCAGCAGCTTGAGCCGGCGCGGCTGGTGTAGCTGCAACTGGTGCGGCAGCAGCAGAGGCCTCTTCATTAATCCATTGTGTGTATCCTTTGATAATTGACATAGTGTTTCTTTTTTTATAAAGTTATTTATCTGTAGAATCCGGTCCTTCCACCAATTTTGTAATCTTTAGAGTAACATCACCTGCACCTTTTATCAATCGGTGCCATTCTCCAACGGGTACAATAACCGGAACTGCTAGTGATTGAGGTAAACATCCCTCTAACTGTACCTTCCAATCAGTTTCCCCAACCGCCTCTATTATTCTGGACTCAGGATCCCGGTGCCAAACAAGATCAGTTTGGTCAAGGTCTGTACTGAATACCCTGAGCGAAGAGGTACCGGTTAGGGTAGTTTCTTGAAATGGAAGTTCCATAGGCTTAGCTCTTTTTTTTTTACCAAAAACCTGGATAAGTTTTACCGCCCCAAAGATTTGAGTAGCGGTTTATTCTGCAAGCCCAATACCCGGCAGTCATCCGGTCATTCTTAAGATGGCACTGGTGTCGAGCTGCAAAACTCTTACGAGCCGCAGGATTACTAACCTTTGCAGTGAGTCCGCCGTGTACATCTCCAAAAGAGATTTTCTTAACCTTACCTGTGGCCGGGTTCTTTACATAGACATGGTACTTCTTGGCACCACCTCTTGCAGGTTTACCAAGTTCAACACTCTTGCCGTGGTATTCTGCCTCAAATACTGGAAAGTCAAGAGCTACCTCTGTACCGTTCCACTGAGCAGAGAGACCAAGATCAGTTTGACTAAATAGTTGCTCATCAACTGGGCCTAACCCTACCAGACCCGCTTCCCAATCTTGTCTGGCCTTGGCCATCAAGTCTTGGTGAGCCTTACTGCCCGGTCTAAATATTGACTCGCAAACTGAGAGTCCGCTCGCTATGTGGTAACCCAGAGCCTCGTCCAAACCCGGTGTCCTTGGTCCTTCTATGCTCTCAACAAGCCATTCCTTAAATTTCGGTATCATCTTATCTCTTCTTTTTTCCGCCTTCTTTTTCACTTGCCCGCCCAAGGGGGTTCTATCGGCGGTGCAAGGCACGCCCTACCCTAAATCTTTCGCAGGTCTGGTAAATATTCGCCAGTCTCTACAATTCTCCAAGTATTATCTACTGCAATCCATAAGACCTCTGCATCGTGTTGGTAAGCTTCATCCAGTAAAAATTCATCTACAATTTCAGTATCGCCTTCTCGACCATAAGCCTCCATAAAACCTGGTATATTTCCAGGATAGTCTACCCATGAGTCTTCATCAGCTTTTGATTGAGCCAGGTCAGCCGGGTACTTTTCATAACGCTGCCAAATAATAAAAGGTGGTTCACCACCAAATGGATTTTTATGCTCAAGATTTTCCCAACGCACTTCAGCTTTAATAACCTTAACCCCGTCACCAATACCGTAACGGTTCATCTGAATCCTGGTTATAATATCGTCGGCAGCACTACTAGAGTTACTACTACTCTCATCTACTGCGCCTGCAGTATAGTCACTTGCCCTTAGTGGCTCTATCTCTACCAGGTCCCCGCGGTCATTCACCGCTAACCAGATATCCTGTTCCGGAAACCTGAATTCGGTAGGTGCTCCGCCATTTTCTGACTCAATAATGGTCTCTTTGATCCGAATACGGAGTACTGCTCCGTCCGTAAATGTCTCACGATACTTTGGAGAGTCTACATACTTCCAAAATAGGGACCTGATATGCCCGTCTAGTGCCTCTAAATTACGCTGATGAGTCCTCTGAAGCCAATCTATCTCCGCATGACCATAGTGTTCTTCGGTATAGATTGCTGAGTCAAACCCATCAATATCTTCCATCTCTTCACGTGTACTGTTGTACATCGAGTATGGGATTCCATCTACTGGCCAATTTAGCCAACCCTTAAGTCTGATAAATGCAGGTTTAAGATACATATCATAGTCTCCTAACCACTCTGGATTTATCACTGCCTCCAGTAGGATAACCCCTTTGTCTGAAAAACCATGTGCCAATACCCTTAGTACGTGTAGTGCAGGTATTGAGTCTTCGCTAGACTCGTCTAGTCTCCAATTTCTGAATTGAGTAATATACTGTTTCATAGGGTTATTTATATTTAGGTCAGCCTCCAAGCCCGGGGAGAATTTGATCCCCGTACTGTGTGACCGCCAAAAAAGACTAGAGGGGTCACCTCCAACCTGGGGAGAATTCCGGAATAGCTCTTGGGCACATTCCAATTTTCGGTGAAACCTGGACCGTGGAGAAACCGGAAAAAAGTAAAGTGCTGCGGCTTCTCTCCAGGAGTACTATTTTTATGTCAGCAAGGTCACTCCTGGGGCAGCTCCCGGAGTCACATTTATTCACCGTTTACCTACCCTGGGCTGCTCCTGGAGTACCTACCCTGGCTGCTCCTGGAGCCGGTACCAGGGCCGGGAGTAGCTACCCTGGAGGGGTACCTGGCCGGTGGTTATTCCGGCTGGCCCGGCCTGTACCTTGGCTGGTCTGGCCGGTAGTCAGGCTGGTCAGGCCTGCTCTAGACCGGTATGTAACAGGTATATAAAGTATACACAACTTATCAGATATAAAGAATACTCTTCTTCTTTGTCAGACCGGTCTGATCTACTCTGCTCTAGAACTTTAGGACAGAGTAAAGTATAATACCTTATATCTAAATTACAAATTAGAAAAATAGTAGATGTTAATACAAAGATTAGTTGAAGAATTCCTCAGGATTCTAGAAGCCAGCGGTCGGGACTGGCACCGAATAGCATGGGCAATACGCGGTTTAGAATCAGAAATTGCGTCTGCAATCTTAGACGGAGAGGAAGGGTCCAGTCCAGAATTAAAAGAGTATTTAGAAGAGAGAATTGTGTTAGCCTTGGTCCTCGCAAGAGACGAGGCAATTGACCGAGAAGAATACGAATGGGCACATGAAATAAGTGTACGACTTATAGAGTGCGGTTGGAAAATAATTAAAGAAGAAGACTATGTGGTATAATCCAAAAGATATGGTAGATCAAACTCTCGAATCCGCACTGAGTAAATCCGGTCTAATTGACTGGACCTGGATTCTGGAAGATTTGAAACGGAAGAAAATTAATATAAAGAAGAAGGAACTCTACCGAAGAGTAAAGCGAATCCTAAAGTCTAGAGCACAGGAACCTTGGTTATGGGATATAAGAAAATAAAATAAAGATAAAATATATGAAAAATAGAAAAGAACAGATTACAATAATGTTAAGTGCGCTAGCGATTGGTTTCGTAGCATCGGTAATAATGGCGTTTCCTGTAAAATGGTTATGGAATTGGTTATTACCTTCCATATTTACTGGAGTCCAAGAGGTAAGCGCAGTTCAGGCATGGGGTATTGTATTCCTTATCCAGTTACTTGTACCAAAAGGAAAACCTGAAGTACTAAAAAAATAATAGAGGTAGGCGATGAATCGAGAATTAGACAAGAGCAGAGTAGAAGAGACCCGTCCAGTACCAGGAAGTTATTACAAAGAGGTAGAATCCTGGTCAAAGAGACACGGTTTTTTATACACGGATAAAGAGGTCGAGACCGCTTGGCGTGGAGGAATACCGGTTGAAGCTTTTATCCTGCAAAAATGCGGACGTAGATAATACTGAATTACCTAATCTTATCAGGAAAATTCTAGAAGAGGTTGACCCAATGGTTGACCTTTTTTTTTGTCAAATATTTGGGTAAGATAATAATTATTATTACTAAATTATAGGACCCCAAATTGTTAATAACTTTTCTGAAAATAAGTAGAAATAAATTTTTTTATATGGAGTATTCTTTTTATATTTGTATCTTAAAACCAATCAAATATGTATTCATTAAATTGTAGTTACTACCAGAAAAGTTTCCGCACGGTGCAGGAATTATTAAACGACATCCTCGAGAGCGGGATGGATCCAAATTACGAAATTCTACGCGACGGCAAACCAACCGGCGAAAGCGCTTGGGACCTAATCGGTCCCGAGGCCTAGCCACCCGCAACAGTTGCACAAGTTGGACGTTACCCTTTGCGGAACGGTAGGTAGACTCCGACCTATGTGGTACCCAAAATTGTTAATAACTTTTCTGAAAATAAGTGTGAATAAATTTTTTTATATGAAATATTCTTTTTATATTTACTTAACCAATCAAAAAACCAAACTATGAGAAATCAACTAAGTTCACGTCCACCCCGTCCGAATCTTAACCCACTCTCTCTTCCAAAACTTGCTCTAGCGGGAAGAGCAGTTCTTACTTTTCGTAATCTTTCCGAAGGAAGTCATATGACAGTAAAGATAAAACAGTTACGCGACAAGCAGGATCGCAAAAAATTACTACCAATTTTCTACGTGTATATTTCTCTCTTACAAGACGGTCGTACTGGTATGGAGTTTGCAGGTACCTTGTTCCAAGAAACAATGGAGACCAAGTTAGGTCGCGGAGTTCAGGCGGACTCTCGTCTTGGTCGTGCTCTCAACTGGATTGTATCTGCCATAAAGAATCCTGAAATTCTACGCGGTCGAGTTGGACTCTTCCACGAAGGAAAGTGTTGCAAATGTGGTTTACCATTAACCCATCCTGAATCTATTCACACCGCTCTTGGACCAGTATGTTTGGAGAGAATGGTAGCTGCAGCGCAAAGAGAAGAATTCAATTTTTCAGAAATCTTTAAACCGGTTGAGTCTATTTAGACTTGACCGGCTGCAGGTACTCTTTCTCCCTAGTCCCAGTTGTTAATAACTTCTTTTTCAGGTCTCAAATAAAATAGTTATATTTACTTAACCAATCAAAAAACCAAACTATGAAGAAAAAAATCCAATCAATCATCCGCAACTGGGCCGGACTCGAGGATTCTGGCGGAACACCAATCGACCTAACTTACGGCGGACCTCCTCGAGTTCAGAGCACGGTAGAGCCAGCGGAAAAATGTAGCTTCAATGATGTATGGAAAAATATTGCACGTCTCAACTCGCAAAATTGTTAATAACTTTATTTTCAGGTCTCAACTCTTTTTGTTATATTTACTCAACCAATCTAAAAACCAAACTATGGAAACCAAACTTAACTTAGTATCAAGAACCCACAAAGGGTGTACCTATTTTGCAAGTTCAGAAGCAGAGCTAGCGAAGGTAATCGAGAAGGCAGTATATAACCATTCAATATTCTACAGAAGTAGAGTCTACGATTTTTCATGTTACGCAAGACGTCTTGAAGACGGGCGTATCGAAAAGACAAGCTTCTACCATAATGGAGCAGCTATGAAGAGGGAAACCTTTGCAGACATAGACACCTTTTGGAAATTAGTATAACCGGGACCGGTCTCCCTAGTCCCATTTGTTAATAACTTCTTTTTCCGGTCTCAATAGTTATACTTATATTTGTAATAATAAAATCCTAAACCCAATCAAAACCCCATACTATGAAACAATACAGATTAGAACTTGGCGAAGAAGAATATCAGGTAATACTTGAACTCGGCCAGTACCGTGGAAACGGAAGAGTTGCAATTACGGTTGTAGATGCAGAAGAAGGAGAAGACCTTCTAGTAGCTACAGTAAATATACCGGAAGCCTCTTTGGAAGAAGGAGAAACCATAATAAAAGATTATTCAGAAAATTCAGGAATACTAAAGTTCTTGGTCCAGAACGGAGTAGTTAGCGAGCCTATTAGAAATATAAGTACAGGATTTGTACAGTGTCAGGTGGTTAAGATATTATAACCGCCTGGCCGGTCTCCCTAGTCCCATCGATATTAATAATAACCAATCTTTAAACCCTATGAAACGTATTAAAGTTAGATTTAATTTAGGAGCAGGTAAAAACTTTATGAAATGGAAGATAGAAAGACCTGACGGTATTATATCGTACCACTCGCCAGGAGAAGTTCAACTCCTAATGGCTGGTTGCGTGTTAAAAAACCAAAGGTCTACCGCGCTTAAAATATTTCAAGGAGCAAACAAAACTGTCTGCTCTTGGATACTATGTGAGAGTATAGAAATTATGGTACCAAAGATTTCTGGTAAGATAAACGAACTAGACAGGGTTTCTTATAATCCAAGAGTAGCACCTAACTGGATCTTTCGCGGTTCAGTTGCGGATGGAACCCGATTTAATAATTTGGTAAGCTTAGATAATAAAGTTTTTAATTGTCCATAACTTTATTTTTCCGTGTCAAATCTATTTGTTATATTTACAATCTAAACCCCTAAAAACCCAATCAATCATGAAAAAACTAATCTTATTAATTACAATAATTACTGTCTTTATCTCTTGTAAAAAAACTGATGTTAAACCTTTGTCTCCGAGAATTACACCAGAGATTTTGCACCCTACTGGAGCTTCTACTGGAAGTAGCTCGAGTTCTGAAAATACAGGTTCAAATTGTCAATCGGTCCGATGTATAGGTACCACTCAGTCAGGAAATCAATGTCAACGTATGACAACTAATTGTAATAGACGTTGTTGGCAACACCAATAATTGTTCATAACTTTATTTTTCCGTGTCAAACCCTTTTGTTATATTTACAATCTAAACCCCTAAAAACCCAATCAATCATGGCAAAGAAAGAAACATTTACCGTAAAACAAGGACTAGCAATCCAGTCCAAGAACATGGCGTTCTGGAAAAAACTCTTAAAGAAGAAGCGCTATGCAATACTAGAAGAAATTATTGCAAAGAAAAATAAGCAGAATTATCAAGACGGTTATGATGTCTATCGCGGTTCAGATATCAGTACAGCTGTTCAGAACTTGGTTTATACAAGAGCGCAGTTGGGATTATCTGGCAAGTGTACACCTTTATTTTTTGAAGACTAATCTGGATTATATCAATCATTGAGAGCACGGCCAGAGAGTCGTGCTCTTGTGGTATAGTATATTTAACATATAAAACAAGACTAATATGAAAACAATAGATAAAATTAGAATAATATATTCTTTAATATTGATAGCGTGTGGAATAATAATAATAATTACAAGTGAACCACATGAAAAAATACTAAGCATAGTTCCTTTTTTAATGGCATTATATCCTGTATCAAAAATAGGATTTGAAGATAGATATTAACTCACTAAACAAACAAGACTAATGAAAACACTATTCACAATATTTATAACACTACTATTAACATCTTGTGGTAGCTATGATGAAAAATACAGTTGCTCAAAAGGAACTATAATTGTATTAAATAAACAAAAATCTGCTTGTCCAAGAGGTGGTGGTTGGTGCTATTTTAAAATGTATTTATACAATGGTACAATAGCTAATTGGTATAGCACAGATGAAAAAACTTATGATGCCTATAACCTCAATGATACCCTACCTACTATTGTATTAACTATTATTATAAAAACAGAGAAATGAAAAGCAAAGAAGAAATAGAACAGTTAGCTGAAAAATTATACTTTCATGTAGATGGATTTGAAGAAGAAATATCTGAAGGTAAAAGACACTATATTTTAGGATACACTCAATGCCAAAAAGATATGGCTGATTGTATTGATACTATACATAGTAGTTCGGTTTGCTTGTGCGATAAACCCGAATTTGTAAGAGATAGATTTATTGGAATAGAGTATTGTAATAAATGTGCAAAAGACAAACAAACAAGACTAATATGCGGAACGATACACAAGGAAAAAGACCAGGCCAATTAAAAGGATATTGGATACAGATTGCAATTGGACTAATTGGTCTAGTAACCATCTTAACCGCAGCAATACTATTTGGGTAAGATAATATTAAGACACAAACACAAGAAACTATGGACTCAAAAGAATTAGAGAAGAAGAAGATTATTACAGACTTAACTGACTTAGCTCAAAGTCTAGTAATTGGCGGATTAGGAAAAGACCAGCCCCAAATTTTATTATTGGGTAAGACTTTACTTGCAGCGATTGGAGCAGTAGAAACACCAGAAGGCTGCGCTATTCTAGAAGGGGTAATAACCGAAACACGTAACAGAATCCGTGTAGAATCCGAACCAGACCAGGTGTTAAAAGATTTACTTAATGGGCTAGGAATCTCTACTGTTGGGTAAGATAACCTAAAGAAATAATACAGAGGCATATACAATAGAAATTATAAATACTAGATTTGATTGGTTTAGTTGATTGATCTAAGATTGGGAGCCACAACGGTTCCCTCTCTTAGTTTTTAGACAGACGGTCATATAAAAAACAACCACATGAAACAAATAAACACCAGAGATGTCGTAAGAACCCTAGCCGATAATAAAGAAGGCTATGATAAGTACGTAAATGAAATAGGTCGATGTAGACCTTTAAGTAGAGAAGAAGAAGATCAAACCTTTAGACTCATGATTGCCGGAGACGAGCGCGCATTTAACAAGATTATCAAACATAACCTGCTCTTTGTTGTAAGCGTTGCAAAGAAATATCAAAGCGTAGTACAAAAAGGCAGCTTGACTCTAGAAGACTTGATAAGCGAAGGTAATGTTGGATTAGCAAAAGCTGCACGCAGATTTAATCCTGATTCAGGAAATAAGTTTATATCATATGCAGTATGGTGGATTAAACAGACTATACTAGAAGCAATCAACGACCATGTAAAATCAGTTAGGGTACCAAGTAATGCAAGAAATACTATGAATCTACTTAACAAGTTAGAACAAGAGTTAGAGAGTAAGTATGGAAGGTCTGTTACAACTGAAGAATTATTAGAGGCCAGCCAACTAGAACCCAAGTTCGATGATAAGTTAAAGCTTTCTTCGCGTGTTATTTCAGAATTAAGGTCAGTCTCTAACTTCGAGAAGAGACTTGATGACAGGCCGTTTGATGATTCGGAAGAATCATATGCAAGCCAATTAGCTGGAACGGACCGTGCGGATTCAGGCCTGTTGGAAGAAGAGAGGTCTAGAGTAGTTGCTTCAATGTTGGTTGGATTATCAAGTGATACAGCGGAATATATCCGACTATACTATGGGCTTGGCGGTAACCAACCAATTTCTATGGTAGATATTGCAGAGAGATTTGAGTGTAGTGCAGAATCTGTCCGTCAAAGAATAAAGATGGCATTTATTAAAATACGCAGAATCCATAAAGATAAGATAGGATATTTTGACCCCAATTATTATTCAAACCAAACCGCTTACCGAATAATGAGACAGACCTGGTAATTGTTAATAACTTTTAGAAAAAAGATTCCTAAACATTTTTTGTTTGGGAATCTTTTGTTATATTTGTATTCTAAACCAATCTAAACCCAAGGATATGCTAAAGAAAATTATAATCGTTGCAGTTGTAATACTGTTGTTACTTAAGTTCCGTCTAGTTGGAGCAATCATAATTGCAGTGTTAAATCTATTGACCTCAATTGTGCATACACTAATAACAATCTAATTGTTAATAACTTTAGGAAAATAAATTTTTCCGTGTCAAACGGATTTGTTATATTTACTCAACCAATCTAAAACCAGAAAACTATGCAACAGGAAGTTATGATTAAAAAAGTTTACGCCGCAGGTATCTTAAACTATCGCGACAATTGGGAATGGCAAGGTACTGTCGTTTCTTCTTCAATCGCTAAAGCCAAGAAATTATTATCTAAATTCCGTAAGGAGTCAGGAATATCAGGCCGCTGCGAGGTAATTGATATGGATGGGCATTATACAAACCGTCCAGAAGGAGTAAGCGATTCTACTCAATTATTTTAAAAAAAGATTAAAATAAATTTTTCCGTGTCAAATTAATTTGTTATATTTACAATCTAAACCCCTAAACCAATCGACTATGAAACCATTAACCTCAAGAGACATCGCCTACTCACAATTAGAAAAACTTCGCGAAGCAGGTTTTTCAGACACCCAAATCCTAGAAAATATTTTAGGTAATCAATTATCCGGATCAAAAGCACTGGAAGTAATGTCAGAAATTTCTAACGACTTCTTTGGATACATGGAAGAAGAAGAAGAAGAAGACGAGCCGTTAATTAAGCTAACTCGCTATTCCTAACCGGTCTCCCTAGTCCCATCCAACAAATCAATTAACATTTAACAATCTAAAAACCAAGAAATTATGGAAATTAAATTAACCAATACCGAATCAGAAAACATATTTCACACAGCATTATGTAACTCATTAGACTATTTCCATGGATATGGAATCGAGTTAGATTTTATAAAGAAAGATTATGAGTTAGCCTCTAGCAAGTTAAAGGCCGAAACTGGTACAACCGTTTGTTACGAAGATGTTCTTATGCAAATCTTAAGAGACGGTAAAGAACTTACATTTATTGATAATGAATGCGACGGAGAATACACCCGTTCTATTTCTTTAAAGGACGTCCACGAGAGAGTATGTAAAACTCCATTAGATTATTTGAGCGACATGATTTTAGAAAACGATGATGCTACTACTGGCGATGTTGTCTTACAGACAGTTTTATACGAAGAGATTATATTCGGCTAACCGAGGCCGGCTCAGGCCGGTTCTCCCTAGTCCCATTTGTTAATAACTTTATTGTCAAGTGTCAAATAAAATAGTTATATTTACTTAAACCAATCTAAACCCAAATATTATGTCAACAAGAAGCAGAATAGGAATTGAAAATGCAGACGGAACAGTATCAAGTATCTATTGCCACAGCAATGGTTATCCTAGCGGAGTAGGTAAGGTATTAAGCTCTTACTATACTGATAGAGAGAAGGTCCAAGCCTTAATAGAATTAGGAGACCTTAGTATTCTAGATGAAAGATTAACCCCAACTCCAGGAACTCCACATTCGTTTGATGGACTTAGAGAAAGCGGAGTTGTTGTAGCTTACCACCGAGACCGAAAGGAAGATCTCCGTAGTCCAAGAGTGGATGAAGGACTCACAGAATTCAAAGATTCTGATGTTGAAGAATACGGGTATGTATTTACGCTAGATGGAGAATGGTACTGTATTGAAGGAGACAAGCCAATGCGTCATTTGTATAAAATATGGCAACTATTATAAAAATAAATTTTTTACTCTCAAATTAATTTGTTATATTTACAACATAAACCAATCTAAATAAAAAGACTATGAAAAACCAGAGATTTGAAACAGCTGCAGGATTACCTCAGTATTTTAAAAGTTTAAACCTGCACTCTAAGCCAATCAGCAAGGAAGAAGAATTAGCGTTAGCCAGACTAATTCAGGCTGGAGATGAAGCAGCCGTTAATGTATTAGTAACAGCAAACCTTAAGTTCGTTGTAACTCTTGCCAATAAGTTTATTGGAATGGGATTACCAATTGAAGACTTAATTCAAGAAGGTAATGCTGGTCTTATCGAAGCTGCTCGCAAGTTTACAGCAGATAAGAATGTTAAATTCATTACGTACGCTCAGTTCTGGATTCGTAAGAGACTTAACCTTGCTCTTTGCGATCTTGGAAGAACAGTAAGAATTCCAGTAAATCAAGAATATGCACTATACAAACAGAAGATGGCTGGCGAATCAGTTAACTTAACTAACTTATCTTTAGATCGTCCAATCGGAGAAGACGGAGATAATACTCTAGGTGACTTGATCTTAAGAACTGAAGCAGTTGACCCTTTTGAAGAGATTGAAACTACCCAGTTTATTAACCGATTACTCAGCAAATTAAAGGTAACAGACCGAGAAATTGTAGAACTATTCTATGGTCTAGTAGGCGATGGATTATCTACAAAAGAAATTGCTGCACAAGTTGGTAAAACCCCAGCAGAAGTTAACAGAGCTCTTAAAGTTGCAAGAGCACAAATGAGAAAGGAGGTTGTATGCAAACACTAACTCAAGCAAAGGTAATGGCTAGAATGGCGATTGATATTCTATTCTCAGAAGGAGACCCGTTCAGTGGTAAAGTAGACCGACTAAAACTTTATGAAGCAATTCGACAAGCAACCTTAAAGAAATTAGTAACCGAAGATTCAGATATTCTAGAGGAAGAAGAATTCCAGGAATGTTTAACCATATCTAAAGTATAAAAATTGGGGTCAAGGAGAAATCTAAGACCCCAATTTGGTATAATAGTAATAGAACCAATCAAATAAATAAAAAGACTATGAAAGATTCACCTCAATATTCAAAAATCCTATTGGATCTTATCCATCTTCGAGCAACCGATTACGATGCATTCATGGATAAGTTGTATGAAGCCCTAACTGGCGAGTTTAAGAATGCATTATATGATACGAGCCCGGTGGAAGAGAAGCAGGAAGCAATTTGGAGTATGATAAAACATTTTGAAAAACAAGAAGAATTCGAGAAATGTGCAGACCTCAAGCGTATGGTAGACGGAATCCATGCAAATTAACCTAAACCTAACTTAACAAGTAAATCAATAATATTATGTGTATAATCGCAGGACTCCTAGTAATTGCAGCAATCGTTGCTCAATTTAAAATAAAAGACTAATATGGCAGCTTCATTAATTAAAATAGTAACAGCGGCTGGGATACGAGAGTTTTCCCCAACCTCAGTAATAAAAATTGAATACTTATCTGGAACAACAACCGTCTCAATAGTTTTGACCGGCGACAACCTAATTGTCTTAACTGCTCCGTCAATAGGAGAAGCCCTTCTTAAACTTGGCCAGCTAGAGACTGCCATGTCCAGCGGTTCTGGTATTGTAACTGTTACTGACGAAGTAACTACTACAACTACTACAACTTCTCCTCAATAAATTGTTCATAACTTTGTTAATAAGTATTGTGAAAATAATTGTGAAATAATTTTTTAGTGTCAAAGTAAATG
The DNA here is from genome assembly GCA_903910765.1 of uncultured Bacteroidota bacterium. Lineage (GTDB taxonomy): Bacteria > Bacteroidota > Bacteroidia > Chitinophagales > Chitinophagaceae > Sediminibacterium. The sequence continues at coordinate 77,295 of CAIWBA010000291.1, forward strand.
CTTATATTTACAACATATTAACCAATCAAAAACAATCAATTATGAAAGCATTAACATTAATTAGATTTGGCCAAAGCCCAAGTCCAGAAGTATCAGCAGCATTAGCACCACATATCATTGGTAAAGCTGTAGCACTTCCAATTCCTGGAGCAATCTTATCAATCTTTAAAAGTAATTCCTCAATTGAAGAGGTCAGAGAAGCAATTGCCAAAACTGGTGCAATGTTTATCTTATCAGACAATACTGAGTTAGTACTACCTCAACCACTAATGGATGCGATTAAGAAGGTATTTCCTGAGGCTGAACCTGCTGCTGAAGAAAAAACCCTAACAATGGATGAGATATTAGACCTCATCAATCAAAATGGAATTGAGTCCTTAACTCCTGATCAAAAGAGACAACTGGAGAACCTCTAATCGAGAGGTTCTTTTTCTGTATTAAATAACCCTAAAAATATTTAGATCATGACAGAGATTTTAAGAATATATCCAATCGTCAAAGGTCAAGAGACCTGTATCAAAGACCCAAAAGAAATACTAAAGGTTCTATCTAAAACCAAGGTTGAGGTTGATCTTGACTTTAACCAAGGAGGTAGAGTAAAGATGGGAACAAGTCGAGACCTTATCGGTCAATTAGTAAAAATTGGAGAGAACGAGTTCGAAATACCTGAACATTAAATTGTTAATAACTTTATTTTTCCGTGTCAAATAAAATACTTATATTTACTTAAACTTAAACACATAATTATGGATGATATTACATTATTCTTTATGAAGGAAACTTCTAAAATTAAAAATCTTTATTATTATTCTCAAATAAAGATTAGAGAGCAAAAGAATGGTTTTGCTATTATTGGACAACTTGGTCCTAATTTAAGCAACGTCTTATATAAGGTAAAATTAATTAATGGAAAAATTAAAGTGCTTTTAAGAAAGACTGATATTCAACTTGGAGGAACTCATGAATTTGAAAGTAAAGAGTTAGCAATGGAATTCCTTAATAATTATTTTTTAAATCTCCATAAAGAAAATAATTAGAAATACCTGAACACTAAATTGTTAATAACTTTCCTGAAAATAATAGGACCCAGATTTTTTAGTCTGGGTTTTTTTTGTTATATTTACTACGGTTCGCTGAACAAGCGCAAAGGGTAGACTCCGACCTACGACACTGTGTAAGTTATTAACATCCAATTGTTAATAACTATTTGTGAAAATAATTCACTAAAAGTTTTTTGGTGTCAAACTTATTTGTTATATTTACTCTATATTAATCAACTAATAAAACCAATCATGTCAAACTCAATGCAACCAATCACCGCTCAAACTCTTAGGTCAGAGTTAAGTCAGCGTATTGTAAAATTCTTCTTTGTAAAAAAAGACGGAAGTCTTAGAGAAGTAAAAGGAACAACCAATTTGGCCCATGTGCCAATCGACAAACATCCTCAAGGTGTACGTCAAACCCCACCAAGCGTTATCACCTTTTGGGATCTCTTAGTTCAAGACTGGAGAAGCGCTAAAGTAGAAACTCAATTTTTTATTAACCACTAAACCCTTAAACACCATGGCAACACAAGAAGCAATCAACGAAGCAATAAAACACTGGGGCAAAGACGCCGTATACCAAGCAATGGAAGTAGTAGCCGTATCAGATGCTGACGGAGCATGGTCAATGTTTGAAGATATGGGAATGTTCGAATGCGCTGAAGTAGTAGAGTTTCTATACTTTGACGGAGCGGCTGAAGACTAAAGCCAAAATAGATAAAACTGTAGTACATTAGTAATTAACCAATCAAAAAATAAAACTTATGCAAGACAACAAAATCGGAAAGAAAGAGTTAACCGTTAGAGACTTCTTTGAGAACGGCCACAATGGTCGAGTTCCTAACTTAACAGTTCAACAGTTATACACGCAGTTCATGACGCAAGACACGGATGCTTCTGGTATATCTTATGGCTTATTCAATGCAGTAGTCAAGAAACTACGCTTTGAGACAGGAGACTCCCTAGTCCCAGGTCCACATCAAAGCACGGTAGCTCGTCCAATTCCAGCTAACTATGAAGCAGAGTTCCAAATATCAGACGAGCCAGAGATCTTCGAGATTGGCTCAATGAATTTCCCTGAGTTCAAGAAGTTTACAACTGGTACAGTGTTTGACCAATTAATGTCAGACCACGATGCAGAAGGCGGAGTGTTTGCTGGTACTGCGAATATCGTTATCGGAGAGTCCGGAGTTGGTAAGTCAACTATTACATTAGACCTCTTAGCTAAGATTAAACAGGTTCAACCAGAAGCGAAGGTGCTCTATATTTCAAGTGAAATGACTCGTAACGATCTTTACTTCTATTATAAGAAGATGCCGATCATCGAGACTATTCCTACACTCTTGATTATGGACTACTTATTAGGTCGCTTCGATAAGACCTTGGAAAAAGCAATCAAAGGAGAATATGATGTAATCTTAATTGACTCGCACCAGGATATTATTGTAAAGCTAAAGGATGTTCTAGGCTGGAAGAGTACAAAGGCCGAGACATGGTTAACTAACCTTATTATTGAAGCTGCTGACAAGAGAGGAAAAGCAATCTTTGCAATTCAACACATGACTAAAGGCGGTCAGTATGTTGGTTCAACCTACTTGAAACATGCTACCACAAGTATGATGGAAATCAGAAAGGACGAGACTGGACGCAGATACGCCGAGTTTACAAAGAACAGACGTGGAGGAAGCTTGGTAGGCAAACGACTATACTACTCCCTAGTAAACGGAGAAGTTAAATGGGACGGAGATGCATGGAGACAAGAGAATGTTATCGCTGAGTTATCCGGCCAAGCGTCAGACCGTCGCCAACAGTTAGAAGGTCAGTTCAACGATCTCTTCTTGAGTGTTAAACGCCCAAGAACTGATGCTGATCCTACTGAAGCTGAAGTAGATTAGTCGGAAACTTGTGCACAAATTTAGGTATATTAACTTTATAAAAAACAAAAAAACCAAACTATGATAGATCAATCGCAATTCAACCAAATTAAATCAGACTTATCGGGCAAGGACCCATTAGTTAAGAGAGTAAAATTATCAGATATTATCTTAACCGATAAATCTATTACGAACAATCAAATCGAGATTGAAGGTTCAAGAGTACCAGTGTCAAACGCGTTCTTTAACCGTCTAGGCCAAATGGTAAATCTTAATACTGGACTTATCTCGAAGATGTCAAAAGGCGGAGACTCCGGTATCCAAACCAAATTATTACAGTCAGTAAAAGCCTATTCAGAAAGCCGTGACGGTGGTAAAGAGTTCTTATTGGTAGGCGATGGGTCAAGCCATCAGGTTACTAATATAGTGCGAGCTGACAAGTATCACAGATTAACTAATGATACCCTATTTGCTACAGCTGAGACGATGCTTAATGAAATACCAGACATGCATATCGAGTCTATTGACAGTGCTGGCCCAAATGGAGTAAGTATTAATCTTATTCATGGCAGCCAAGTTGGTTACGAGAAAATCGGTAAGGACGAGGTGTTCAGATTTGGGGTCTCCCTAGTAAACACTGGAACCTCAAGTCTAGTTGACGACTTCTTCTACAGATTATCTTGTGCAAACGGTGCAGTTGCCAGAAACTTAAACACTGCATTTGAGTTTGGGGCTGGAGACGAAGCCTTCAGAGGGTTATTAACCCAAATGAATGGTTGGGCCAAGACAGGATTTGTACCACGTACTTTCCAAGAGAGACTAGAACGAGCAATGGTAACCAAAGCAAGTTACCTAGAAGTTGAACGAGCTCTCAACTCTGTAACTGGAGCAATCGGCGAAAAAGATTTTGATCTTCAAGCGCACTTAGTAAGAGGTGCTGAACAACAGTTCTTTCCAGAATATGATGCAGCTACTAAACGTATCTTCCGTGCAGGCCACAATCCACTAGGCTTAACTGACTCTCAAAAGAAGTTTATCAAAACTGACTCTACCATTTGGGATGTAGTTAACGAGTTAACCTGGATTGGAAGTCATGATACTGTATTTGATCTTAAAAATTCAAAGAAGTTTAAGGTTGAAGGTGGTAACTTATTCTCTAAGACATGGGATCTAGAGCATGCAGGTTTAGCGCAAATCTAATCGGTAAGGTAATACACTAACCGGAAGGGGTCCTCAACAGGGACCCCTTTTTTGGGCTAAAACCTTTCAGTAAACCGGTGTATAATATAACAACAGTCAGTAAATGGCCCGCATTCCTTTACTGCATTTTACGATAGCAACTGACGAGCTCTAAACAGGCTCGTTTGTTGTTTAACATGACAAAAAACGGTGCAGCCCCGGCGAGGCTTCTGGAATAGGCCCCCGTGCTTGAGGGTTTTCGGTCACAAGTAACTATCCGCTCTATAATATAAATAACAATATGAAAGACATAAGTAAATCAGATACAAGTTTTATTAAATACTGTATTGCCGAATTAGGAATCCAAACAAGTCCCAACATAAAGATAGGAGACGACCATGCTAAAGCTCAAGAGCACCGTGCCATGGGTTATTATGATCCAACTGCTAACTATATTTGGGTGTTAAGAGGTTATCGAGTACCTGCAGACTGGTATCGAACCCTAGCCCATGAGCTTGTACACTGGCGCCAGCGCGAACTTGGGCAGGTTATGGATGGAGACGACGGGTCAGACCTTGAGAACGAGGCTAATGCACGCGCTGCAGTCTTCTTACGTGAATGGGGCCGCCGCGATGAGTCAATCTATATCCTTCCTAAAGCGGACTCGTCTGAGCCCCTTCTATTAGAGCCCTTGACTCCAGAATCAGATGAGTAAGATCGTCTTTAAGTTCGTCTCTATACTCTTCAGTATATAAACCTTTCTGTATAACATGTAGTTCAACACCGTGCCAGGTCAGGAATCTCTCTAGAATCTCGGCACCTGCAAAACGGGCTAGCCTGTCCGGGGTCTCAACAACAACCATACTTATCTGTTTACGCAGGGTCAAGTCAAAAATCTTGTCTATACCAGACCTGCCAGTTAAGTTACCAGCCTTGCCTATATCAGTAATTACCCCATCTACCCGGATTCCGGCTGCCGTACAGTATCCGAGTACCCTGTCTACCTGGGCCTGGAGCCGGGTTCTAGAGGAGACGCCGGCTGCTCCTTGGTCCGGAATACCTGCGGCCCGGCAGTATACTACTACCTGTCTTGACTGGGGTAGTCTACTCCCTAGTAGCTTCAAGAGCTCCTGCTTGTCGTAGTAGGTCCGGCCGTTAATTGTGTTCTTCCATTTGTTGACCGCGCCCCGGTTGACATAGCCTTCTAGGGTCTTTAACGATACCCCAAGAAATTGGGCGGCCTCCTTTTTATACACGAGCTCTCCGCTTGGAAAGGGTACTAAGGGTCTAGAGTCTGGGGTCTGGTCTGGTTCTTGCATAGGGTTATTTATCCAGGCCCGGCAGCCTGTCGGGAAGTCTCGGCCGCCAGGGTCCCGCAGCTGGCTACTAGTGTCCAACGGCTCGGGCCCCTCTAGAGCCTGGGTCCCTGCTCGGGTCCGCGGAGTCGAGGAGTGGGTTACTCCCTAGTCCCTAACATTGCACAGTTTGTACCTTTTGGGCGGTGGTCAGTCGGGGTACTCCCTAGTCCCACAGGGCCAGGGTAGGGGTCTGGCTCGGCTGGCCTGGCTGGGGTACTCCCTAGTCCCACGGGGCAAGGGCTGGGCCAGGGCTCGGCTGACCCTGCTCCTGTACTCCCTAGTCCCGAGGCTGGCTAGTCTAGGGTCTGGTTGCTGGCTGGCATGTGGGTACTCCCTAGTCCTAGATAACGGGGACATTGGCCTGCCATAGTCTAGGCCTATAGGATAGATTAGATTATAGGGTTTAGTATAGGGTCTGGTATACTGGTTAGTTTTATCTTTATACATATAAGTAGACTGAGTATTATTATTAAGAGTAGTCGGGGCGCATTACTGGTCTTTGTGACCCAGAATATCCAGGACCAGACGGTACCCGGTCTTGGGTATATTAGACTCTATAGTCAGGTGGTGTAATGGTAACATGGGGTTCGACCCCCCAATCAACTCAGTAAATGGGACGATACAGATAGGCAAGATACAGGTTCGATTCCTGTCCTGACTACTAAAAAAAATAAAAAAATAAAAATATGGAACTAAATGAAGATGGTTTAAAAGTTTGGAAACATAAAACCAATAAAAGATTGTTTTTAGAACAAAGTTATAGATGGAAAGATAGCTTAATGTTGCTAGATGAAACTGAAGAAAGACAAGTAGTTGATATATTTAAAGCGTCAACTTTTGATTATAGAGCTTGGATATCTATGACACAAAAAGAATATGACTCAGTTAAATCAAAGTTTACTGAAATTTATAAATAATAAAATAGTCAGGTGGCGGAACTGGTTCGATTCCAGATAGACTGTGGACAGAGCCGTTGTTGGGCATCGCAGGTTCGATTCCTGTCCTGACTACTAAATAAATAACCTTACAAAAAAGAATTAAACCAATGAAAAACGTAATTAAAAGATTTACCCAATTTGTAAACGAAAATCACAAATCAGAAGTAATTGAAATTGACCTAGTTGACAGAAGACCTGATATTTACGGCAGAGAGGCTCGACTTGGAGATAATGAAGATGACGAAGAGTATACTGAAGATATTCAAACTACAATAAGAGCAGTTCAGGTAAATTCAGCCGATGAAGACGCTATAATAAATCAAATGAAAGAATATGGTTTAGCTGGTCCAGGTGAAGAAGATACAACTATCCATGATTCATACCATTCAAAACCAGTAAGGGTAAAGATAACCTATACGGATGATGAAGGCGGCTATGGGACATACGGTCCATCCGGAGGAGGTAGTGGTGATATTGAAGTATTTGCTGGAGTAGATGAATTTACTGAAGAAGAGATACTTCAGTTAGCTGATACTCTATATGAAGATGGTTATTTAGTAAGTTAATTACTAACCAATAATTTAGGAGGACCCTTAGCAATATCGGTCCTTTTTTTGGTATATTAGAATCATGAGTAAAATACAACAACCCAAATTTAGTGCTGACTTAGTAGTAGCAAGAGCAGAGCCCACAGCAAAGTGGGAGCTAAAAAGATTGGACGATGGCCTGGTTAAAACCGGTAATAAGGTCCAGTATATTGAATGGAATGAAGCCGATCGCTCGTTCCTAAACTCACATGATGATATTCAAGTAGGTCGGTCATTAATGCTTGAACCACGGATGCAATTTACATGGTTAACCTCGCCTATTACCCAAATAGTTGAGCAGAGAGAAGGCTATACCAAGTTCAAGACACAGAATAGTACATACGAATTAAGGGAAATTTAATTTATCCTAGTCAGGTGGTGGAATTGGATAGACACATCTCGCTAGCGAATGCGAGAGTTTACCATGGTAAATACCTGTTCGAATTAGGTCCTGACTACCAATATAAATAACTAAAATTAATATGACTATGAAATTAATAAAGCTATTTGAAGAATTTGCAATAAGCGAATCTCTTGACAGAAATGATACAAGCTCATTAAAAAGAGACCCATCTGGTAAGCCAGTTGAGTTCTTAAAATGGGAAGAGGTTGATCCAGCTAGAAAAAACTCAGATATGATTGGTAATCCAACCGTAAATGGGGTAAGCCTTGGATCCAAGGAACCATGGGTAGTTGGAATAGACGGTCGCCCAGTTAGAATTGCTGGTAAAAAAGAGTTAGAAGATTATCGTCAAGACGTATTTAATTTAGGTTGGGACGAGATCTACAATAGTAAGAAGACCACTCCAACCGGTCAAGGTACTAATCCTTTACTAACCAAGTTACAGATGAGACTAAAAGCGCTAGGCGGAGAATATGCAAAAGCGCTAGGAACAAGTGGTCCATCAAAGGATGGAGTAGATGGTAAATTCGGAAAGGCTACGCTAGCTGCAGTTAATCTTGCACTAGATAAATTAGGCGCAGCTAAGGCACCTGACAATCTAAATCCAGTCAAACCTAAAGAACAACCAGCAAAACCAGCAGAGCCAGCAAATCTAAACATTCAACAACCATTTGGTGATGCTAATGGATTACCATCTGAGTTTGGAAGTCTAACTTAATCTAAATATATTAATTATAGTTTATGAAACTTCTTAAATTTAGTCAATATATTACAGAGGCTCGTGAGATACAACCTCATGAAGAAGAGGATCTCCTAAAGATGCGAGAAACGGTAGATACTCTTAACTATATGGTGGAGATGGGTTATGTTGACCAATCCGGTTATAGAAGTGAAATTAGGGATATAAGTAAAACCTTTAATAAATTTGTTAAAGGATTAGGTTTAAATCTTAAAGATCAAGCTGACCTAGAGCGGTTAAAAGAACTTGGAGAAAAGGCTGGTCAAGCTTCGCTTAAAGGATTAAGCTCTCCAGGTGCAAGAGCCTTATATACAAAAGGTTTACACATGGTTTCTAGTCCAACTCAATTAGCAAACGGTTCACTGGTATTTTCTCTTGATCCAGAATATCGAAGAGGAGATGGATGGGGTATTGGTTTCTTTCCTGTACCAAAGGTTATTCGACGTATGACTCCAAAGCAGATTAATATTGGGGTTTGGAGCAGAAGATATGGATCAATGGATATTGCAATAAAACATTTTAAAGAGACGGCAACTGATCTTGAATTTTATGATAAGGCAATGTTATGGGCAGCTGAAAATATTGATTTTGAACATGCTGCTCTCTATCCTGAAAAGTCAATTTGGAAATATTATAAAAAGCACAAGACCTCAGTTAGCAGAACAGGGGCAGATGATTTACGAGTACAGGCAGATGAGATTGATTCCGCCGCTAGGATCATACCATTTCAGACCCATGCTGATCGATTACCTGCACTAGAAAATCATCTCAAGGCTTGGCAATTAAGACTAAAAGCTGCTGAACTTGAAGCGGATAGTCGTGCAACAGGAGCGGATTATCGTGCAATAGAAGCTGCAAAATACCGAATTGCTGATCTTCAATCCGATATTACAAATATTAAGAATAGACTTATATAAATAACTTTATACAAAAAAAAGAAACTACATGAAACAAATAATTAAAAGATTTACTCAATTTGTAAACGAAAACCACATGGGCGATATGAATGATATGGGCCATGAAAACGGTCAAATGCTTAGCTTAGTTGACGGTACTGAAGAAACTGATATGGCAACAGCTGATGCATTAGGTTGCAGTCCTGAAGAATTAGATAATTACTATATTGGTTCTCCAGTATCCAGATATGATGAGCCTGATTTTATGGATGACTTTGCTCCAGTAATGGACCTATTTTATTCTGATGAAGAGAACAAAGGTATGGGTTTTGAACTAAAGAAAAAAGGTCAAATTATTTGGACAGTAAGAGATGCTGGTCCAGGTGGTTATGCACAAGCTCATTTATTCAATCATAATGGAATGAAGGTTGTTGTAATTGATGGCGATGATGGTCCATTTGTTTATATTAAACCAGCTAACCGCAGGTCAGCTGACCGTTCGCGTGGTATGATGTAATTGAATTACCAACACATAACTCTAAAAGGACCCTTAGCAATAGTGGTCCTTTTTTTGGTATAATATTCTAAACTAACAATATATAAAATGAAAATATTTAATTTAATTGCAACTGTAACCTCAATAGTATGTGTTGTAATCTCAATTTTTGACAAAGACTGGTCAGAAGCAGGTGCCTGGTTCTGTTTAACCCTATTAAATGTAAGAGACCTTATTAATAACCTTTTAAACAATAACTAATATGCCATACGTAACAATAGACCTAGAAGATATATACGATGAATTAGATCGCAGTGATAAAGAAAACTTAGTTGAATGGTTGAAAGAGGATGGATACGTAACTAACCGAGATACTGAGTTTTCAGAACCTCAATCAGCTGTAGAACAATTATTTGAAGAGGATATTGACAAGATCAGAAGACTTTACTTAACTATGTCAAGAGAAGACATGGACACAATAAACCAAATAGCTAAAAAATACTAACCTCATGAAAAACTTAATTATTGGAGTAGTCCTCCTTACTTGCCTTGCAAATTGTTCAACCGATAAAGAATTAATTAAAGGCTCTGAACTTGAAAAATGGGCAATCAGCAATGATACTATTTTTTATAGTAAAAAACCAGTAGCATATTATGACCACTCTGAATATGAGTTAAACCCAGGTCATGGTAAACGGGCAAAACCTATTCAGGAATTATCTATCACTCAGATTAATTTTGAAATTACAACTGATCAATTAATAAAGTACGTTCATACTATCCATAATAAACAAAAGGTAGAGATTGTAGTACCTAGGAAATAACCAACTATGATAACTTTTGAAAGGAGCAAACGCTCGGCTAAATCGCCAAATAATATGGTAGGACTTTACTGGAGTGGAACAGTCCGAGCAATCGTCTTGTGTACTGGCCGCAGACGTTTCTACATGTACTTTAAAACCAAGACCTAACCTTGTACTACTATCTAATTAACCACAAGTGTTACTGGACCAATAATCAATTGACCTCAACTATTCAGGAAGATCCAGAACTATTTAAGGTTTGGCGAAAGAGACTAAGACGACTTCAGGTTGAGGATAAGGACCTAATTGATTTAAAGATATTTCTATTTGATAGGCGCCGACTTATAAATGGGCCAACCCCAATTGATTTTACTGACTTAATATTACAGGTACCAAACCTGGATACCTGTTCTTGATACTGAGTTATGTATAAATAACTTTATAAAAAATATTAATACAATGAAATATATTAAACTATTTGAAGAGCACGAAGAAGACCCTACTGACCAAGAGACAATTGATCAAATGCAAGGTTACGGACTATTGGGTCCTACTTATACATATGATCTTAGTTTCTCAATTGATTATGATTGGGCTTTAGGCTCTGGACCTGCTGAAACTGAAAAAGAGATTACTGATTTAGTTAATGAAATTGGAAAAATTTCAATGATTGACGTAAATGGCCAATTTGGAAGTAAAGGAATTTCTTGGGAAGGGCCGTTAGTCGATGTATCCGATAATGATGAATCTGATGAATATGACGAAGATGAAATAGATATCTATGTATTTGATAGTGATGCATTTATTACATTTACCAGCAAATTAACAGAGCCTGAAATTGAAGATTTTATAAATAATAAATTAATTCATATAGCTGCATACGGTACATATGATCTTGAATTAGTTGAGGAAAACTATTAACTATATAAATATGAAACTTAATATAATTAAAGGATTTAATCAATTTGTAAATGAAAATCATGAAGATGAAGATGACGACATACTAAATCAAATGAGACAATATGGTTTAGCTGGTCCAGGTATTGCAATTGCTACACCAGGTGGTGACTATGATGATTATGAAGTTAGGTTAGACTTTACTGACGCGCCACAACGGGTTGAATATGTTACAATTGAAGATATTCAACATGAAGTGGATATTCATGATCAAGCAAATTATAATAATGATGTAATTTATAATGCTTTATGGAAAAGAGCAGCAGAGCTTGCAAAACAGGTAGGCGCTGATCGCGTGGTTGATGGTTGGAGCGAGGAAGGTGCAAACCTCACAGATGATCTGCTCATAAAGAGACAGGCAATGCGAAATGTCAATAAAAACTTATGAAATATATTAAACTATTCGAAGAGCATCAAGACCCAGATGAAGACACACTAAATCAAATGAAGGATTTTGGTTTAGTTGAGCCTGATCCATATTACTATAGAGTTGTTGCTCAACTTGAAGAAGCTGGTATCAATATAGATTCAAAATTTAACTGGAACGATGAAGCCTACAAACCATATCCAAATTTTTCCAAAATGGAAATTGGAATCCAGATTTCATATAATAACCTAAACTTTGATATTTGGTGGGACCCTAATCTTCATAATGGAGAGTTTTGCTGGAGACTTGAATGGAATAACGATCTTGACGAAATTGCTTCAGCGTTAAGTTTAGATCAACTAATTGAAATAGTTAAAACCTCTGGACCAAAACCAGAAGAAGCCGATTTACCTGAAGATCAAATTGACGCTGACCTAACAGATTTACCTAAGGATGCACAGAAAAAGTTAATGGCAATAAGAAAAAAAATGAAAGATTTAGGTATATGAAACTTAAAAGATTTACACAATTTATAACTGAATCACGTGATGAAACTGAAGAGCAAATGGGAGATTACGGGTTCGGGCCATCCACATTTACATGGGACGTTAAGTATGACGATGACATGCAAAATATGGAAAGGTCTGATAGGCAATCTATGTATGATTATGAATCACCAACTGGTGCTCATGTTATTAGGATTGAAGGCGTTATTGAAGTTTATCAAACCAAATTGACCCTTGACCTTAGTGATGGAGACCGAATTCAACTACATATTAAATTCTCACACCATCCTGGAGATAAAGGTCGTGCAGCGTTTAATATTAGACATGGCGGAGGAACTTACGAGGCTCCTAAATGGACACTATTATTTGGACATCGCCCTGACGAGTCTGTCGGTAAATCTGAAGAATGGTTAGATAAAGTAGAAGAATTAGGTTCAGCAGTTAAGCCGATATTTTATTATTACGAAAAGTTCTTAGCTGGTTTAAACTCAACAACCTTAACTGAAATGATAAACTCTGACTCAACTAAACTAAAATTATTTGTCAGAGCTTTACGTGATTTACCAATTGACTCAAGTGAAATATTTAAAATACGCGAATTAATAAATACCAGATCAATCGATCCATATAATGACAGGCTTTCAATCTTAGATGAAGTTGACCGAGTATTTTCAGATATTCCTGGACTAAGTAACCTTGTTCAAAAGTTTAGCAGACCACTTAACTAACCGTAATTTCCAGAAATATTATATGAAAGAGTCCTAGCAATAGAGACTCTTTTTTTGGTATAATAAGAAAAACAAAATACGTATAATATGGAAAAATTTAAAGAAAATAGAGTAGCTCATATTGCCGAAATGACTACTATGTTTATGATGATTGGCTGGTTATTAGGAATATTTATTGGATTATTTTACCACCCATTCTTATTTAGTATTCTTTTACTTCCAGTAGCCTTGATACCAATAGCTATATCATTCGCCTTTTCCACCCGAGACAAATATACGTCTAAATTTTTAGAGTACATGAGGGTAAAAATAGATAATGTGATTACTTTGGAAGATGCTTTGGAAGTGGAGAAAGAATTTAGATCATTAGCTATTGAGGATAATCAGTATTGTTTATCTTGGCCTCAAACGCTTAAATACATGCACCGAGACATTAATAGTATAATTTTAATTTTAAACAAACAGAAGCAACACTAAGTCGTATGAAAATTGGCAACTACATATTTGAAATATTACCAAGAGGTTCATATAATATTCAGTTGAATACGCCTTACACTAATCATATCTGGTATAACAATCCTAGTTCTAGTAAGTTTGGTAATTTAACAATAAATCATGCAAAACCGTGTACTCATATTAAACCAGATACTGGCACCAGATATAAAATCTTAGGCTTATATTGGGATATATTAATAGTTAAACAAATAAACTAAATATGGAATCAGAAAATAAATCAAACACTCAGTTAGCAATCTATAAAGCCCGTTCAATAATGGAAAGCTTTGACCCATCTGGATCAATGACCGTTGGATATGACGAACCTACTTATACCCTAACTGCTGAAGAAATGGGAATTATTGCAGGAGCCCTCTACTTGGCAGATTGCGACCTAGACTACCTCAAATAATTATGATATCTGAAAACCGTAAAGCCCGATATGAATATGAGTTTATTGAAAGATGGACTGCCGGTATTTCGTTAGTAGGTTCAGAGGTCAAGTCTATTAAAGCAGGTCACCTTGACTTTACTGGGTCCTGGTGCGAATTACGAAATGGCGAGTGCTGGCTCAGGGATCTGTATATTAAAGAATCAGCTAGTGCTTTTAGCCACCAGATTAAACGAGAGAGGCGGTTGCTGTTAACTAAAAAGGAACTAAAGAAGATGGAGAAGATGATGGACAAAGGCCTCACTATCATTCCTACTGCAATTATGGTCAATCAGAAAGGTTTAGTCAAGGTATCGATAGCTCTAGCTAAAGGTAAGAAACTTTGGGATAAACGTCAAGCAATTAAGACCCGAGATACTGGTAGAGCTTTGCAGAGTTTAGGTTAAATAAATAAACTCTGAAATATTATTAGTCATTATGAAATACATTAAATTATTTGAATCATTTATCACTGAGGTTGCAGGTTATCCATTAATTCCAGCCAGTTCAGCAGTTAAAGGCTGGATTGATGGCGGCGACGGTACGTTTATAGTTAAGTGCGACTTAGGCAAAATCTATGTTGCAACTGCTGATACTCAAAATGCAGGCAATATTTCAATTTTCTTAACTGCCGCTGATCCTGAAACTCAAAAGCAGTTGGTTGCAGTTGGCTGTAAAGAGGCTAGTCCAACTGGTGGATACACAATTACCGATAAAGATGGAACCAACTTTACGTTTAATAAAATGTATATCTTAACCCTAACTGATGTAAAATCTGGAGACCCAATTCTTGTATCAGTTTGGAATATATTAAATAAGAAACCAGCCAATGCTTCTACTACTGCTACCACTACTGTTGCACCTATGGATTTTACCGGTCTTAAAGCTTCTACCTCAGTAGATCCAAAAGTTAAAACCCTACAAACTGCTCTTATTAATAGTGGAAATAAATTAGTGGCTGCTGCATTAGCGACAAATGGAGCAAATGGAATATATGATGTAGCAACAGCAACAGCAATAGGTATGCTTATTGCAGCGCCAAATGTAAAAGCTACTGATATTAAAGCGGTTCAAGAAATTACTGCTGAAATTAATAAAATTTTGGTTGACAAATTAAAAGTTACTCAAGATGCAGGAAAAGCCTATGCTAATAGTTTCTTTGGTACAGCAAACGTTGAAAATCCAGATGGTACTATTACCAAGGTCAATATCGGTGATGTTATTGACAAATCTAAAAAATCTTAACCTTTTTTATTAAAGTATAGTATAATAATATATTATGGAAAATACTTTAAATAAACGCGAGACTATTGCAGTAGCCGCAATGCAAGGAATGTTAATGGATCATATGTATTCAATTGAAATAATTCCTGAACTTGCAGTAAAAATTGCAGACCGTCTAATATCTCAATTAGACCAACCTAATTCAGAAGAATCTAACCCATCATCTAACTCTTAATATGATGAGCTCTTTAATATTACACAGACTTCTTGAATACTTAATAATTGGAATTTGCTGGGCAGCCCTAGTTGAATACCTTGATTCACGAAATAATTCTTCTAAACTTAAAAAGAGTCTAACGGCTAGACTTGTAATTGTACTGGCCTGGCCAATAACTTTATTCATTGGTATAGTTTCTATATTACGTAACTTAACAAACCAGAAATAATGGAAAGATCAATATTAGTACACGATAGGTTTAGAACCAATGAATTAAGCGTGCAACCCGGTGGATCAACGGTTACCGTTTTTTATCTAGACGGATTAAATCGAATCTATAAAAATATTAAAGTTCCAAAGGCCTATATAAATTCAATAGTCAAGGACGAAACCATTACCTCAGTACAAATAGACGGTGAAGTTTACTGGACTAGATAAATACCTTGATTCATTGGTATAGTTTCTATATTACGTAACTTAACAAACCAGAAATAATGGAAATCTTTAATAAGTTTTTATTTCATCAGTGGTTTACCGTCTACTCCAACATACTTTCTATTCCTAAAAGTAACCATCCTTGAATTAGACTGAACTTCAAAAGGAATCGGAGCATCTGGTCTAACGTAAGTGTCATAGTAAGAACCAGCGTCTTCTCCTGTCAATTCAGAATACCAGTCTAACATATCAAGAATATTTTTGGATTCTCCTCTGAACGTCACTTTTGCTGATCCTCCTCCAGGTCCAAGAGGAAAAAGGTTAATAATTTGCAGATTGAACTGCTCAATCAATTCTTGTAGACACATCATTCCGTCATTATCCAGATCCAAGTCTAATGCTACCTGGACTAATCTTCCGCTTGACTCGTTCAAGAAGTTGTTAAAATTGTGTACGTTTTTCATTTTAATCTATTTTATTTTATTTTATTTATCTATAGACAAATCGTCTACCATAATGAAGCCTCAGTACAAATAGACGGTCAAGTTTACTGGACTAGATAAATAAGTCTATGAGAATTATAAAAGCAACCTATGGTCCAATTGATGTAACTGACCTTATTAAACACAAGGTCAATGGAGAAAGGTTCTTAATTAAAGTAGACAATTCAATATGTGGAGACCCAGAGCCAGGAGTTGTTAAACACCTTACGATTAATTGGCAAGAGGCAAATGGAGGAACCTATTCAAAGAGTTGGGCTGAAGGTACTCTATGTCAAATTCCAGTAGTTCATAGCAATCGACTAGGTATTTTCTATACAAACAATAATAATCCAAAGACTTACGATACCATTTATCTTTCCTTAACGTCAATTCAAAAAGCAGCTGAAGGCAAAGCAGATATCCTAACTAGTGTATGGACCCCTATCCAAGGCAATCCTTTTCCTGAACTTGTTGCATGGAGTAAAAACTCATCTCATCTAAATCAACTACTTCAAATTATGCAGCTTTTATATACTGCACAAGAAATTGGTGGATATGACTATGTTAGTTTTCTTGAACATGATTGTCTCTATGCTGAAGGTTACTTTGACTATCCAGAATTTAAGGATGGTGAGGTATTTGCTAATATGAATTATGGAGGACTATGTAAAGAAGGTTGGCAAAAGAGACACCAACACGATCAACCACATTCTCAATTAACCATGAGATTTACTGATGCAGTTAAGCACTGTGAAGCTATCCTACCAAATGCGCTAGTCAGAAATAGTGGACTGATTGAGCCGCAGTTTACCAAAACAAATTGGGAAGCTCCAAATGAGTCAATCCATGTTAATCATGGATTCCATTTTACATCTCATTTCTCTATCTATAGCAAAACGGATATACAGGATAAACATTCTTATTGGGGTGACTATCTTAACTATGTCCATCTATTTAATAAATAGATTCTGCTAAATAAATAAACACAGATGAAACACTTAAAACCATATACCTCATTTATTAATGAGGGTCGATTTTACAATGACCAATTGAACCAAATCTTTTGGAAAGATAATATATTTAATGCTGAGATCAGAACCAAGTTATTACAAATAGCCCATGATTTTTATGCAGACCTAAAGATTGATGCTCCAATTGAAGATATTCAATTAACTGGTTCATTAGCTAACTATAACTGGACCAAACACTCAGATCTTGATATTCATGTCATAATGGATCTTTCAATTGTTAATCCAGATCTTGAACTTGTTAAAACTGCAATGGAAGGTTTAAAGACTACTTGGAACCAACGCCATCCAGTTAATATACATGGATTTGATGTTGAACTCTATGCTCAAGATATTAATCAATTGCACTTGGCCTCTGGTCTATATTCATTAATGAAGAATGAATGGCTTAGAGAACCTGAATTTAACCCACCAACAATTGATCCTAAAGACGTTGACCTAAAAGCTGATGCATATATTTTTGCAATTAAACAAATGATCTCTGACTTAAAGGACTCAACTCCTGATGAGGCAAACGATATTATGGAAAGAGCATCTGTGCTAAAGAAAAAGATCTCAAAATCAAGAGATGAGAATCTTACACATAAAGGCGGAGAGTTTTCTATTGAAAATCTAGTATTTAAGAGACTCCGAAATGAAGGTTGGATTGGAAAGTTAATTGATATTAAGGCTCATGCCTATTCAAGAATTTACTCTGAACCTACTGGAGCAATTGATTCAAAATTTGCAACTGAAGCAGATGTACTTGATGAATCACTAGTTGGAAAAGGAAGTATGATTGCAGTTCTTGGCCCAAAGATTGATGGGGCAAAACAGTTATTTTTATTCAATACTGACTGGTCAAAACAGGTAGAGCGAAATGGTTGGACGGTTAATATGGTTGGACTCTCTTCCCCAATGAGAGTTGTAGAACAAGATGGTAAACTTGTAGCTAAGACTGTCTCTTTATCTCCTAGTGGATTAAAGAAATATGCAGGATTATCTGACTATCATGTAGTGTTAAATGCAAAAACCAAAACTCCATTTTGGCACCAAACGGTTAAACATACCAGTGCTTCATCTCTATTAAAAGATATGTCTGCCTCTCTTCAGTCAATTCCAGAAGTTACGTTTAACTAATTTTTAGTATAATAGTATTATGAGAATCTTACTAATACTATTTTTACTGGTACAACCAATTATATTAAACTCCCAAATTATAGTTGATCAAGCTGGAGATAACTGGAAAGCATTAGCTGACTCAGCCGTTAACTTAATTAAGATAACTTCTCCGCATCATTACTCAATGCTTGAAAATAATTGTGAGCGTATTACATTTTTTACTGCAGATTATTCAAGTATCTCTGGAGAGCTTGGTGAAATGTGTACAATCTATATTTCAAGGAATGATGTTAACTTAGGTATTCAAAATATTGCAGTTGCAATTGTACACGAAAGTTTTCACTGTAAAATAACCCATGAAAATCGAGTTAAACTAAATATGGACTATGAAGAGTTATGTGCATACCTATCTGAACTAAGTTTTTTAAACCTATTACCGGCTGCAAATCCTATGCTAATTAGGCATGCACAATCTCAAATTAATAACCTAACTAAATAACAAACATATGAAATCAATAGCAGCATCAGTCTTAATTATATTAAGCTCAATATTATTTTCTCAAGAAAAACCTTTAACCTTAATGGAGTCTATGTGCAAAGTAGAGGTATGGAATACTGATAGTAGTCGATTTGAAAAATCAACTTTACAATATTCATGTTATGGATTTTATGAAGGTCGAGATAAGGATGACTCTCTAATAATTGCAATCGTAAATCTTAATGATACAACTAAATCTGATATTTTGTATTATAAAGTATATGAACAGTTACCTACTAAATTTTTACACTGGACATATAGAGCAAGAGATCTATATGATAATACTGAGTGTTACATCCACCATTTTAGATCAGGAGAGAATGCCGTTATTCGAATTGACTATACTTATTATATAGTTAGATACACTGACGATTATTGGCCAGAGTCAGGAGTTCATAGAGCTAGGTAATTAAAAATAAAATTAGTATTAATAAAAACTTTTAATACTTTTACATATACAATAAAAAATATGGCATCTAATAAAGAAATAGGAAAAAAGTACCAGTTACTCGATGAGATTGAACACGTACTTAAAAGACCTGGTATGTATATTGGTTCAACTAAACCTCATACTGGAAATGAATGGATTCTAGAAGATGGAGTCTACGAAAAATACGAGCTTACATATAACCCAGGATTCTTGAAGTTATTTGATGAGATTATCTCAAATTCAGTTGATGAACATAAACGTTCTGGTAAAATCAATACAATCAAAGTAACTACGACCCTTGATACAATTACTGTTTGGGATAATGGCGGAATTCCAGTCATTCAACATCCTGAACATAAAGTTTGGATTCCTGAATTAATCTTCTCTAATCTTAGAGCTGGATCAAATTTTAATGATGATGAAGGTCGTACTGTTGCAGGTACAAATGGAGTTGGTGCTTCATTAGTTAATATATTTTCAAAGAAATTTGTTATTGATACAGCTGATGGAAAAAATCGTTTCATACAGACATTTACAAATAATATGTCAAGCAGAACTCCAGTAAAAACCAGCAGAACAACTCAAGGTTTTACTGAGATTACATATGTTCCAGATCTTGCAAGATTTGAAATGACCGATATTAATGCAAGTAATTGGAAGATGATGCGTAAGCGTGTTATTGATATTGCGGCAGCCAATCCAGGTCTTAAACTTGAATTTAACGGAGAGAAGTTTAGGTTCAAAACATTTAAAGAATATGTTGATCTATATGTAAAGGATTCTATTTGGGAAAAGTCAAAGGACTGGGAATTTGCAATGGGAGTTTCAAAAGAAGGTTATCAATCTATTTCATTTGTTAACTCAATCCAAACAAAAGACGGAGGAACTCATGAATCGTATATATTAAATCAGGTTATCGAGTATTTACGTACCATGATTAAAAAGAAACATAAAGTTGAAGTTAAACCTTCTGAAATAAAGAATCATCTATTTCTTTTTATAAACTGTACTGTACTTAACCCAGCATTCTCTTCCCAAACAAAAGAGAAGTTAATTACTGAACCTAAAGATTTTGGAACCAAACATGAAGTAACTGAAAAATTTGCAAAGGCAGTATTTACATCAGAAGTAATCCAGTCTCTATTAGATTGGATTGAACAAAAGAAGAGTGCAGATGAGAGAGCAGAACTTCGTAAACTAAATAAGTCTCTTGCAAATACTAAAGTCCTAAAGTTAATTGATGCAAAAGGCAAGGACAGAAATAAATGCGTACTTGGAATATTTGAAGGTATGTCAGCCTTATCAGCAGTTCGTAAGTTTAGAGACCCTCAAAACTTTGGAGCATTTCCATTAAAGGGTAAGTTCCTAAATGTCAGTGAGATGGCAAACTCTGGAGTCATTCAGAATGAAGAGGTTATTCAGTTAATGGCTTCATTAGGAATCAAGTTAGGTGAAGAACCTAAAGACCTTAGATATGGCAAGGTGTACATATATACTGATGCAGATCCTGATGGAGACTCAATTGCTGCTCTACTAATAAATTTCTTTAATAAGTATTGGCCAGAACTATTTGAGCAAGGCCGAGTATTTAAAGTAATGACTCCACTTGTTGTTGCAAAGAAAGGTAAAGAGGTAAAGCCATTCTATTCAAATGACGAATACTCTGAATGGGAAAAGAAGTCAGGTGCTAAAGGTTGGGACGTTGAATATAAGAAAGGACTTGCTGCTCTTGAAGATGTTGAGTACCGAGATATTATACACAGTCCAGTTCTAGTTAAACTTCAAAATGACAAGTTATATAAAGAAAGTCTTACTAACTGGTTTGGTTCTGATTCAGAACCTCGTAAAGAAAAACTACTTAAGCTTTCAATTTAGTATATTATCACAGTATGAATCAATTACAAAATAAAACAGTTACTGAATATTTAGATCAGGACTATGCAATGTACGGAATGTACACGCTAGAGAGTAGAGCAATCCCATCTGTGATTGATGGTTTTAAACCTACTGCTCGTAAAATTATCTACATTGCTGATAAAGTTTGGAAGTCAGGTAATGAGAAGCCCCTAAAAATATTTCAATTAGGCGGGCGTATTGCAGCTGATGCACATTATCATCATGGTGATGGATCATTAAATGGTGCAATTATTGGAATGGCTCAATCATTTAAAAACTCGTTACCATTACTTGAAGAGCTAGGCCAATTTGGTTCTTTACGATCTCCTGAAGCTGGAGCAGCTCGTTATATTTCAACTAAGTTAACTTCAAATTTCAGACTCCTATATAAAGACTTTGAATTATTAGAGAATCAAGTTGAAGAAGGAAATACTATTGAACCTAAATATTTCTTACCGGTTATTCCAACTGTCTTATTAAATGGTAGTTCAGGAATTGCTGTAGGTTTTGCAACTAATATATTAAATCGTAATCCACTTGACTTAGTTGATGCTTGTGTTAAAGTGCTTGATGGCAAAAAGGTTGGCAAATTACTTCCATGGTGGAAAGAATATTTTGGTCCAGTTGAGTTAGTTACTGGAACAAATCAATATGTAATGCGTGGAGTGTATGAGATTCAAAATACAACGACTGTTAATATTACAGAACTTCCTCCATCAATGACTTTTCAGAAATACGAAATATATCTTAACTCCCTATTAGATAGAGGTATAATTTATTCATATGAAGATAATTCTACTAATGGAATAAATTACACGATTAAATTTGCAAGAGCTACCTTATCTGATCTTATTGCAAAAGGCAAACTTGACCAAACTCTTAAAATGGTTGAGACTGAAACTGAGAACTTAACTTGTTTAAATGAAAGAGGTAAGTTAATAATATTTGAAGAAGTTTCTCAAGTAGTTGAATACTTTGTAAAGTTTAGATTAAGTTTCTATTCAAAAAGAAAAGCGTTCTTAATTAATAAGTATACTGAAGAACTTAAGTATCTTTCAAACCGAGCACGCTTTGTAAAACTTATAATCGATGGAAAATTAAGAGTTAATAATGTTCCACGTAAAGATATTATAGCATTCCTTGAATCAAACGGTTTTGACCAAGTTAGTGGATCATATAACTATTTGTTAAATATGCCAATTCATTCTTTGACTAAAGAAACGTATGATCAATTATTAAAAGAAGTTTCAGAAAAGAAGACTGAACTTTCAGAAGTTAAGAAATTGGAACCGGTTGATATGTACCGAACTGACTTAGCTGATCTTAAGAAAAATTTAAAATCAACCTTAAAATAATTGACATGATAGAAACAATCGCAAATGTATTAGGAAGACCTGGTAGAATGATCGCAGGTTCAAAGAGCGGATACAAAGATAGCTATCCAAATCATCTTACTATATTTAATTCAAATATCTGTACTGAACATGGTAAAGTATGGCATGGCGATATTGACTTAACCCTAAGTAAAGATATATTAACTGACCTAGCCAATGAGGTAGGCCAAGATTTGTATGTATTATACGAAATGGATGCTCGTTTTGAAAATGAAAATGCTCCACTACTTGAAAATGCAGTTGTTGTATTTTGTCAAGCTGGAGAAATTAAAGTTAATCAAGACTCTTTCTATCGAAATATCGATATTGACACATTAACCCTAAAAAACCAATAAACCCTATGATTAAAACGTTTACACAATTCCTTACGGGATTATTTGAAAAGAAAGGCGACACCTACGAGTATGGCTGTGCTATGATCTATTTTGATTTTCCAGAAATTGAAGAGTTCCATTCACAAATTGACAAAGATGATGTCTACTTAACTGAGGAAGACCGTTCATTTGGATTAGAGGATGAACCTCATACTACCTTATTGTATGGACTACATTCAAATGAGATTCCTGATCCTGTTATCTTAAATATCTGTACAAGTAGAGAAATTGGACCAATGAAATTAGTTAATGCATCTCTATTTGAAAATGAGAAATATGATGTTCTTAAATTTGATGTAGAGAATCCTGTGCTATCTGAAATTAATGCAGAGCTTGCAGAATTACCGCATACAACAAATTTTCCTAATTACCATCCACATGCAACAATTGGTTATCTAAAACCTGGTACTGGTAAAAAATATGTAGAGTTATTTAAAGGTAAAGAATATGATGTAGTGCCAAAGAAAATTGTCTACTCAAAACCAGACGGTACACGATTTGAAGAACCAATTTCTTAGTTAATTACTATATATGCGAGAACTTATAATAATCGGGTCTTATGCAGATTCAAATATAAAATTAGAACTTTTAGAAAAGTGTATCATAGGTTGTAAGCAAAAAGGTTTAGATGTTTTAGTGTATGCAAAGTATCCAATCCCAGAGAGAATACATAAACTATGCGATTATTATATTTTTGATAAATCTAATCCAATTGTAAAAAATCGAGTGTTTAGCGTTTGGCGAATTTGGTCAAATCGAAAAATTGTCTTTAATAAAGAAGAATATGGGTTTGCTGCAATAGAACAAATAATAAATGGATTAGGTTTTGCACATATGTTAAATTATGAATATGCTCATTTTCTTAATTATGATATTGATCTTACAAACTTTGATGAATATTACAAAAAAATAAAATCTTTAATATCTAATTCAGCTGGAGTATTTTATAATTTTGGTAAATATGGAGATAATTTAGGAGTATTATGTACTCAAATGTATTTTAATGTACAAAAATCATTTACTTCTATAAAACCATTAATTAATTTAAACCATTATCAAATGGTAACTTCCCATACTGAAAAACTAGCTGAAGCTTTTTTATATCATTGCTTGCTAATTTCAAATTTAAAAATAATTATAATAAAAGAACCTCCAATTTTAAATGAATTATTTACAGAACAAGGAGATAGATTATACGGACTGATACCTAAAAATCATGAATCATTATTAAAATACTTTGAATGTTTCTATATAGGATCAGCCAAAGATACTTCATCTATTAAAAAAATCATGGTATACAAGATAAAACAGGAAATTAGTTATCTAAAACTCGATATTGGTACTGAAATTTTAGAATTTACTGATTTAAAATTAAATGTGTGGAAACATTATCAATTTTATGAGATTGATTTAATTGACACAAATCCAACTAAATTAACAATACTTCAAGTTAACAATGAAATTATGCAAGAAACTATTGATGAAACCTTAAGTAATAGATATTGGAACTCTAATTTTATTTTTGAACATACTGAATAAAAAATATAAACATATGAACTACAAAATCTTTTCAATCGATGACTCTGACTTAGCTGAAAGAATCGTAAGCATTATTTGTTCTGATACTAACAGCAATGACTGTAATTTAGGAACCCTAAAAATTGATACATTCTCTGATGGAGAAATTAGCCCGCAATTTATGGAATCAATTAGAGATAAAAAAGTATTTTTAGTTTTAAGTACAACTTCTCCTGAGAAAATAGTAACTCTGCTGTTGTCAATTGATGCAGCAAAGAGAGCCTCAGCCTCTGAAGTAATTTTAGTAATTCCATACTTTGGATATTCCAGACAAGATCGTAAAGAAGGTTTACGTGGAGCAATTGGTGCAAAATTAATGGCTGACTTATTACAAACTGCTGGTGCTGATCGTATTATTGCTCTTGACCTACATGCTGAACAGATTCAAGGCTTCTTTGATATTCCAGTTAACATGATTCCTGGCCATATTGCATTCTCTTCGTTCATTAAATCTTTAGGACCTGATGATTATTGTATCTGTTCTCCTGATGCAGGCGGAGTAAAAAGAGCCAGTAAATTCCATCAAAAGTTTTTATATAAATTTCCAGGAACCCATTTTGCAATGCTATCTAAATTAAGAGATAAACCAAATTCAATTGAGCGAATGGATTTAATCGGAGATGTTAAAGACCGCCATGTAATATTAGTAGATGATATGATTGATACTGGTGGAACCTTAATAAATGCAGCTCGTCTATTAAAAGAAGGTGGTGCAAAATATGTAACTGCAGTAATTTCGCATGGTGTATTATCTGGAAAAGGTCATGAACGCATTGCTGGATCAACTGATCTTGACCAATTAATAATTACTGATTCAATTAACCAAATAGAAAATCCTAAAATTCAGGTAGTATCTTGTGCTAAATCTATTGCACGAGCTATTGAGGCAGTTGTAAATTCTATTTCAATGGACTCTCATTTAGAGAAGATTTAAAATATTAAACTAACCATAACTGAAGCGGTCTGCTGTAAAGGGCTCACCGCTTTATTTATGTAATAAGGATAGCCTTGATAGCTTAATACATATAATAAACCTACTGAATATTTCTTAGTTACACTTATTGAAACCGAATTGGTACTACGAATATTTAAGTTATCATGGAAACTAACATTACGATCTGAATAAATTGCAGGCTGAAATAGAGTAATTGATGCTAGTTTAAATATTGATTTAGCATAGTCAAATTTGATTCGTGTTGAAGATCGTATTGTAAAATTATTCATATCTGAATTACTACTGGATGAATAATATTCAGGTAAAATTACTTCTGATATATTAAAATTTATAGATTTATTCTTTATAATTGAGTGTCCTAGTCCAATACCTAATGAACCTCTAAAATTAATTTTACGTTGAAATGAACGTTCCTCTTCATTAAACACAAGTACTTTCCATTTGCCTATTGACTTTGCAAGATTTGCAGTATTATAAAATTCGTTTTCATATAGATTCATATCATGAGAACCATATGGAGACTGCTCACTCCATCTATAATTTGGATTAATTGACCAAGTATATTGGCCACTGTCTTTTTTAATTTCTGACTTAACCGTAAGGCCTAATGAACTAAAATTTCCCTTGGAACCATCTGCTCCAAGGGAAAGTATTTTAGCAATTTGACCATTACTTAATTGAGATAGCATAAGAGCTATCGATAATATTAATAATCTCATTTACTTAACTGTTTTTATGGTCGCATTGGATATTCTCCAGCAACTGCAATATAGTATGGGATATATTGTTTATCCATATGACCGGTTTGTCCGGGTACATGATTTAAAATATTACCAGCTGAATCCCTAAGCCTTAGGTCAGGTAGAGCAAATGTATGTTGTCCATCTCCACCATATGATCCGCCTATTAACGAAAATAGTGCTGGATAATCAGCGACTGATAAAATTTGACCTTCGCATTTTTCCCAACCAATTGGAGCCCAATCCCATGAGAATTGCATAATTGTTCCTATAAAAGTATCCATTGTTAGTTATATTATTTTAGTCTCTTGATGGGTAAATACCCTCAACACAAATGATATAGTTCATACCAACAAACGGTTGTCTATTTTCAATTGGTGCCCATTGTTCAGAAATTGAAGCTCTATCAATAACCGAAGGTGCACCATCTCTACCGGTGGTTTTAGTATCAAGATTAACGGTATTTACACTTAACGCAACGTGATGTTCAGTGATAATATTTGATTCACAACCGCCAGTTTGACCAATACCGACTGGTGATAAGTTAGTACCTTGACCTACACCAACTGGAATTCTACCTCTTAAATCAGGTAGAGCAAATGTATGTTGACCATCTCCACCATATGTTGTACCTAAGATGGAATAAAGCGCAGTATACTGGCTTATTGATAATAATCTACCATCGCAGATCATATACCCTTTGGGTTGAAAATACCCAGCAAATAATTTAATTGTTCCTAATAATTCATCCATTGTTGTTTTGTTATTTTAATAAATTGTAATATTCGTTAAAGTGCTTAATACGATCAGCTAAACCGATTGTACCGCCATTTACTCTTTTAGTTACAGCAGTTACAGCTGCTTCATCTGCTCCTTTATCGCAAATCGTCCAAAGATTATTTGAGTTAAAGAAGAATGCAGCAGATGCTAATGGATATTTAGTTGCAACTAGATCTGGATTTGCTAAAATATCTTCATCAACTGTTTTATCAAATTTTGTATAATTATCTTTACCAGTTAATTGGATATAGCCACGACCGTGGAATTTCCAACCTTCTCCACTTGGCTCAGCACCATTACCCATACGGCTACCGTATACTTTGTTTGCAATCTTTTCAGGTTTTCTTTCATAAGGTAGAGCAGCAGCTTCATTAACAAAATACTTTCCGAAAGTTCCAGTAAGTCCTTTAGCTGAATAGTTTAAATTTTCTTGTACTGCTTTAAATCCGCCACTTTCATGTCCGCATTGAGCAAGGAAATGTGCTAGTCTTAAGGTATTGGTAATACCGAATTTTGCAGCAGTATCTGGAATTTGGGCAATAACTGAGTCCGGTACATGACCTTTAAGTGCAGCAAGTTTAAAGTCACTAGCTGGAATAGTTACAGTAGTTACTTGAGTAGCAGGTGCTGCACCAAACATTTTAGTCCAAGTTCCATCTCCTACTAGGCCGTCAGCAGTTAAGCCATTAGCTGTTTGCCATTCTTTTACTTTGGTTTCAGTTCCAGGTCCAAATTGGCCATCTGCTGTTAATCCAAGTTTCTCTTGAAGTTTAATAACTTCTGGACCAGTCGATCCGTTTTTTAATAACATAGATATGAGTTTTTTGTTATTTATTCAATATGAGTAGGGCAGTCATGGCAAACTAATAAATAACATAGTATGAGCCCGTACATTAATAAAAGAAGTTCTAAATTGATACTGTCTTGGTGTATTGAAAAATATGGACCAAGTTCATATGCTAATGTGAAAACCTTAACAATCAAGCTTGATCCTACCCTGGACTGCTTTGGCCAATACTTTCCATATCATAATCAAATTTCAGTAAACCCAAAGATGCACAGATCCCTTATTTCATGGTGCTCAACTATAATTCATGAGTATACTCATTTTCAGCAGGACATGATTAAATATACAGAATATAAAACAAGTTACGAAAATCACCCCTATGAGATCAGTTGTAACAATCGAGGAGATCGAGACAAGCTTGAGGCAAGAAAATATATCTTAGGGAAACTTCGTATCATAATATAGTATAATTACTCTATAAATAACAAAAATAAAAACCCAAGACCAAATGAAAAGATTATTTTTCGCTATCGTTGCTACAGCTGCAATGTTTGCTAGCTGTCAAAACACAGCAACCGAGACACCAGTTACAACTGGAACAGATTCAACTGCAGTAGATTCTACTGTTATTGTAGCTGATTCATCTGCATGTGATGCATGTAGTGCTGTTGATACAGCAACTGTGTCTAAGTAATTAGCTAAAAACTTTTTACGACCTAAATGCTCAAGTTTACGCTTGGGCATTTGTTTTTTGTATAAATAACAAAAAACATCGTAAAATGCAAAAAATTACAGTACTACTGCTTGCAGTGTGCTCAATTCTAATTGGGTCCATTGTTTCACCAGTTTTGGCACAAACGTGTCCAATCACACCACTCAGTACAACACCATACATCTTACTTGATTCAGAATATCAGGTAGGTAGTGTTGCTTCTGGTAAAACATATATTGCAATATGTTATTCAAATCCAACCACTACTAGTATTACAGCCGTTCAATTTAGAGTTTGGTATGATACAGTAGCATTTGATGGAGCTACTCCAATTGTAACTTCATTAAATACCACATGGCCACAATCTCTAAATTATGTAGTAAATCCAGTTGAAGGTAATATTACAATTACACTAGTTTATACAGGTAGTGATTCAACATTTACAATGCCTAGTAATAGACAGTTTCAAATTGAATTAAACCATTCTCCTAGTTTCTATACGTTCACAACAATTTCCCCAATGAAGGTTATTGGAACAAGTTCATTTACTCCTAGATCAGCAAATGTAAATGGATTAGACGATAATTTAACCATGTACAGTTATGGTGGAGTTATGAAAATTGCTAAATTAAATTTCCACGGTACCTTTACTAATGTTACTGGAACTGGAGCTAAAAACTTAACCATTGCTCTACAGAAAAAACCTATTTCCGGTAGTACATGGACACAAGTTAATACCTATACAACAAATACGCTTGGTAGATTTAACTTAAGCGAATCAATTGATACTACTTTCTATTCAGCTAGATTATTTGTTAAAGGCGATACTCTTGGAATAGGTAGTATTGTATCAATTGCTGATGCTCAAAAGGTTAATGATTATGTATTAGGTTTAGCAACTCCAACTGGATTTGATTTCTATACAGCAGATGTAAATGGATCAAATAGTCTTTCAGTAGCTGATGCATATAGTATATTTGGAAGAATTGCTGGTCGCTTTACCTCATGGCCAAATCTAGTTAAAGAAGTATTGTTCTTTAATCAATCTGAATACTCAACAATTAATGGATCTCCGGCTAATTACCGATCGACTATCCCAGGTACAACAAACCTATATCACACAATTAGCGGTGGTGCTATAGATTCAGTTAATTTTTATGTAGCTGCACCTGGAGATGTTAATGGTACAGGTTATCATATGGCTCGATTAACTCCAATCTCTATTATTAATCCAGCAAATGCTCATAACTATATAATTGATGAAACAGTTTCATATGATAACTCTAGTCTAATTCAAATAGAGGTAAATTTACCAACTCTTTCAGTCGATGAAGGTAACTTAGTAAATGTACCAGTTACAATATTAACAAATGGTCAATCAATTGGATCATTACAATTAGCACTTAAATACGATCCATTACTATTAGAATTTAAAGGTTTAATAGCTAGTGCCAAATCTCAAAAATGGGTAACCTTTGTTAACACTGCCGATTCAACAATTGAATGGGGAGGATTTGATCCAGCCGGTAAAAACAATTTATTAAGTAATGGAGATCAAGCAGTTACTCTACAATTTACTGCACTAAAACCTCAAGACCAATGGGGTAAAAGCCCTCTTTATACAACCCGTAAATTTGCTGGAAACTATAGTGCAAATGATGTAATCATTACTCCAACTAATGGAATGGTTCAAGTACTTAGAGTTTTAGGTGGAGGATTTAATATTAATAATGATCAAGATATGCAAGTTTATCCAAATCCAACTGAAGGAGAAATTCACATATCATTTAAAATACTTGAAGACACAAAAGCAATTGTATCAATATATGATATTAATGGAACTCGTACTCTTGAAGTACTTAACGAACAATACATGCCAGCAGGTACCTATAAATACTCAGCAGATTTAGGTAACTTACAACCTGGAACATACACTGCAATTTTAGAAACAACTAGTTCTAAATTAGTAGCTAAGAGAATAATTAAAATAAAATAACAACTAAACAATTATGTCTGAAGAAACAAATGCAACTGAAACCAATGATGGTACTTGGTCAGGATTAAAGAAAACCCTAATTACAACATTAACTACAGTTATATTAGGTGGCGGTACTTACTTAACTACTACTCTATTTGGAGGTCACTCTGAAGATAAGGAAGAGTCTAAATCTGAAGTAGCAGCACCAGTTGCAGCTGCACCAGCCGCAGCGCCTGTAGTAATTAACTTAACTCAAAATCAAGAAAACACTCAACAGCAAAAAGCTGGTGGAACTACTACAATTATTAAAGAACGAATAGTTGAGAAACCAGTTGAGAAACCAGTTGAGAAAAAAGAAAAGAAGAGCGAAACTGAAGACGCTCCTTGGTAAAAAAATAAATTAATAAAATGGCAAGTTTAAAAGAAAAATTTAAAAGCTTTATCAGTACACCAGCTCCTGTAAAAGTAGAGGATAAAAACCGATTCTATTATATGCTTCAACAAATGCAGGCTAACAGATGGAGAATTACAGCAATCGTATTGGGATTGTTTACCTTGATTATTGTTGGTATTAATACAGCAGTATTTGTTGGTGCATCGATTGCAGAAGATTGGAAAGAAATGTTACTTATTTTATTAGGTGCTTTCGTTGGTAACTTAAATAAAGTAGTTGACTACTGGTTTAATTCAGAAGATCGCGACAAAATGCTAATTCAAAAAGTTGACGAAGAAGATGGAACTTCTTTATCTAACACAACTCAACAATAATATCAAATGAAGTATTTACTATTAACACTTATATTTTTAACATCAAGCTTATGTATTGCTCAAGTCGGTTCTATCAAGACTGAGCAATACCAAGCTGAGTTTGAAAAGAAGCAATCGATTGATGTTGTCTCTAACTATACTGACTCTTTACAATATCCTATTCAAATTTTAAAGATTGGTATCAATGAAGATCTTTATGAAATGTATCCTGAACTTAAAGACAAAAGAGTTGGATTAGGTGTAGCTAATATTGTACTTGAATTTTTAGATATGACTAATCGCTTTGTATTTACTGAAGATAAATTGGAGATTAAAGAAAGAATGATTGCCCAATTTAAAGCATCAGCGAAAGGTTTTACTGAAAATGTAATTGATGGAAAAGGTAAAATTAAATTAGCAAAGTATTTTGTCTATATTGAGGTATATGATTTCTCAGTATCAGAAGATGAGGTTGTTAAAATAAACGGTACCTCTAAAACAACTCAAACAACCAGATTAGGTTTACAAGTAAGATTTGTTGATGCTGAAACTGGCGAACTATTTACAGGAAGCGGTTTAGGAGAAGCATCAACTGTTAAAACTGCTTCTATTTTGGACGATGTAACTGATATTAAATTTAACCAATCAACTATTGGTATAACAACTAAAAAAGCATTGGAAACTGCTGCTTCTAGAATTATATCTAGAATGATTAAGAAGCAACTATTTAAAAACTAATATGTATATAAAACATCTTATATTTGTAATTATATTATTGTGTACAGGATTGACAAGTTATTCCCAAACATTTAACTATTCATATACTGACCCATGTACTGGAGTTTTAAAAACTGTTCAAGTTCCAACTACTGGAGTTACGGTTAGTTATTATGGGCAATTACATACCTTTGATCCTAGTGCATTCTATAGTGGAGAATTTGATTCATGGATGCAAGATGTTTATTCAAGTTATGGAGGTAACAATCCATGTGCAAGTATCGTTGGATTACCTGCAGCAATAAATATTGCACAGAATACTGCAATTAATTTTATTGGAATAGTAAATTCATTATCAGCGCTAAGCGATATGGCTGAGGCTGCAAGTGGAGGTGCTACTAATTTATTAGCAGGTATAGGAAGTGTTCAAAATTCTTCTGATAAAAAGAAAAATAATTCAAGCGGATCATCTTCTGAATCCTCTACCGGTTCTCAAGGACAATCTACCCAATCTTCTTCAGGAAATTCTGAATCTACCGCAAATTCTTCTAATACAGAAGGTTCAAATGGATCAAGTACTTCACAAGCTGGTACTGAGTCAAGTAGTTCAAATTCAGGTACATCGGCTAATTCAACTGAGTCAAGTTCTGCTGGAAATTCAAGTGAATCAAATAGTTCAACTTCATCAAGCTCTAATGGATCTTCAACTAGCTCAACTAAACCTGAAGGATCTACTTCATCTAGTGAATCAGGTTCTTCAACTACTGAAAGTTCAACTGGAACTAGCGGATCAACCTCTTCAACTGGAACTAGCGGATCAACTGGAACTGGAAGTTCAGATAAATCAAATGGATCAGGCGGTGCAAGTGATGCAAATAACCCGCCTTCTTCAAACTCTAGTGAATCTGCTAAATCTGAAACAGGTGGAGGAAAGACTAATATTTTAGGAGGATCTGTAAGTTCAATTGTTGGTGCAACTTCAAATAGTGGTGCAAAATCTTCTTCTAATAAAAATGGTAATAGACCTAGTATATTAGCAAATAGCGATTTTGTAGGTTTCAATTTTAAAAATACAGATGTAAAAGTTGGAGGTAAAGTAACCGGCGGATATTCATCAATGCGATGGGATGGTAAACGAGCTCATGGAGTTATGGCAGATTATACAACTGCACTAAAGGGTCCAAATATTACTGGGTTCTATGCATTTATTAGAAAACGTAGAATTGATTTAATATCAACTACCTTAACGTTGGGATTTGATAAAAAGACTTCAATATATGGAACACTTGCAGTTGGTCAATTATATAGTTTTAAAAAGCCTAAAAAGTTAAAAGCAGTTTGGATGATAACTGCTTCATATGGTAATGTGTATGGAGAATCATTTATAGGAACTGCTGCAATTGTTGGAGGTATGTATGATATTAAATTATCAAAAAGAATAGATGTTAAATTACTTGGACTTTACGTATACGCCCCATACGTAAGTTATTATAATGATATATTACTTAAGTCTCCTCATGTAGTACTACCAATTATTGGTACGAATATTGCAATAACTAAAAGATTTAAGATTAATATAAATGGTGGAGGCGCTTGGGCAATAAAAGAAAATGCTTTAAATTATACAATAATGATGGGCACACGTTTAGCAATATGAGAAAACTAATAATTATATTTTTAATAGTAGTTAATACTATCTATGCTCAAGAGTTTAAATATTCTGGAGTTATTTACAATGCAGCAGAAGTAGGTATGCAAAATATACCTGTTAAATTGTATGGAAAACGTACAGCAATGTATAGTATCAACCAACCAACATATACTGCTTATCCATATAATGTTGGTACAGTAGTTCCATCGTCAGATGATGCAACTCACGGTCCTTTTAATATAGGATTTACATTTAACTTCTTTGGTATAAATTATACACAATTCTATATAGGATCAAATGGTTGGATTGGATTTAGTCCTGGTCAAACAACTGGATATACTGCTGCCTTTATTCCAAACTCAGGTTCTCCATTAAATTGTATATTAGCTGATTGGGAAGATTTATTACCAGGAGCTTCTAATATTTACTATCAAACCGTAGGAACTCTACCTAACCGAAAATTAGTAGTATCATTTTATCAAGTTCCTCACTATAGCTGCGCTGGAAATTTGCATACTTTTCAATTTGTATTAAGTGAAGGATCAAATGCTATTCAAATAAATTACTTATCTAAACCTCAATGTGGAACCAATAATGCTACAGCTGGTTTAATTGGAACTGCATATACAACAGTTGCTCCATTAGGCGGAAATAATGCAGTACAGTGGACAGAAACAAGTTCATCATATGGTTTTACACAAGCTTCTCCTGAAACTGTATTTTCTCTTAAAGGACTATTTTTAACAAATGCAGCTGGTACATATTCAGTAGAGTCAGGATTAGATATTAATTCATATCAATTTCAATTAAGAATTGACTCTATACCATCCGCTGTATTATCATCAACTGCTGCAAATATTCCAGTTAACTTAGCATTAGGTACCGCTACCGTTAATGCAAAAAAATATTATATGGCAGATGTTAATAATGATTCTAGATTTACAGTATCTGATTCATATTATATTTATGGAATGATGTCAGGTAGATTTTTTAATTGGAAGAACAC
This sequence comes from uncultured Bacteroidota bacterium, assembly GCA_903910765.1. Lineage (GTDB taxonomy): Bacteria > Bacteroidota > Bacteroidia > Chitinophagales > Chitinophagaceae > Sediminibacterium. The sequence goes on from CAIWBA010000291.1 coordinate 111,864, forward strand.
TGTGCCTAAATATAGAATATTTAATCCAACTGAATGGAACATAATAAAAATAAGTAATTTAGATTTAAGGATTACTTATCCAGGAGTTCAAAGTATTTTACTTAATAGCCCAGTGAATAATGGAACAAGCAATTTTTATTTACTACGAACCGGATTTATAAACTAATGAAGACTTTATTATTAATTTTACTTTTACCTATAGTGTTGTTAGCTCAGCCAACACCAACTGTTGCTCCTGCGCCAGCTCCTGCTCAAGATTTTGGAAATACTCAAAATAATGTAATAGGTGCTCAGGGTAGATCGTTTGGAGGAGGGTCTTTAGTTAAACCCAATCCAATGCTTACAGCGGCTGACTTTGCTTTAATAGGAGGTCCGACTTACGAAGCTTTTAAATTTAGACCTGGAGTTGGTATAGGATATAGTAAAATAAATGCAGGTAAAGGATTTGGGGTCAATACGATTATAACCTTTGATTTAACACAACAAACATACTCATTTTATTATAGAAAAAATAAATGGTACTATCATTATAACTTAGGTCGAATGGGAATGACTTTTAATATGGGATTAAGTGCAACTAGAGTATGGGAACCTAAGAAGGTAAAAAAACTAACATTTGGTATTCAAATGGGATGGTCAGTAATTAGTGGTGATTATGCTTGGTTCAGAGGTGGAAAAAAATATTCAAATAATGCTTATCTTATCTCTTTACCATATTGTGTTTTAATTGCTCAAAAAGAATTTGTATTAAATAAAAGAATTGATTGGAGGCCAGAAGCTTTCATAACACTAGGTTCTCCTTACTATGATATTGATAATAACTTCTTTAGTAAATCAAATACATTTAATGCAGTAATTGGAAATAACCTTGCATTTAAGGTACATAAAAAATTCAAGCTTAATATTGATTGGCGAATGAATATGAACACTACTCCTAAATGGGGTCTAATGCACAATATCCTTATTGGAACAAATCTTAAATTTTAATTATGAAAAAACTATTATTACTACTATTATTACCATTATCCTCTTTAGGGCAAGAATGTGTTAAGGTTGATACAGTTTACGTAACTGCTAAAGTTCGTGAACTTAAAACCAAGGATGTATTGTTTGGTATCAAACAAATAGCTGAAGAAGAATTACAGACTAAATTTTGTCTATCTGAAACAGGCGGTCCTATTATGATAGAGGTGTATTATTTTGGACTTCCTAAATCTACATTTAGAATTGCAGGTATTGAAAGGTCAAATACAACAACTCAAGTAGGTATCCGGTTATTTTATAATGGAGTAAAGTATGAAGGTATTGGAGAATCAGAGGTTGAAGTTAGAGCAATGTTAGTTGAGTTAACTGACGGTATTCCATTTTCAAAGATGACAGTTTCAAGTTCAATAAAGAAGGCAATCTCTGAGTGTATCCTAAAAATGCCTAAATAAAAATTAAAATTTGGGAAACAACTTTAATTAGTTGAGTACAATAATATAAATTTAATATTATAACTCAATGGATCAACAAGTTAAAGTAGGCCTTGAAAATTCAAGCCCAATTATTTGCGAAAGCTGCGGTGGAGACACGTTCAGAGAAGCAACGTACCTAAGAAAGATTTCTAGATTATTAACTGGTTCTCAAGAGGACATGATTGTTCCTGTACCTACATTTACCTGTGCAAAGTGTTCTCATGTAAATGAACAGTTTCAAGTACAGGATGCAAAACCTCAACCTACTGATCCTAAAATAATTTCATAGTATGGAGATTACGTTTATATCAGACACCCATCATATTGTTTCAAATCAAGAAGACCGAGACGATTTAACTCTACTTTTACCAGGTGGACCAATTCTTGTGCATGCTGGTGATATGAGCGGTCGTGGAACTGAATCTGAAATTAGGAGATTCCTAGACTGGTTTAGTTCTCTTCCATATATGCATAAAATCTTAATTGCAGGTAACCATGACTTCTTTTTTGAAATTGCAAAACCTGAATTAGTAGCAGCGTTATTGGCAGACTATCCTGAAGTTACCTACTTAAATGATAGTGGGGTTACAATTGAAGGTATTAAATTTTGGGGTAGTCCAGTAACTCCATGGTTCCATAATTGGGCATTTAACCGATATCCTCAAGAAATTGAGGCTCATTGGGATCTTATACCTAATGATACTGATGTCTTAATAACGCATGGACCTCCTCAAGGAATCCTGGATAAAACAATAAGAGAAGGTTGGAGCGTAGGTTGTAAATACCTATTAAAGGTAGTAAATCGAGTTAATCCTAAAGTTCATGTGTTTGGCCACATTCATGAAGGTATGGGCCAAACTCAAATAGGTGGTACTATTTTTATTAATGCAGCAGTAGTTGATGAACGATATCACCTATGGCATAATAAACCATCAGTCATTAACGTTGAACCAAAATTTCCAACTTTTTAGTATACTAATAAAAGATGAGTCAGAGCAATAGTAAAACATATAATTTTAGATTAGGTAGTTTATATCCAATATTTGCATTTTGCACAGCAATGATAGGTTATACAATTTATAGTAGTGTAGGTTGGAGTATCTTAGATTTTCTATTTGCTCCATTTGCTTGGATGAAGTGGTTAGTTATGCATCAAGTAAATATTACAATTATTAAAGAAACCTTTTCTTTTTTTATACAATAATAAAACCCAATGATTAAAAATAGAACACCATATCTTGGTAAAATTAGACTAGCTCTACAAAAATTTCCTTACTATACTGGAAATGACAAATTAAATAAAGTCCACTTAAATTTAGGATTTATTAAATTAGTAAGCCGAATTACTCCAGTTAGAGATGAAAATGGTTGGGTTGTAAATCCTAATACAGTTAAATTAATAGAGCAGAATACTGGTCTAAAGGTGAGACCTTATACAGTAGATGATGGAGGTCCTAGAGATAAGTTTACTCTTTACAATTCGTGTATTCATCCTGACGGTCATTATGTGGGATCTATTGAAGATGGTTTATGGTATTACGATATGAAATTACGAGCAACTAAAGGTTCGCATCCACATACTGCATGGTCTAAGGAAACTAAAAAATGGACAGGATATTCTCACCGAGCATATAGTTCATTTGGAAAAGGAGACAAGCTATTTATTGCAAATTGGGTTCCAACTGATTCTGAATTAGATGACTATATACAATATTATAAAAAGGACCTAAGTAAATGGAATCCAAACAGTGACTTAACCTTTAATCAATGGGTTGCTGAGTATATTCCATTTAATCTTAGAGGATCCAAGACAATAAGTTCGTATGAACAAGCTTATGAAGCTGCTGTTAATTTTGCAAAATATGTAAGCTAAATGAAAAAAGGTTCCCAAATCAGAGCTGAAATATTAGATAAGGACTTACGTAATTTAGCTGCTGAATTTACAGAGAAATTAGAAACAGATCCATACCAACCAGGAGTGATTCATCCTCAAATATACCCAGACGATCTACAAGAAGTAGTAGAAGATCTATTCTACATTAGGGGTTATTCTGAATCAGTTATTAAAATCAAAAGAAATAAAGACGGAGTTTCAATTTCAGTTGAAGTATTAGACCGTACTGGGAATAAATAACCAAAAGTTAATTACCTAGTGAAAGCCAAGCCATTTAAACAATTTGTATCTGAGTCAATTAATCGTAATGCTGCTGACCTTAGTGTAGAAGTTGAAGAGTGTATTTTTTTAATAAATGGCATAATTTATTCAACTATGATTAAGGTTGAGGCAACTACTGAAATTGAAGCTGATGATTATGAACATGAGTATGCTGGAGTTAGTGATTGGTGGTTAACTGATATTGAAATTTGCGAAAAGTTTAAAGATCCAGAGATTAATCAGCTAGTATTAGATGACTTGTCAACGGTTACTAACTTATATAGTTATGGACTTAACGATTCTCCTGGAATTACAAAAGACTCAATAATCTTTGATTCAATATTTAAGCATGAAATGGTCGATGTTCAAAATCCAGAATTTGGTCAGGTGTTAGAGACTCTTAGGTCTCAAGTAAACAACTTTAATTCTACTAGACAGTATACAGAATTAACAAGTGATTTTGTTAGTCGGGTTGAAAACGCTCTATATGATGAAATTAAGCATATAGAAAACGGTAGATATGAATGGTAATTAATTATTGGGCTGAGGTTATAATGGCTTGGTTATTAGATAAATAACTACAAATAATTAATTTTACTATGCAACTGTTAAAATTCACACAGTTTATAAATGAAGCCAAATTAACAGATAAGACCCTTATTGTTAAATTAGACCGAATCCACGAAATCAAGGAACGCCTTAAAGCCCTAACGGCTGAAACCAAATCAATTGAATCTGAATTGAAAGACTTTGATGCTAGTATTAAACCGGTATTTGATGCAATGAAAGTCCTAAATGATAAGTTAGCCTTAACTGAGAAATACGTACTTAAGATTACAAAATACGGTGGAGAAGGTACTTCAGTATCTTATGGTAAAGCAGTTGAACAGGCACTTGCTCAAGTTGACGAAGCTGCTCAAGCTATTATTAATGAATGTGTTAAGGCAAATACTGCAGCAACTAGTGTAAAACACTCTTATGAAATTCAAAAAGTTGATGAAGCTAAATTATCTGATAAAGTAATGGCAGTAATTGCTAAACTATCTGATAAGATAAAGTCAGCAGTTGAGAAGTTTAAGTCAGTATTCGCAACTAAGTCTGCTAAAATTGATCAAGCTAATGCAAAGTTAGCAAGTTTTATAAAGTAAATATATTAAAAAAAAGAAATAAAGAAAAATGTCAATATTAAAAACCACTTTAAAAGTTGAGTCAACTACTCTATTTCCTACTCCAACTGCATTCACTAACGTGAATAATAATGCAGAGATTGCGGATAGTAATTTTGGAAAGATTGCAGTTAACCACTTAACTCCTTCATATCTAGTTACTGGAGACTTGGGAGCAAAAGGAACATTCTTATATATAAAAGCATCATCGACTAATGGTCCTGAACTTGCTGTTAATATATACGGAGAAGATTCAGAAACTCCATTAATAACTGTATTTACTGGAGATACTGGATTTATTCCAGTTACTGCAACTCAAGGAAAATTATATGCTAAAACTACTTACGGTACTGCTAATTTAGAATATTTTGTTGGAAGCCGTGGAGCTGATCTTGGTCAATTTACCCTAGTGTATCATTTAGATAACACTCCTGGTACTACCTGGAAATATTTTGTTATTGATGCAAATAGTGGAGTTCCTTCTAAATTATATGATACCGGTTTTAGTAAAACTGACTATACTATGAATGGTTACGAAAGCGGTGTACAAAATGGAGGCATTGTTTTTACACTTAATGCAAATGGACCATTTGATGATGAATTTTTCTTAACTGATAAAACTGGAGCTCCTCTATTTGGCCACGGGCTTACAACTAATTGGGAAAACTGGTGGTCTTTAGAAGGTAAAGGAATCGTATGGACATACGTAACTGGAACCGGTCGGAGACTATCTTACTATAATGGTAATGAAGTTTATCATCATGATTTTGTTGGAGCAGACAGTATAAGTATTGAAACTAATTGGGATGATTGCTCAGCAAATGGAACGGTTGCTGCCTATATTTACAATCACAATGGAATTGCTGGTCAAGAGGCAATTTATCTGGTTAAAGACGATCAAAAGAGTCTAATTACTGACATTAATAACAATACTTATATTTATGCAGAGGCTGCAACATATACATTTGCTAACTATTTTGTTGTAACTCTATACGATGACGATAACGGATACTATACTGGCCTTAAAATCTTTGATACAAGTGGAAGCTTGTTGAAATCAGTTGTTTTACCAATTAATACATATAATTATTTCCAATATGATTATTACGGTACAGGTCATTGGCAAAGTTTCTTATATAATACCGGAGATAGTGGTATTGACTATTTAATGTTTAACTACAACCAGTCAACTGGATCTCTAATTGGAGAAAATTTAGACTGGACTCATGCAAGAGGTTCAAACTTCCCTAGTGTTGATATAACTAGTAATAACTACAATCTAACTGGTAGTGACAGTGCTAAATCTGAGTCAGCCGCAGTCATCTTTCATTATGAAGATACTAATGATTATGATCTTATTACACCAATGAATTTAGACTATTTAGATATTCATTATGTAATTGGAAATGCGACTATTGCAAATAAAACAATTGTGCATTCTGATCCAGGAACAGACTATTGGGTTAACTTAAATTTACAAATTAATGATACGAGTATTCAAATGCTTACTCAATATGCAGATTATGAAGGTGGACCTCTTTATGTGGTTAATTTTACTGCCACGGGTTCAACACAATTTGTATTAGTACAGGATATGACAACTTATACTCCTGGAAATTCATGGGATTTCTATTCAACTGGAGACTATCGACTATTCCAATACAGTATTAATGCAACAGACAAGACAATTTATAAAGTACTCTCAAATACGGCAGTTCTTGATACTCTTACAATTGATAATGCAGGTGAAACAAATTACCGAACTCAACAAAACTCAATATTCATTCGTACTTGGGGATTAAGTGGACCACAAAAAAACTGGTATTTTAATACGGCTACTGGTAAATTTGTTCAACTTCCTAAATTCTATTCACAAAGAGGTTATGCAAATATTACTGCAACTGATGGACTAGAACCTAATTATATGATCTTAATTTCACCAGACTATTGGAGAGATGATAATAAGTGGGGTGCAAGAATGTTGGTAAATGGTGTAGTTAGCAATGAAGTTATTATTGTAAACACCGACATTGTTGATAATATTGACAATTGGAACTGGAACTGGTACTTTACTCCTCAAGGTTTCTGGTTTATGTATTCAGACCTGGCTAACTCAAGTAAATGGGTAATTAAAGGTTTTAATACCGTATTAACACCAACCTATACAATCAATACTGACTGTAAATATCAGGATTGGAATAATGATTATAATAATATTAATATGATCTCATTTAAACCTGAATCAGGTTCTCTTGAATGGAACATATTTAACCTAGGTTCATTAATTAACTACAAACAATATATTGGAATAGATGATTTTAATCCAAGCTATACGATTAATGATTGGAACTATATGTACTAATATTTACAAATTAAAAAAGAAAAAAATATAAATTATGAATTATATAATAACTGCAACCATATTTGATCAAATTAATGTTGCCACTAGCGATCCTGGAAAAGAGGGAGTTATTCCTGCTCCAAAATTAGTAAAAAAGATGGCTGATAAATCTTCATACAATATTAATGCTGGCAAAGATACTAAATTTACTGGCGCTGAACTTAAGGCTAAAATTAAAGCTGACTTTAAATTAGCAGACACCGTTATTGATGTTACTCTTAAAACTGGAGACGGTAAGGTTGTAGCTGATGATGTAGCTTGCGAAGCTTATGGAATTAAATTTGAGGCAACTAATGCCTATGTAGCACCAGTTAAAACAGTTTAATTAAAAAAATATTAAAATAAATGTCAACTCTTAAAACAACAATCGTATTTGAATCTGCTGCCCTATTTCCAGCACCAATGTCATTTACTAAAATTGCAACTGAAACCTTAACTGGAACATATGCATCATTTCAAACTAATACATTAGCTGCAGGTTCTTTAGAAACCTTATTTGAAACTAGTGAATCAATTGGAAATTCTGGAGTTTTGTATTTTTATGCAAATGCAGCTTCTACTAATACTAAACCTATTGATCTAGTTATTGATAATAAAAGTACAAGTCAATCGTATTTTGTTAGATTAATTCCTGGAGATTTTACGTATTTACCAGTATTTGCAGCAGATTACGCAGGTATCAAAATTTCAGCAAGAAATAATGATCCAAGCAATACAGCAGGTCTTACCTATTTTTACGGATCTAAAGACTAGTTAACTGTAACTATACTATATAAAAACCTCAAACCTAAACATTTGAGGTTTTTGTTGTGTATAGAGATACCTAATTAGAATTATTAGGGTATAATATTTAAAATTGTCCTGTGGTGTAACGGCAGCACATCTGCTTTTGGCGCAGAGAATTGAGGTTCGAATCCTTGCGGGACAACCCGGATCCATGTAAATTGAGCATAAACCAAATTGCTCTTCAGGTAGATTTACATGGATAAACAACCCGTCACGGTATACCCAAAGGGTAGGAGTGAACTGAAGAGAAATGCTCCGTTCGTCTAACGGTTAGGACGTACCCCTTTCACGGGTAAAATACGGGTTCGATTCCCGTACAGAGTACTTTGACTATTTTGGCACTTAGTGGATAAATAACCATATAAAATACAACAGTTATATGAAATATATTAAACTATTTGAGGATCACACTACTGATCAATCTGAAAATTCGCTTGACCAGGTTAAGTCAGAACTTGCAAGTATTGCAAAAGGTACATTTAAGTATGCTGCAATTGATGTTGTACTAGATGCAACGGTTATGGATGACCACTATGAGATGCAAGTTGCTGACGAATTTGATAAAAATTATATAGAGGTTCTTTTGTGGATTGCTAATAGGCTTGGAATACAGGCAGATAGCTCTGATAATACATATAATCAAATGGTTGACTTTGGTCTAGTTGATATAGAATCTAGAGAATTACTTGATGGAATGGACTTTAGTAAAATTGTAACACTTTGGGACTCTGATTGCAACTTTCCTGCTTATAAATATCCTGGAGCAGGCAGCCCAGTTCAAATTGCACTACTTAACGAAATATTTCCTGATTTAGTTAAACCATTTGTAAATAATTATATTAAAAATGCAATACATATAGATTCAGTAAACATGTTATATTTACCTGAGCCATGTTCTATTATTGATAAAGAAGTGAATCTCCCGAAGGTTGAAGGTTTTATTTATGTAAAAATTGCAAAGTCAATGGGCTTAACATTTATTAGTATAGAAACTGACTATATTAATAAGTTTTTTGTTCAATTATAATTAATATAGGGTATAATAATCCTAAAATAAAAAATATGACACAGACTACATTAGCAAATCATGCAAGCCGTTTAATGGAATTGCCAAACGACATCAAAGTTTTACAGTATAAAATTTTAGAAAAGTCAACTTCGTCTACATTAATTGCAGCAAGTGCTTCAAGTATTGAAGCAAAGATCAGAGTTGAAATAGGTTCAGAACTAGACCCAAACGGTAAAAAGATTTACTCAAATGCTGAGACCAGATCAGCTGAATTCGAAGAACGTACTCAATTTAATTCAGAGTTGTTATCAATTAGAGCAACATATGACTCATTACAAAAGGAAATACAGGAGTTAAAAATTCAGATCGAAACTTTAAGTAATGAACAGCGTAATATTCGATCAATCTTAAACTTCTTTGCTGGAGGTATAGATCATTTATAATTAGGATAGGTTGGCAATTTGCCATAAAACTAGGGTTTCCTATAAAACCGGTTCTTTTGGACCGGTTTTTTTATGTGAGATAAATAGAATAAAGTAATTAAGATCTAATGAGCACTACTCCATTTGCCTATAATCCTGGACAGACTACTATTTCTGGTGCTACCAATCTAGTAGATCTTTCAATAGGTACCAGTGCTCAAGAATATGCAGCCAATCCAGGTGGAATCACTTGGTGGATGGGTCCTGAGGATACTACTGGATACCTAATTGCCCGGCCAGTATCTGCTGGAAATCAGCCTACTCAATTAGGTGCAATAGGAACTGTCCGATTTGCCAGGAGTACTGCCTTAACTGATCAATCATTTTTAAATTTGGCAAACTATATTAAACGTGACTTAGGTGGATCGGCTGATCTTGCAACCGCAGCAGCTGCACTTACTTGGTTAAATACTCAAGGCTATTGGACATCATGGACATCTGGTGTTACGTTTTCACAAGCATTTATCAATGCTACTGCACCAACCTCTACTGTTGAAACTGCATGGAATACATTTAGAGCTGCACTAACTGGTGGAACATATACTCAATTTGTTTGGTCAAGTACAAATGGAAGTTCAATAACTGTTAGTGATGCTACAAAAGTTCAGACTCTTGCAAATAATCTAAGAACTGCAACTGCCGGTAATGTAACAATTGGTGCAAATACCTGGTATGTTGGAATAGGTTGCGGAATCCCTAAAATTGGTGGAGTTGCCGTTGAGTTCTCAAATGTAGGAAGTTGTACAGCTTCAAGCACCTATGCACTTAGACCAATGATTAATAATCAAAACTGGGGAGGTACCAACCAGTCAACTGTAAATGCACCAACTCAAACAATAACCCTAACTTTTAGCTAATGGAAACATATCAAATAATCGACTTAACTCAAGTACCAAATATTACAGTTCCAGGAAAAGAGTCAGTATCAATGGAAGATGCTATTATCTGGATAAATGAAAATGGTGGAGATTGCCCAGTGTGTAATTATACAGTTTTAAAAAATGAAGTTTAATAATGAGCTCAACCCCTTTTGCTAGAAATGCACAGCGTACTACAATCTCAGGAGTAACTAACTTAGGGGATATTGGAGTAGGGACAACTGCTCAAGAATATGCAGCCAATCCAGGTGGACTTACTTGGTGGATGGGTCCTGAGGAATCAGATGGATATATTATTTGTGCACCAGTTTCGGCAGAGAATCAACCTACTCAAGTAGGATCAGTTGGGTCTGTTCAATTTTGGAAAAGTTCTGCACTAAATGATTCATCCTTTCTTTCATTATCAAATTATCTTAAACGTAACTTAGGTGGAGCCGCTGACCTTGCAACTGCATCTGCTGCTCTAGCCTGGTTAACTACCCAAGGATATTGGACATCATGGGTTCAACCATATGTTGCAGGTTTATATAAAACAACATATAGTGGATATTTTGCAGATAACGTTAGCTTCTTTGCAACTGCAACACCACAAACATTTTTAAATAATCCAGCTACCTCAGTTCAAACAACTGCAATATCCGAACCAGGATCGGATGATGGATCTAATTTCAGCTGTCAATGGTTAGGTTATTTTAAACCAACTACTACAGAAACTTATACTTTCTATACTTCATCCGATGATGCATCATATATGTGGATTGGTGCAACGGCACAATCAGGATTCACTACCACAAATGCTACGGTTAATAATGGAGGTCTTCATGGAAACACCGAAAAATTTGGAACTATTGCACTAACTGCTGGTACTTATTATCCAGTCAGAATCCAATTTGGCGAACTAAGCGGTGGAGATGTTTTAACATTTAATTATTCAACTCCAACTATCACTAAAACAACTAATGTTACTGGATTAGTTTTCTATAATTCAACCACTAATAACTTCTAATAACTAAATAGTATGGTATATTAATACCATGAATAGAGAATTCCAAAAGTACGCAATGAGCGAGCACGGCGTGTCCTCATTGAAATTAGATTATTACGCTAAGCAAGTTGAGTCATCTATGACTCCTTATATCTTAGAAGAACGCGAGATGCGTGTTACTCAAATGGATATTTTTTCCAGATTAATGAGAGACCGTATTCTTTGGGTTGCTGGTCCAGTAAATGACTACATGTCAACAATTGTCCAAGCCCAATTAATGTTCCTAGATTCAGTTGATACTACTGATATTACAATGCATATTGACTCTCCAGGAGGATCAGTAAAATCAGGTCTTTCAATGGTTGATGTAATGGACTATATTCGTCCAAATATCCGAACTGTAAATACTGGGATGGCTGCCTCAATGGGATCTATTCTATTAGGTGCAGGAACTAAAGGTAAACGTAGTTCATTAAGACACTCAACAACCATGTTGCATCAATCTTCTGGAGGTTTTAGTGGAAATATCCAAGATGCTGAAGTTGACTGGGCTGAATGGCAAAAAGTAAACCATGAACTATTTGTACTGCTTGGTAAATACTGCGGTAAAAAACCTGAGCAAGTAAAAAAAGATGCAACCAGAGATTTTTGGTTAAGTGCAGAAGAGGCTGTAAAATACGGAATCATTGATGAAATAATAATTAAGAAACCTAAATAGTATGACAGATAAAGTATTAATACTTCTACGTGGAGTTCCTGGAGCAGGCAAAAGCACATTAGCAAATTATATATGGAATGGGAGTTGGACTTTCGAAGCTGATAAATTTTTTGATACACCAGATGGCGGTTATAAATTTGATGCAACTAAATTAAAAGAGGCACATGAATGGTGCCGACTTGGTGTAGAGACAGCAATGGAAGAAAATATCCAAACTAATGGAGCATATTATCAACAAATAGTTGTGTCAAATACATTTACTCGTGAATGGGAAATGCAGGCATATATTGACTTAGCTAACGAGTTTGGCTATACAATAGTCTCCCTAATTGTTGAGAACCGTCATGGTGGAGAGAATGTACACGGAGTACCAGCAGATAAAGTTCAAGAAATGCGTGATCGCTTTGAAATTAAATTATGATAAAACCATTTAGAAAAATAGTAAAGGATTGGAATGAGGCTACTCCATTTGAAGTATGGGAAGGGCTTAGAGATAATTTTACGTTCGGTTTCATTGGAGCAACCTTAGTTGTATTCATATCAACCAGAGTTGATATTGCAGTTATGGTTGGGTATTTAGTGTACTACTTCTTTATGGGTAAAATTGTTAATCGACCAAAATATGTAACTGATCTTGGCAAATTAGTGGTATTTCCAATTCCTTCTGCTATTGGAGCTTTTACTGGATATAAGTTATCATACATCTTAATTGAATTAATACACAATTTATAGTATAATAGTATAAACCTTAAAAACATAAAATTATGGACAAAAAACAGGTACTACAGATAATCCTAACTAAATTAGGAGAATTCTTTAAAAAATTAGGTAACTTATTAATATTGGCAGTTGCTCTAGTTGCAGGTTTCTTTATTGGTTACTACTATTGGATGGTAACAAATAAGACTGAAAAAACCCAATGGGATAATATTAAACCATTATCAACTACATCAGTTGCAATAAACGAGCGTAATGAACTATTGGTAATTGACCGAAAGACTGGAGTCTATTCAATTTATCAAGACTCAATTGGTATTGTTATTTTTAATCTATATGCAAACCGTATGTATAAACAGGTAGCAGCACCAGTTGCTCCACAACACTAATCACATGTTTTCAATAAAGTCAGTAATCGTCATATTTTGTTTTGTACTGCTTGGTGTAATTTGGTCTTATGAAATGCGTGAACGTCAATCTCTTAGATTACCAGACGGCTCTATTAGTATTCAGGATGCTCCACCATCTATTAGACTATATGATTACCTAAAGACCTATTCTAAACAGTATGGAGTTCCATTTCATATTGCATATGGAGTAGCGCATAAAGAGACTGGTTATAACGGGCCATTTCATTGGAAATATAATCCAAAACAGACTTCATTTGCCTCTGCATATGGTGCAATGCAGATTCAAGTTCCAACTGGCCAATCTGCATGGAAAGAGGTCAAGGTAACATCAAAGCTGTTATTAACTGATCTGAGATTTAATGTTGAAACATCAATGATTATCTTGTCTAAACTAAAAAAGAAATTTGGCAGATGGGATATTGCACTTGGCTGTTATAATACAGGCAGACCATTAGTTAATTCATATGCACTAGAAATTGTAAATTCAACTATACCAAATGATTAATAATCTTGAAATAATTAAGTCTTTACTTAACTTTGAAAAGGCTGGAGACTTTTACATGCTCTATGTCTTTAAACGTAAGAAGGACCAACCTGAAGGAGAGCGCGATAACCATCAATCTGTAAGAACTATTAAAACGTATTGTATTGAGAGTATTGAGTACTTAGATAAGCGGTATGACGAAATAAAAGTATTATGTGAAGTATTTAAGGCTCGTGCATATATTCATGTACAGAAACAAAATCACCATGACGTTTCATTGGATATGATGATTAACTTGGCAGAACGAATAAAAAATGGAAAGCTAAATCAACAAGGTCTATTTGACTCAGTAGTTGGCCAAATCAAAACTCATGAAAAACGTTGGATAGTTGATATTGATACAAAGGACGAGATAACAGTTCATCGAGCGGCTCACATAATTGATTTAGTAAAACCGGAAGGCCCAAAAATTAGTGCAGTTATCCCAACTAAAAATGGATATCATTTAATTACTAGCAGGTTTGATGTCTTAGAATTCAATAGGAAGCTGAGTGTATATGGAGATATTCCAGATATCCAAAAAAAGAATCCAACCTTACTGTATTTACCGGACTCTTTAAAATAATATAAATTAAAAATTAAATTAAATGGCAGATTTTTGTAATAAATGCGCTCACGTAATGTGGGGAGAAGATTTTGAACCTGAAATAGATGTTCCGCAAATTGCTACTAAACTTACCAATGGCTACTATATTCCAGTTATTTGCGAAGGGTGCGGACTAATAGCAATTTCAAAAGATGAAGATGGTAAAGTTATATTAGCATACGGAGACAGTGATGGTGATGATATGGCATGGGAGTCTCTTGATGATTGGCAAGAAAAAGAACCAAAATTAAAAATTAGATAATGACAGACTTAGAAAAATTTCAACTTGTAAATTCTTGTGAAACGGCAGAAGACTTAGTTTCTGCAATTAAACAGATAGCCGATCCTGAAACTGGAAAGATCCAAGGTCGAGTTAAAGAATTTAGTGCTAAAAAAATGGCAGGATACGTAATATTAGTAGTTAATCAAGAATTGCCAGCTGAATTATTAACTAGAGAATTTGGAATTCGGCAACAAGCTCTCTATCTTAGGTACTATATAAAAAACTAAATTAACATGAATACTGAAGACAAAATATCAGAATTAGAATATAGACTAAAGCTACGAAGTAATATTATGTTTGAATTGATGAATGCAGTCGAACATTATCAAAAACGTTCTCATGAAATAGAACGTATTAGCCTTGAGCTATTGACTTGCCCATGGTGGAAAATTACAAAGATTATCAAATTAGAAAAGAGAATTCACTTGGCAATATTAAGTCATATGGAAGATACGTCAATTGACAAAACTTTTAGTAATTTAAAAGACTTAGCAAAAGGCCATTTAGACGAGATTAACGGAAAATGAAGTTAACTATACAGTCTCATCAGCAGGTTTGGTTTACCTCAGACACTCATTATATGCATAAGAATATTTGCAGAGTTGGATCTGACTGGCCGGCTGATAGTAAGACTCGTGATTTTGGGTCATTAGCCGATATGAATACTACTCTAGTTGATAATATAAATCAGGTAGTTATGGAAGATGATATATTATTCCATCTAGGAGATTGGTCATTTGGAGGATACTCTAATATTGAAGGGTTTAGGCAGCGTATCAACTGTAAGAATATTCATATTATATTAGGAAATCACGACCATCACATAGAAAATGATAAGGGAGGAATTCAAGGTCTATTCAATTCAGTACATAATTATCTTAAGCTTCAGATAACGGGTCAACAACCTGAAATCAGTAAAACTTTTGTTCTGTGCCATTATCCAATTGCAAGTTGGCATGATATGAATCGTGGAGTAATTCAACTACATGGACATGTACATTTACCTGAACACCTGAAATTACATGAAGGTCAAGCAATGGACGTTGGAGTAGATGGAAATAGGTTTAAGCCATATTCGCTAACTGAAATTTTAGAGACCATGAAGGATCGACCAATAAAGCATTTACGATTACCGAATGATCATCACGAAGAATAATATAGTATGGCATCACAAAAATTAAGAAGAGAATATACAATATATGATAAATCAATGAAACGCTCAACTGGTTTATTTAGTAAGGTACTCATAACTGAAGAGTTTGTGTTCTATCATAATTACCATGATACTGATGCTAGCCAAAATGTAGAAATGTATAGAAGACTTGGAGGTCCTACCCTTCAATTAATTTCAAAAGACTGTATTGCAAATGAAAAGTTGTTTGAGGAACTACAGAAACAGAAATGGAGATATATTTCTCAAACAATGAAAAAAAATTATAAATTACATATAGATGATTCAACAAATAGACTCCTTAATTAAGGACATTAATACAAAACCTCAATGGGGTTCAAAGGAATTGACTCCAAAACTACAGTCTCTTTCTGATCAATTAGAAAAGCAGTTACAAACAGATGGTAAAGTTGTAGCATTCAAAGGTACCAATAAAAAATCAAAAGTAAGTGTACTTAAAAAATATGATCTTCTATACCTGGCAATAGTTGGGGTTCCGCATTATTTTCTGATACATAAAATTGATAAAGATACCGTTTTTGGAATTATTTTTACCTCAACTAATAAACCTGAACACTGTATACACGAAGTAGCAGAGGACCGAATCCTTGAAGGTTCATTTGCAACCTGTACCTATTTTACAGTTTCATTAGCTGAAGCAATGGACTCGTTTATACGAGTTTATGAAAGTAAAAAAGAGGCTGATGATATTTTTGTAAAGGTAAAGGCTCATTATAAAACAGTTTTTAATTTTAAATAGATGAGACAGTTAAGTTACTATATTGTAATAGGTCTATGTATCCTAATTGGTATACCTATTGTATTACTAATATTTGGAATTTTATGGATTCATGATAGGATTCATAAACTCACATGTAAGAGTTGTAGGATATGAAGAAGAAGACCAAATTAAAAATATTTTTAGTGTATGTTGGGTTTATTATTGGTATAATAATAACAGTAATAACATTGGCATTAACTGGTCATTTAAAATAACTAATTATGGAAACACTAGACACAAAAATTGAATGGATTGTAGCTCAACACCGAGATACTAATCATAAATACGATCAATATTTACCGTATGAATTCCACTTAAGAATGGTAGTTGAGTTTGCAAATAAATTTAAACATCTAATTACATATGAGCCAGACCTAGAAGGCGTAATACTTGGAGCATGGGGACATGATCTTATTGAGGATACTCGAGTTTCATATAATGATGTTAGATCAGAACTTGGAGATCTTGCTGCCGATATTATATATGCTTGCACAAATGAAAAAGGTAAAAACCGAGAAGACCGAGCAAATGACAAATATTACAGAATAATACAGTCAACTCCATATGCAACCTTTGTTAAATTATGTGATCGCATGGCAAATGCAACCTATTCAAAAAGTATATCAAGTCGTATGTTTGACCTGTATAGGAAAGAAAATCCAGAGTTTACCAGTAAATTAGGTTATTCAATTAATGAGTACCATGAGTATGGAGAAATGTTTGGCTACTTAAATGACATTTTTAAGTATAATTAAAATATGGAAGAATCTACTAAACCTGAGTTAATGAGTGCCTCCTTTACATTTTCGCAAGAAGGAAATTGTGTAGATGGAGGATCTGGAGAATACGAAGAATTAACATTACGTTGTGAATCAAGTTTAGGTATTGATAATGATAGAGGGTGTTTTTATGTGTTAGAAACAAAAAAATGGTCAATTGACTCAACCTCTGACTTGCAAGAATTATTTGACAGAATAGATAAAACAATAAAAAAATAGTAAATAAATGGAAAACCAAAATTCAGTATGCTATGTATCTCGAGTTAATGAGATTAAGGAAATTATTGGAGCTGACAATATTGAGCAAATCGTTGTTGGTGGATGGAACTGTATATCGCAAAAGAATACATATAAAGTAGATGACTTGGTAATAGTAGCCACAACTGATGCAGTTATACCTGAAGCATTAGCAGAAGAGTTGAATGTAACTAATTACTTACGTAAAGGTAGTCGTGTTAGGACGGTTAAGTTAAGAGGAGTATATTCTGAATGTTTACTTATTCCTTATAGTTTTACTTCAATTGTTCATAAAGAAGGAGATGACCTAATGTATGAATTAGGTATCTCCAAATATGAACCGCCAGTTAAACAAATTCAATTAGCATCAGGTAAGAAGATTAGATATAAAGAAAATCCTAACTTCCATGTTTACTATAAGTTTCCTAACCTTAAAAATGTTAAAGGGCTATTTACTGAGGAAGATTATGTAGAGATTACCCGAAAAATTCATGGTACAAATGCTCGGTATGGTATTGTAAAGAAAGCTAAGTTAGCCCTTTGGGATAGAGTTAAAAAGTTCTTTGGTCTAGCTGACGAGTTTATTGATTATGAATTTATTTATGGCTCTCATAATGTAGAAAAAGGTAGCGATTCTCAAGGATTTTATTCAACAGATGTTTGGTCTACCATAATTGACAAATACGATATTAAGAACAAACTGTGGAGATTCTTTAAGGAAAATAAAGATTTCGCAGAGTTTGAAAATGTAGTTATTTATGGAGAGATTTACGGTCCAGGTATCCAAAAGAATTATGACTATGGATTAGATGAAATCCAATTTGCTGGATTTGACACAACACTAGATGGAGTCTATGTAGGTACAGCATCTTCATGGCACACATTTAATATGTTAGAATTACCTTATGTGCCAGTATTATATGAAGGACCATGGTCTCAAGAAATACAAGATAAATTCACATTCAATAACATGATTGAAGGAACTAAAATACCACATGAAGGTATTGTAATTAAACATCAGACCGGGGATAGACGCAAAGTAGCTAAGGTAATCAATCCAGACTATTTGATTTATGGAGAGAAATATGATGTAGGAGATTCACACTAACGTAAATAAAATGGAAAATAATAAACTAATAGCTGAGTTCATGGGTTATATTTACTTTAAAGAAAAGGTAAATGTAGAAAATGAATGGAGTTGGGACATATTAGATGTGTATTCAAAAGTACCTATTGAAACATATTATATACCTGAATATAATGAAACATACTTTGCAATGTTACCAAACCCAGACTATGGAAAAGAAAATCCAATAAACTGGAATCCAGATATAAAACATTTATCTTGGGAATCATTAAATCATGGTGAATATTTAACTAATTTAAAATACCATAAATCATGGGACTGGTTAATGCCTGTAGTAGAAAAGATTGAATCATTAGATTTATCTGAGAATGGTTACACATGGAAAGGTATAGATGGAGAAACTGAGTATAATAATGGCTCTATTCATGTTGATATAGTAGATAGAAATAAATGCTGGATTTATATGAATTTACAATTAGACCCACCACACACATTTAATGAAAAAACCTCATATATAGCGTTTCCTACTAAAATAGAAGCAGTATATGCTGCGGTAGTAGAGTTTATTGAATATTACAATACAATTAAACAAGACTAATATGACACCAAAAGAAGAATTTTATAAATATGGAGAATCATTAGGTATTAAAATCAATGACTTACAAAGGCTTAAAATGTTAGCTGATAATTGCCAAGAAGATATGGCTAATGAAGTTGAATATTTGAAAAAAGAAATTGAAAAAATAGATGCTAAATACACACAAGAATTTGATTATTGGCAAGAAAAAGCTAAGCAAATGACTAATAAATATAATGATTTAATAAAAAAATAAAAATATGAAAAATCTAATCAAAATATCTTTAATAATTTTAACACTAAGTAGTTGTGAAAAAGTGAATGTTAAAGTAAAAGAAACAAATTATAAAATAAATGAACAAAATAATTTAAAAGAAGTGATTGTAGATAGTTGTCAATATTTATATGGAGATTGGGGACAAGCAACTGTATTAACCCATAAAGGTAACTGTACGAATCATAAAATAAACAAACAAGACTAATATGGGAAAGATATTTTATTATACATGGATCGGAATAAGTATAGCAATAGGATTGCCTATTGTTCTATTAATATTATTTGGTGCATGGATGCATGACACCTATCAAAAATTAACTTGTAAAAATAACTGTAGTAACATGAAATCAAAGAAAAAGAAATTAAGCAAAAAGAAACTATTATTAATATGGGTCGGCTTTATAGTTGGTGTATTAAGCACAATTGGAGTCTTGGCATTAAGCGGACACCTAAACTAGCATAATATGAAAGGTATATTACGTATGAACAGAAACGGCTGGTATGTTAACTATAAAACAGATAAGACAGTTGGAGCAATCAAAGGTGTAATGGGTAGCGGTTCAAAATTAAAACTTAGTGAATCTCTACCAATCCACCCTGATGATATAACTCATTTACTAACGGCTGATATTGGGTTAACTATATCATTTGAAGTTGTTGTATGTATTCCAGATGAAGTAAAGAATGGGTCAGGTACTGATGGTTCAACCGTTTCATTTGATGCAGTAAAGTATGCTAAAATTTTACCTGATGACTTTAGCGAATTATATGTTCCAAATATGAAGACTACTAAAACAGAAAAATTTGTACCTGGACTTTCTAAAGAAACCTTAGATGAACTATTTTCATTACACGATCCAGAAGACTTTATAGATGAAGACTCTGAGGATTGGGAAAGAGCATCATTAGAAGACTTTATGGATTGGGAAAAAAATGAAGAACTACTAATTGAATTAGAAGAATGGGATCATACCTGTAATGATGGTTGTTGTTATACTTATGGAACTAACATATACATAAATGGAGAACATCTTGAAGATGAGGATGGTCATAGTCAAAGTCAATTACTTAAAGCAGTACTAAACAAATTAGGTTACACAAACGTAAGAGTAGAATATAAATAAAAATCAATATGAAAATTAAAAACACAATACTTCCGATACTATTATTAGCATCGATGACCATGAAATCACAAATACCTAATCCTGGATTTGAAACTATTTTTGGTGGTATACCGACTCAATGGAATACAGGTCCACTCTATAGCTACTATATAATTAGAGATACTGCTGTTTCTAAAACAGGAAGTCACGCTGCTGTAATTTATGGATATGTACCTCCAGTGTCAGGAGCAATAGTTAAGGACTTTCCTAACTACTCAATTGCTAAACCAATAGCATTAACTGGATGGTTTAAATTTTATCCTCAGTTAGGAGACTCTATATTATTTGATATTGAGATTTGGAAACAAGGAAGTTATGCGACACGAGGTAAAAACAGTAAATTTACATCTGCTTTAACTTCATCAACATCTGTTTATACTCAATTTAATATTCCAATTACCTACACTGCAACAATGGCCTATTGCGATTCTGCCTGGATTAGTATTTACCCAAGTGGTAATATATCAGCTTGGGGTTATAATTGGCCACATCCAGCAACAATCGTAATGGTTGATGATTTACAATGGGTCTATTTAACAACTGGTATGGAAATAAACAGAGAAGAATTAACTATTGAAAAAGCATATCCTAATCCATCTAACGATATCGTTTATGTTATATACACAGTTCCTCAACAACATACAGTTAGTATTAAAGTATTTGATATTAAAGGTACACTAGTTGAAACAGTAGTTAATAATGAGAATCAAGCACAGGGTAGATATAAAGCAGAGGTAGATATTAGTTGGCTTATACCTGGTGTATATTTTATTGAAATTACAAATGGTACTGAAATTAAACGAGAAAAAATAATAATTGATTAGTATGGAAGAATGTGAACCTCAAAATTTGGTAAGAGTTCAGATACCGCATACTGTTTAATTGGGTATATTAATATTATAACAAAAACAAAACATTCTTTAAAATATTGTTACTAAGGTAAAGCCATGGGTGTAGAAAATATACTTGTTCGAGAAGCAATACGGCTACTTCCTCGTGGTCTTCAATTGATACAACACAGAGGTATGAAGTTATACCGGCAATCAAATGCTGCCCTCTATAAATTTGATAAATGATAGCTAGTATAAGAGAAGATAACTTAGTAACATAAAATATGCCCAGATGGCGTAATGGCAGCCGCGCCAGTCTTAGGAACTGGTATCGTAAGATGTGCCGGTTCGAGTCCGGCTCTGGGTACTTTTGAAAGGTGAGAGTCCTTATTAATCGGGTGGTGTAATTGGTAACACCTTTCATTGCAAGGCCCCGTAAGGCTGGAAAGACGATACAGGTTCGAGTCCTGGACCGATTACTTATGATGTATTATATAAAATATTTGTTAAAGCTACTATGTGGCTTTATGGTTATTATAGCACTAGATGTTATACTAAAGAGTGTTGATCCATACGTTGGAAATTGGTGGTTTTATTTAACACTAACTCTTTACAATGGATATTGTTACATAGAATACAAGCTAACTAATAAACACGAATAATATGAAACTACGAATAATTGAGATAGTAACTGAGTACGGAAAGCAACCAGAGCTATTTGTAATAGAACGAAAGGATTGGTTAGGTTGGAATGAAATAAAATCAACTGAAATAATATCTAAACGTAAGTTTTATGTATCGTATATAGAAGCAGAAATATATATGTTTGAGAACTATTTTGGATATGGTGAATGTAAAAGAAGTGGGAATGTTTATGTTTATACACCTTACACTGTATACCTTTAAATTATGATAGGAACAGAAGTTGTATTTAAACTACAGAAGTCAGATGAATGGGTATTTAGAGAAGGCATCATTCAAGATAAAATAAGAATGGCTAATGCCAGAGCAATAAGTAATGTAGTAGATCACTATGTTATACTCTCAAATAAAGAATACCATTTTATAGAGTGTAGTTTAATCTACTATAAACAAAGCTAATATGGAAAATGAAAATCTTACTGACGAGGTATTAACTGGATTTAGATTTGTAAATACCGGAGAAGGAATGTACGGTCCAACTTATAAACGTAGTGTTGCTGACTGTAATTATGTATTAACTAGAGATTGGAGATCAGGTACAAGCTTTCATGTTGGCCTTGAATATACTGATGCACCAGATCCAGCTGATGACTATATTGTACATAATTTTGCTCATGAAATTGACACTGTTTCTAAATTAAGAAACTTGTGGTTTGCTAGTCAGCATATACAAATAGACGATGAGACTGCCGATTAATTAGGTATATTAATACCATAAATACAAATATATGAAATTATTAGAGTTCGTAGAAGATAAACTTATAACCTATGTGTTATATGAAATTTCTCCAAAAATTTATGCAGTAGAAGCTCAAGATGACTATGCTAGAGCAATGTTATTCGTTAGGCCTCAAGAATATTATGAATCATCTTATAAAGATTTTAGAGGTAAAACCTTTTGTATTTTTGAGTATATGGATAAGTATCGTAAAGATAAAGACACTAAGTACTTTGGATATACATATGATTGGATGGGTTATAACATACCTAGTGAATCTCTTGAAAAGTGTCTTAATGGAATATCAGCAGGCTGGACTATTGTTACTCCATATGATACTCTTATGCATAAAATATATGCAACAATTCGTCAGCATCAGCCTCGTGGAAAGTTCTATCTGTTAGGAGTAGATGATGTCAAGTCTGCGATTATGGATCATGAACTTGCACATGCACTATTCTATACAAATAAAGAATATCGACAAAGAATGCTAGCTCTTGTATTGGGTTTAAGTAAGTCTGCCTATACTGAGTTAAGCGACTATTTACAGGCAATGGGATATACTAAACACGTAATAGATGATGAGATCCATGCGTATTTTTCAACTGGTTTAATTTCTCCAATGGATAAGATTCGAGGTACTAAAACTTTTATACCTAAATTTAAAAAAGTATTTAATGAATATAAAAAAGATCTTAATCTAAGTTAATGAATAAACTCCAAGAGGAATTTGAAGAATTATGTAAAATATGCAATAGATCATTCTCTAGTATAAAAGGTTTATCAAAACACATATCGCACACTCATAAAATTGAAGTAAAAAAATATTATGATGAATATATTAGAAAAATTGGTGAAGGTTTATGTATAGTATGCAAAAATGAAGTTAAATTCAATAGGTTTGGATATCACACAAAAACCTGTAGTATTAAATGCTCAAATAAAATAAAATTTCCAGTAACTAAGGAATTTTGGAAAGCTAAAGGTCTAACTGATGATGAATCGATTGAAAAAATAAAAGAAATTCAATCTACTTTTTCAAAACAGGTTAAGAATAGACCAAATAATATGTCAGTGCAATACTTTTTAAATAAGGGAATGTCTGAACCTGACGCGATTTCTGCATTAAAAAATAGACAGTCAACTAGAACATTAGAAAAGGCTATTTCAAAGTATGGTGAACTTGAAGGTACTAGTAAATGGTTAGCCAGAAATAAGGCATGGAGTAAAAATATCGAAGACCAATATAAGGCTGGTAAATTTTCAAAATCACAAAAGGAAAAAATCTGGAGAGTAACATCAGCTGCTGAGATTGAGCTTGCTGACTTTTTACAAAATATGATAGATCAACCTCTATTATTTGGAAAAAATCAATTAAAAATATTTTACGGAGGACGATATTACTACTATGATATATGTAATCCAATAACAAAAAGAATAATTGAATATAATGGCGATTATTGGCATGCTAATCCTATTAAATACCCAATTGGAACAATTGTACACAGCAATAAATTGTCTGAACAGATTTGGGAGGCTGACCTAACTAAATTAAAAATAGCAAGTGAATTAGGTTATACTATGAATACTATATGGGAAAGCGATTATTTACAAAATAAAAAAGAAATTATGATTCAAGCTTTAAATTTTTTAAATGGAAGAAATTAATTATATTACTGAAGTACAGGAATACGTAAATTTTAAATATCCTCAACCGTTTAAGTTTAGGCCTCAGCAATTAGAAGCTATTTGTGAACTGTTAAAAACGTATGATGCAGATCCAAATAGTATATTTTTGTTAGATTGTCCAACCGGTGGAGGCAAAAGTATTATTGCCATGATCTTTGCTGGAGTTTTAGCAAATCGAGGAAATCGCGGTTATATTCTTGCATCAGACCTTTCATTACACGAACAATACATAAAAGACTTTCGTAAGTTACAGTTATGGAATTGGGGTAATATTAAAGGCGTTGACAACTATAAATGTGTTGTTAATGACGAGAAATTTTCAGTAGGTGAGTGTAAAAGTAAAGGAACTTCTTATGAAAAGGCAGAGGCCCTTCCGTGTTTTAAACAGTGTGGATACTTAACCTCACGTAAAAAATCAATAAAGTCTCCAGTTGCCTTGTTAACTTATCCATATGCCTTGATACAGAGAAATTATGTTGAGGATAAACAGTCTAAAAAAGGAAAAGGTCCAGCATTTCCACAGCGAGATTTTGTAGTTTGTGATGAAGCCCATAAACTATTAGAAATTGTACAAGGCCACTTTAGCCCAATTGTCTCTATTGAAATTGTAAAGAAGACCGAGAAACTATTGGAAGGTCTTGGAGATATTGGTCAATCTGTACCAAAGATAAATCTTGAAAGACTTGAAAAAATAATTGACAGAATTTATGTAGATGACGATCAACCTAATCTTCTTAAATTATTAAAGGAGGTTACTAAAGTTCTTGGAGAAGTTATGAAAGCAACTGGTCCACTTAGAGAAAATGCATCAACTGAATTTATTGAAGGTAGTG
Organism: uncultured Bacteroidota bacterium; assembly: GCA_903910765.1. Lineage (GTDB taxonomy): Bacteria > Bacteroidota > Bacteroidia > Chitinophagales > Chitinophagaceae > Sediminibacterium. The sequence continues at coordinate 137,285 of CAIWBA010000291.1, forward strand.
TTCCACCTGAATGGCTCGCAGTTTTTAACCTAGCAGATTGGTGTAAAGACGTACACTGTAAACTTGAAGACTATTGCGAAATTGTTGGAAAGGTTGGAGTTGAAAAATTAATTAAGAATCCTGGAGAAAAGTCAATTGTATTTAACTGCATTGATGAATATTATTTACTAAAAAAACATTTTTACAGTAAATTTGGGTTTAAGCTATTAATGACTGCAACTATGGGTAATCCCAGTGATTTTATGAGAAATCATGGTATTAAAAATGCTAAATACTTTAAAATAGAGAGTCATTTCAATTGGGAAAAGTCCCCTATTATTTTTTATCCAGGTAAAAAAATGTCAAACAGATTCTTAGCGGATAATATGCAATGGGCAACCGATACTGTAACCAGAATTGTTAGAGAGCACTCAAACGATGCAGGTATCATTCATTCTGGCTCGTATGAGTTAACTACTAAGATTTGGTCAAGTCTTCCCAAGGATGTTAAGAAACGAATTCTACTCTATAAAGGATCTGATGAAAAATCTCAAGCCTTAAAGAAAATGAGTAAGAAACCTGGCTTGATATTAATGGGACCTTCTATTTTAGAGGGCCTAAATATGGTAGATGAGCAAAGTCGATTCCAAATTTTCTTAAAAGTACCATATCCTCATCTTGGAGACCGATATGTTGCAGCTAAACTAGAATATTCACAAGCCTGGTATAATTGGAAGACCTCAATTGCTGTGCTACAAGGAGTAGGGCGGTCAATCCGAACACCAAATGACTGGGCTATCACATATTTACTAGATGGGTGCTTTGCTGATCTTATGAAATCTGCTGGGGATCAATTTCCACCTGAATTTAAAGCCAGACTAAAGGTAGAGTATAAATAACCCTAAATACTAGGGAACTTTCATGTCTATACTTAACTGGGAACTATATCACCAAACTAAAGAATCTAGTAGGATTCATACTGACTTAATATTTGAAGCAAAGAAGCCTGAAACCTTTGAAAAATTTGCCGGTAACCGATTGGCTGGAGCAACTAAAATTTCTGAAAATGCCAAATCAAAAGGTGGAGATTCACTATTAACATATCATCATTTTAGTGTTAAACTACCGTATTATAAAAAAGCAGCAGCTGGCAAATTTAAAATTGAAGAAGCGACTGCTGAACTTAAAAAATTACACACATATCTTCATGCAATCCTTGAAAAATTTGAAGCCAAGGATCAAGTTCCTTTTCAAAAAGTAATGGGTAAAATTGAAGTTATTGGTGAACTAATTATTAAACACCATGAAACACATTAAACTATTTGAAGATTTTGATTTAGATAAATTTCTAGAGAATCCAGAAAAAGAACTAGCTGACGACAATTCAACTGAGATTGGTATTGGTAATTACGTTTCCTCATATAGAGGAAAGGGTCAAGTAGTTGATATGGATGATCGTTTTGCAACAATTCAATTGGCTAATTCAAAAGGTCAAACAGTTAAGGTTCCACTATCAGTATTAACTAAATTATCGCATGATGAATTTAAGTTAAATCAAATTGGAAATTCACAAGAAGAACTTTCTGATCTGGTTGATCAAGCCAAAGAGTTTGTTAACTATTTAGATTCATCTAGTCAAATAAATTTTGATACTCTATTAGGTTTTTTACAAGATACGGTAGTTGAAGTTATCTCTATTAAAAATAGTGATAGTGCATATGATACATACAATGAGTATCATGAATTAGTTAATCTAATTGCCTCAATTGCTGACTCAATCCAAACCGCTAGACCTGATTTAACTGATGAAGTTGATGCAGCTCTTGAAAATTTTCCAAGTTAATATGAAACTATTAAAATTTAGTCAATTTATAAATGAAAATGATGACTCTGATCTAATTAATCAAATGAGTGATTATGGTCTTGTTAGTAATACTGCACAGGACGTATACGATATACTAACTGATGAAGTAGATGGTTATTTTGAATTAGAAGAAAACACAATTACATTTAACACTGAGTGGATAATGTCACCTGACGCAGTGGATTTAGATAATATTGATAAAAGTGACTTTGGTGGTGCACTTGAGGTTATGTTGGATTTTGATAAAATGAAAATGGATGTGTGGATTAGTATTCAGCACGAGCAAGACCTTGACGAAGAATATTATCATACTGGCCCAATATCAGACTATTTAAAAGTATTGCCGAACTATTACGGAAAGGATCCAATTGAACCAAAAAATACAAAGGAATTAGCTGATCAATTGGTTGAAATGTTTCTAAAATGGGATTGGGATGATGATCCATTTCAGATTTGGGAAAATGTTAGGCGTATAATTAAGAGTCAATTTGAAAGTCTTACTGAAAAAAAGAAACTTAAGTGGCATGATTCTGATGCACCTGATGCAAATGGTAAATTTAAAGAGTTAGGAGTTCAAAAACTTGCAGACTGGTTAATTAGAACCAGAGGCAAGGACATGCAAAAAATAACTGGTTCTTTAAATCAGCAGATTGCATTTAATAAAAAGAAAAATCCATCATATGCTAAAAAGATGGAGTCAACCCGAGAAGCAGTCAAACGCAAACTAAAAAATAAATAGTTTATATAAATAACTGTATGAAACATTTAATAAACTTTTCACAGTTTTTAACTGAGGGAATTAAACTGGTTAATGGAAGACCTGATATAAATTTTGAAAATGACTCTCCTGATGATATTGTAAAATTGGTGAATGCTCCATCTGCTTCATCAAGTAGTTATAAGGTATCTAATGCTAAGGTTCAAATGTATAATGGATATGCAATGGAAAGAGCGGATGGCTCACAAAAGGTTCAATTAATGGATGCTCTTAAGAAACCTGATTCAATAACAGATAGTGATTTAAAAAGATTAATTGAATTAACTTATCCAACTAATTTAATAGGTCTAAAAGTTGGAGTTATTATTCCGGCAGGCTCATCATCTCCATTAGCAATTAGAATTGCTAATACAATAAAAGATCTTTACTATCCTAAGGCAAAGGTAATTGATGTATTGAAGAGATTTTACGCAGTTCCAATATCAATTGTTAATTGGGATGCCTATTTAAAAGCAGATGAAATTACAAGAGATCAACTTGATTCATATTTAAAGAATCATGTTTCCAGTTATTGGAATGGACCAGCTGCGTTATCCTGGTCAAAACAAACTGGCGAGCCTATTGAAAATTGGCCAGGTATGGAAAATTCTAAAACTTCACAAAAAACTGAATTTACTGGATTTATTAAAAAATCGTCTGGCCTTAGATCAGGATCACGTCGCCTTTTAAACTCAGGTCACCAAATTGATGATTATATAATTAATGCATTCAAATCAGCGGCATCTGCACATCAAGAACTGATAAGAAATCCAAAATATAATAAGGTCAAAGGCATACTTGAGGCAGAAGCTCCATATTTTATGGTAGTTGATGATATGCTAGTTGGTGGAACTACGCTAAAGGGAATAGTTAATAATATTGCTACTAAGTTAACAGAAGAAAACTTACAAGATTATGCAAAACATATTTCAACATATGCTCTACTTAAATATAGTGGAAAGTCTGAAGATGGGTTGGACCAATCAGATGAACTGTCAAGTGTATCAATTGAAAAGATTAAAGCTAAAAAGGCTAAGCAGAAAGAAATTGATATAAAGAGCTTAACTATTTTTAAGGATGCAAAAAATACAGCACAACAGTCAAAGGTTGAGTTAGATAAACTTATAAAGTCAATTGTTGATTTAGAAAATCAAAAGGAATTATCTAAACCTGCAGAGAATCGGACTAAATTTACAGTAGATATGGTTAAGATTGCTGCAACCAAAGCAAAATTATTATAATAAAGTACACGACTATTACCAAATTTGGGTAAAATATTACCAATAACAAATTAAATGTAATACTCATGAAATTAATAATTGCAGGTGGACGAAATTTTTCAAATTATGATCTTCTATGTAAAGAGGTAAATAAGTTGATAACTGGAGTTCAAGAAGTTGAAATTGTATCTGGTGGAGCTAAGGGCGCTGACTTATTAGGAGAGCACTATGCAATTGACACAAATTTACAAGTAAAAATATTTCCAGCAAATTGGGCTCAGTATGGCAGATCAGCTGGAGTAAAAAGAAACTCTGAAATGGCTCAGTATGCAGACCATTGTATTTGTTTTTGGGATGGTCAAAGTAAAGGTACTAGCCATATGATTACTTTGGCTAAAAAATCTGGCCTTAAGGTCACAGTGGTAAGGTATTAACCCTTTTAAATATTGTGACTGCTTGCCTAATAAATAACTAAAAAATATACACATAAGTAATGGGTAAAATTATCAAAACGTATTCATCATTTTTGAATGAAAACTTAAACCAAAACGAAAGCCGCCTTGGCAATATGGCTAAATCAGCAGTTGGGTCAATTAAAAAATTCTTTGGAAAAGGTGCAAACTTTTTAAGTGCACTATCCGCCCAAATTAATGGAAAAAGATCAACTGATGGTGCAGATGGTACAATTCCATATGGTGTAACCATTTATCCATCAAAAGCAAGTTTACGAGCACTTGGGATAGATAACTATTCACCAGATGAAGACGAAATTGATGAAAATTTAATAGATGAAGAAGTTGTTCCATTAGAGGCTACTCCAAGTATTAGTGGAGTTGACAATGTTGACTATGACACTTTATTAAGCATTGTAGAACGAATTGTAAATAATCCAGATCCAACAGAAGAAGCCCCGCTTATGGTTTGGGGAGCTCCAGGTATTGGTAAAACTGCTATTATTAAAGCAATCCAAGAGGCAAAAGGTGAAGGAACTACATATGATTTGCTAGATATTCAATTAACTACATATGCACCAGAAGATTTCTTTTTACCTGTAATTGATCCAGCAATTAACGATAATCCAATGAGTCGTAGAGCTTCAAGAGTTCCACAACGCTGGTTACCTGTATATAATAAAAGTGAAGGTGAAGAAGGAAATGCCAAAGCAAATGGAGTGGATGGACTTGGTGGTATTATATTTTTAGATGAGTTATCTAGAGCACCTCAAGCAATTAGAAATATTGCCTTAAAATTTGTATATGATAGAGAATTAGATGGAGGTTGGAAAATAGGAAGCAATTGGACAATATTTGCAGCATCAAACCGCCAAGAAGATGATTTAACCAATGCTGAAGAGTTTGGTACGGCATTAGGAAACCGTTGGCAACAAGTAAACTATGTACCAGATGTTAAGAACTATGCAAAATATGCATCAACTAAAACTGATAAAAGTGGAGTTAATGTATTTGATCCACTTATTATATCATTTTTACAATGGTCTAAAGGTAAAGAATTCTTTCATAAAATGGAGGCAGGATCAATAGCATTTCCTAGTCCACGATCTTGGGAAAAGGCTGCAATTGCTTGGAAAAATTTAAAAAAAGAAGCAGAGAGAAAAGGTATTCAGTTAAGTGATCAAATGATTGAAAAACAAGCTCTTTCACCAAGTATTGGAAAAGAGGCAGCTCGTGCATTTATGGCATATTATCTTCTATCTAAGAAAATCGACCTAAAGAATCTATATAAGGTTTATACTGAGCCAGATAATGCACCACTTCCAACAAGAACAAGAGGCTCTGAATCTGAATATGAATTAGATGTTGCATATATTTTGGCATCAGCCGTTGCATATGAACATAAAGGAAGAAGATTAACTGAACCTGAATATAGAAATTTAGTAAAATATGCAATTAGACTTAATAATCCAACAGTTGCAATGCAAATAATTGGATCAACTAATGAAATTCATCCATATTTAGCAGAGAAAGAATCTCCAGAGTTTAGAGGATTTGTCATTCCAGCCATGAAAGAGTTCTTTGCTAAATACCCAGGTTCTGAACGCGATCTTAAAAATTTAACAGCATAAATGAAACAACTTTTATATTGGGATGATTATAATAAGTATTCAACCTTTACTAAGACTACCGGGTTAATATTGGAATCGCAAGAATCTGATCCAACTATAAAACGGGTAAAAATTAAAGTAGACTATGCAATTGCAAAACTTGGTGGTCAATATAAGTTTTTTGCTGAGCTTTTATATAAATTACGAATTATTTATACCTATAATTTAGAACGCAAAACTGCGGCAGTTGATGGAACTAATATGTTTATTGATCCTAACTTTTTTGATAGCCTAACTGAACGACAAATTATGTTTGTTGTTGCACACGAGGTTATGCACTGTGCACTATTTCATTTTGCTCGTATGCAAGGAAGAGACGGATTTAGATGGAATGTTGCTGGAGATTATGAAATTAACTTATTATTATCATATGATAATATTTTATCATATGATGAAATTAAGAATGATATTGGTGGTTGTATTAATAAAGACTATGCAAACAGAAATGCTGAGCAATTATATGATGATTCAGATTTAATAATGCCAAATGAGCAGCCAGAAGAAGGTGGAGAAGAAGGAGAACCTGGAGAAGAAGGTGGAGATGGTCCAGAAGGCCCAGAAGGTAAACCAAAGAAAAAGGCTGTATTAAAACCAGGTGATATTATTTATGACACAGCTAATGATATGTTTGGTAAAGTTAATTCAATTGATTCAGTTAGTAAAGAAGTTGATTTTTCACCACTAAGTAAGCAAGAAGCAGAATCTGAATTGAAAAAACTTAAACGAAATTAATATGAAAACCAAATTATCTGATATAGTTAAATTAGTTAATCCACAAACCGGTGGTACTAGTGGAAAAGGCTCTAACCAAGAGGGCGGCGATAATATTAAAACTGCAACTTTAGAAGAACCTGAAGAAGGAGAAGAAGGTGAAGGCCAAGATACTAAAGGACAAAAAAGTGAAGAAGGTCAAGACCAAGGTGAAGGCCAAGACACTAAAGGACAGGAAAGTGGAGAAGGTCAAGGAGAAGGTAAAGGCCAAGGAGAAGGTGGAGAAGGTAAAGGTGAAGGTAAAGAAGGTAAAGGCCAAGGAGAAGGTGGAGAAGGTAAAGGCCAAGGTGAAGGTAAAGAAGGTAAAGGCCAAGGAGAAGGTGGAGAAGGTAAAGGCCAAGGAGAAGGTGGAGAAGGTAAAGGTCAAGGAGAAGGTAAAGAAGGTAAAGGTCAAGGAGAAGGTGGAGAAGGTGAAGGCCCTATGGTTAATTCTGATAATATTGATAATGTTGGAAAAAGGACTACTGTTATAAGAAATGATATAACTAAAGGAAAAAGTGGTGGTAAAGTAGTAGGGCGAGGAACTGGTGAAGTAATTACTCCAGCCCAAGGAAAACAATTAGCTAAAGAAGAAGGTTATGAAGATCGTCCACCATTAACTGAAGAACAGTGGAAAGAAATTGCTAGAACGGCTGCCAAAGCTCATCTTAACCCTCAAACTAAACTTTCTGCACGTAATGACAAAAAAGGTGGAGGTAGTGGAGCAATTTATCAAAAAATTATGGATCTTACTGATCCAATTGTAGACTGGAGAGCTGAATTACGTAGATTTATAGGTAAACTTGCAAGTTCAAGTGATTTTAAATTTCCATCAAGAAGATCAATTGGTACTGGAGATTATAGATATGGTATTAAAACACAAAACAATGCTCTTGAAAATGGAGTAGTTGCAATTGATGTAAGTGGATCAGTTGCTGCAGCTTTTCCAGATTTTGCATCTGAAGTGGTTGGAATTGCTGCTGCTAAAAAGATAAAACAAATAGCCGTTTTACCGTTTGCCGAAAGAGTAGTTGATCCAATTGTATTAAAGAATTTTAAAAAGCCACAACCTTCTGATTTTGAACATGTTAGAACTGGAGGAGGTACTGAAGCAATTCCAGATGTTATGAGCTGGATTAAAGATAATATAAGGGATCGCCCTGATTTTGTAGTTATTATAACAGATGGTCATCTAACTCATGGTTTACCAGTTGCTCCTAAATGGGGCAAAAAAACAATTTGGTTAGTATTTGATAATAGTACATTTGATGTACCTCCAGGTTGGGGTCAAGTTATTCATGCAATAGGAGATAAACGCTATTTTGATCGTCGAGTATATGGTGGAGGTAGTGGTGGCGCTAGTATGTAAAAACCTTTTACCAAATCAGAGTTAAATAATATTGGAACATAGAGCCTTGCTCTGTTTGTCTCGGGTTTACGAGCCCTTGAGTAATCAATTGAAGGTTACGATGAGATGAGCATAAAATAACAAAACTACTATGTATCAACACAACACCACAACCAGTGGATCAACTGCACTGTTTACCAGTTTCAGTAGTCCACAACCATCTGCAACAATTACAAAAGGCAGAGGAAGACTAAAGACTTACGGGTCAAATGTCTATTTAAAAGACGGTTCAAATTTTGAAATTGAACTATACAATCCAAAAACAACATCAGTATTAGCAAAAATCTGGATCAATGGTCAAGTAATATCGGCTGCCGGCGGTATTGTGCTAAGGCCTGGCCAACGGGTCTTTCTTGAAAGATTTATTGATGTTACTAAAAAATTCAAGTTTACTGTTTATGAAGTTGATGACTCTACTCAGAGTCAAGCAGCAATTGTAAATAACGGTAAGGTTGAAGTCCAGTTCTATGATGAACTTGTTTATCTATCGCAACCTTCCATAATGATGTATGGTAACGGTAGTACAGTTACTACTAATTACTACACTCATACCCCTGGAGTTACATATGCAAATTCAATAATTGGAGGAAGTGCTTCAACATTTACTAATAGCTCGATTGAGACAGGTATTGTTGAAAAAGGCCCAAAATCTAAGCAGAAATTTAGTTCAATTAGTGCAAATTTTAATAGCTGGACCTGTTCAATATCAGTTTGGATAATTTTACCAGAAAGTAAGAAACCTGTAGAAATTGGTGAAATACGCTCATATTGCACAAACTGCGGCACTCGCAATAAAAAATCAAGTTGGAAATTTTGCCCTAACTGCGGAACCCAAATATCTGAATAACAATTAGTCCTATGCGAGGCTCTATTTGTTCTAACTTGCAAGATAAATAAACTCAAATTATTTAATAAAATGGAAACCACAAGTAATAAAATTTTAAGTTTCGAAGAATTTACACAACAACACTCAAATCAAGAAATGGGAACTGATACTGACGTACATGGTTCACCAGATATTCTTGAATTACCACTAGGTAATCAAAATGAACCTGCTCCAGCTGAAGAGCCAGAAACTGGAGATATGGATAATGCTCTTTCTACTAATATGATGGATGATACTGAACCTAATGTTGAAGTTGAAGAGACTCCAGAAGAAGACGCAACTATTTAATTAAAAAATTAAGTTCATAAATAATGAGTAATACTACTAGAAGTAGAGGGTCACAAGAGGTCGATTCAATGATGAATGATATACTTGATGCCCTAGATGTTATTAAATCCAAGTTACCAAATGGCGAACTTAAAGTAATACAGGACCGAATTGAAAATATTGAGCATGCTCAAGGAGATATGAAGGAAGACCTTCGTAATATCCGAAAGCAATTGCTTGATCCAGAAGATGGAATTATTGTCCGAGTAAATAAAAATACTGAATTCCGTAAGCGCAAGGAAGAAGATGCTAGAGATTTTGCTAAAATCCTAGAAGAACACCGAGAGCTTATTTCATGGAAAAGTACAGTAACCAAATTACTTTGGATTATTGTAACTGCTATTGTTGGAATTTCAGTAGGTATTATATTTAAAACCGCTTAATCCTTTTATTTTTTTTTTTGAAAAGTCTCAATTTATTGGGACTTTTTTTTGTTTATATAGTATATTAATATAAATTATATGAATATGAAATTACAATTTACCGCATTACTGTTAATATTAATTATTACAGGTTGCAATAGACAATCCCTTAACCAGACAACGACCGTTGAAAAACATACCGTATTGGAGGTCTTTAAAATTAAGCCAATAAGTGTGACTGACTACCTGTCTCCAAGGTATTGTGCAGTTCTTGAAAATTGCGATACTGTACCAATTGGTGCAAGTATACGAATTGGAGATACTATTACTTACAAATATATTAAATATGATAGACCTTAGAACTAATGATGATCAAATATATCGCGATGCAATTAATGTGCGTGCACTAGAGTATATTGCAAATTATCAACATTTGGACCCAGTTGAATATTTAGAAATGCATGGAACAGGTCTCATTTTATTAGATATGAGCAGATTACGTGGAGTGAAACACGTAGTTAACCACTTAACAATTAGAATTAATGAATTAACCTAAAAACAATGAAACAATTACTTTTACTATTAACTGTAATATCGATTACAGCAAATGCGCAAACTCAGTTTGCTAAACACTCTCAACCAACCTTTGCTAAAGATACATTGCATCTATTATGTGATGATCCAATTGCCAAATTAACGTATCGTATTTGGACAACTGACTCTACATGGAAAGGTATATACCCAACAATAGATTGGGTTACTTCTGACCAAATGAATCGGATTAAAAAGGCATATGCAAAAAATGAGATGATTAGAGATAAGTCAATTATTGCAATAATTAATTCTCCAGGTACATGGATTGTATATGAAGATGGACGAGTTGAACCAGCTGGCAAAGAAAACCTAAACTACTTATTAGTTAAGGCTCAAGAATCTGGAAATCCAGCCTGTGTAATAACGGTTCCTACTGGAATGGGTTGTACATTACGTAAAACGGATAATGGCATTAAGTATAATTATGTAACTCTTAATATAAAAACTAAATCTAAAAACAATGGCAGCAACTAGTACACATCCTGGAGATGTAGCAATTTGGATAGAAAAGGTAATTGACTCATGTCAAACATCAGATCATGAAAAGGTTGCACGCAAGTTAATTGATAATTTTGAAATTCAAAATAACTTTTTAGAAAGTTACCAAACTAGAAATCTTCGGTTTAAACTTGACCAAAAAACAACTGATCGATTAGAAGCCAGAATAAAGGCAATAAAACTTACAACCTTTAACTAAATTTAAACCAACATACATATGACCACTGAAAAACAAGTAAGCGATATTACTCATGGAATCGCAGCAGTTACAAAAGATGAAACTGACGGATCAATTTTTGTCTACCATTTTTGTGGATACTTTGAAGAACCTAGTGTAGCTGATTTTGAATCATTAAGACATGAACTTGAAACTGATCCTGACTTTGGATTAGTAGATATGGAGTTTGACTTAATTTTAGCAACTGAAGAAATGATTAATCACGTAAAAGAAGAAAATAATGGAAAATAAAGAACTAAGCTTAATTGAACAAATTGCAAAAGAAGGTGCAATTCAAACTGTTCAAGCACTAGGATCAGCTCAGCAAATGGGCATGGTTGCTTCGCAAGAAGATTTAACTCGACTAATCCAGTCTGGAATGGAAGTCGTAATTGAAGAATACATCCAAAGAATTGAAAATCAATCTAAAATTATATTAAATGAAGCTGGAAGTATTCGAAAAGATAATAACTCAAATTAAGAGTCAACAAGAACAAAGTCATAAGCTCTATCAGTTAGGCGTTGACTTAATGGAATATGAAGATGCATATGCAGCTACAATTACTTTGCTATTTAGAGCATATTATGGAAAAGATGGAGAAGATTGGATTTCGTGGTTTATTTATGAACGAGATGATGATTCAGACGATCCTAATCAAGCATGGGACAAAGATAATAATCCAATTTGTTATGATATTCCAAGTCTTTGGAAATGTGTAGAAGAGATTCGTTGCTCAACTGATTTTGTTGAGTACTCTATTGAGACACGTAAATTAGATATATTTAATTCAATTTTTGGAAGAACTACTTAATTTTTTAGTATATTAGCACTATGATAAATTTCAATCAATCGAAAATAACTGAAGAGATTAATCGACTACACAGAGTTAAGAGATTTTCTCAAAGAGTAGCAATACGAATAATCAGATCACTTGACTCAACTAGTAGAAAAACAAATACATATGATACTAGTGAACGCGAAGCGGCTAATGTTTTTAGAAAAATGATTAAGTTACCTCACAGTGAATTATTGATTAGTCCATTACTAAATAAACATTATGTTAAAAATGACGATAGTAATATTTTAATAATAATGGACCAGACTGAACTTACTGTAATTAATCATGTATTTGGTTATAATATACAGTTATCTCCAAAGACATATAATGTATTATATGAGGCATTCGTTAGAGAAGTTGAAATTAGAAGAAATGAAATGGAAGAGAGCTTTAGAACAAATGTTAAACACTCATTAAAAACGTTAATTACAAAAATCGATGAACAAATATAATAAGCTATTCTTAAGTGGAGCAAGTGCACTGATTGCACTAACAGTAATATTAGTTACAATATTGGTATTTGTAATAAGCAAACCATCATTTGCTAAAAAACCAAAAGACTCATTAACTGACCTAATTGATACAGTTAAAATTGAAGTTCAGGTAATTAAGCATGATACTGTAAAAATAGAAAGTACCTGTAAAAAAAGACATTGTGAAACTGTAGTAATAACCAATCCAACTGTTTCAATATCAGATAGTATTAATAAACAACCTGAATAATTATGGAAGTAAAAATGGCAAATAGCTTTTTCAAAAGCTTAGAAAAAATGGCTAACCGAGGACGTTGGTATTGGAAGACTTGGGATTTTATAAGATATGACTTTCCTAAATTTTGTAAAAATATATGGCTGTTCCGTAAAGCACTATGGAATTACTCATGGTGGGCAGGTCAACACTCAGTGTTACCATTTATGAAAACTGCACTAGTTGATATGGCAATTACAATGGATGATCGTGGAAATGAAATAAAATCTTCTAGCTCAAAAAAAGTTGAAAAAATGTTACGCGCTGCAAAGTTAATGGAACATTTTATAGAAGAAAATTTTATTGAAATGGCTGAAGATGAATTAGGCGAAATCATACATCATCCTTTGGAATTTGAACCCGCAGAAACTGAAGGGTATGTTCAAATGGTAGATCAAGATACAGCAGAAGAAAAAGAACATAATCGAAAGGTATTTGACCGATCTCGTGAGATTGAAAAAGAAATGTGGGATGAGTTATGGTATATAATGAAAGGTCAAGACTATTCAAAATTTGAAAAAGCACCTGATGATATGGATCATAATGAATCATATACTCATTTTGAATCACAAAGAGATGGATCTGGATTAAACACTTGGTGGGATTAGAATTTAAAAAATAAGAAATAACTATATATGGCAAAGCAAAACAACAAAACTGGAAAAACACCAATGCTCGATTCATTTGGTAAAGACCTAACCCAACTTGCACTAGAGGGTAAATTAGATCCAGTAGTTGGACGAGAAAAAGAAATACGTAGATGTAGTCAAATCTTAGCACGTAGAAAGAAAAACAATCCTCTCCTAATTGGAGAACCTGGAGTTGGTAAAACTGCAATCGTTGAAGGCCTTGCTAAAATGATTATTGAAAAAACCTGTCCACGAGTTCTGTTTGATAAAAAGATTGTAACTCTTGAATTAGCAAACTTAGTAGCTGGTACTAAATACCGAGGCCAATTTGAAGAACGAATGGAACAGATAATAGATGAGGTTCAACAAAATCCAAATATTATTGTATTCATTGATGAAATTCATACCCTAATTGGAGCTGGTTCTGCGAGTGGATCATTAGATGCTGCAAATATCCTGAAGCCTGCACTAAGTCGTGGAGAGATCCAGTGTATTGGAGCAACAACACTAGATGAGTTTAGAGGTTCAATTGAAAAAGACGGAGCACTAAATCGTAGATTTCAACAGGTAATGGTTAACCCATCTACTCTTGAACAGTCAAGACAAATTATTGAAAATATCCGATCTAAATATGAAGACCATCATTCTGTTAAATATACAGATGAAGCACTAGATGCATGTGTTGCATATAGTGATCGATATTTACAGGACAGATTTTTACCAGATAAAGCAATTGACTTAATGGACGAGGCTGGTGCAGCAGTTCATATAAATGGAGTAGTTGTTCCGGATACAATTAAAAAATTAGAAGATAAATTTGTTCAAGTAAGTGCTAAAAAACAAAAAGCAGTAGACTCTCAACAATATGAAGCGGCTGCTAAACTTAGAGATGATGCCCTTAATGTAATGAAAGATATTGATGATGAAAAACTTAAATGGGAAGAATCATTAAAAGTTAACAGATTAACTGTATCTGAAGAAGATATTGCAAATGTTGTTGCTATAATGACTGGAATACCAGTTACTAGACTAAAAGGCTCTGAACTTGAAAGATTATCAACCATGGCTAAATGGTTAAAGGAAAGAGTTATTGGTCAATCTGAAGCAGTATCTAAATTAACAAAAGCAATTCAGCGATCAAGAGCAGGACTTAAGTCTAAAAACCGACCAATTGGTACATTCATGTTTTTAGGACCAACTGGTGTTGGTAAAACTGAATTAGCAAAACAGTTAGCAAAGTTTATGTTTGATACAGATGACTCCTTAATCCGAATTGATATGACTGAATTTGGAGAGAAATTTACCTCTTCAAAATTAATAGGAGCTCCTCCAGGATATGTTGGTTATGAAGCTGGCGGTCAATTAACTGAAAAAGTAAAACGTAAACCCTACTCAGTTATCTTATTAGATGAAGTTGAAAAAGCTCATCCTGATATTTTCCATACCTTATTACAAGTATTAGATGAAGGTCATATGACTGACGGTCTTGGAAGAAAAATTGACTTTAAGAATACTGTAATTATAATGACGTCTAATTTAGGAGTTAAGGAATTACAAGATTTTGGAGGAGGTATTGGATTCTCATCATCAACTTCATTTGAGCAGCAAAAAGAATTGGCCTCTGGTATCCTAAGAAAAGCAGTTAGTAAACAATTTGCTCCAGAATTTATTAATCGATTAGATGATATTATTATATTTGAATCCCTAAAGAAGGAGGATGTTGCTCAAATAATTGAGGTTGAATTGCTAGATCTATACTCAAGAGTCAAAGATAATGGCTATACTGTTGAATTAACAAAATCGGCAAAGGAATTCTTAATTGAAGCTGGTTATGACCATAAATTTGGAGCTCGTCCATTAAAACGTGCAATTCAAACCCATGTTGAAGACCTTATTGCTGAAGCATATATTGATGGTAAAATTAAAGATGGAGATCACTTAGTGATTAACCATAAATCTAAAGATAACAAATTAACAATTAAATAAGATGAATATATTACGTCCAATACTTTTTATAATAGGTACAGTGTTTTTAGCATCAGGCATCTTAATCTATGTTGTAAAATATGAGAAATCTAAAAATGCAGAAGGTGTTAGCCATATGCAACAAGATATACCAATGCACCTAAAAACTGTTGAAATTAATAAATTAACTGATGAAGTTGGCCATGGTCTCTATCGTTTACAACTTGATGATAGTACAACTATCCTATTATATAGAGGAGTTGAATCCTGTTCAATGATTCAACTTAAATAGTGAAATTCGGCAGTTTCAATAGATCTGCCAGATAAATAATCAAAAATATCCATATACAAATGGGAAAATTTGGCAAAAATAAGCTTCCAAAATTCATGGAAACTCCTGATACACGAATGGGATCTAATCCTCACATCCAGGAGGACACTCTCGGTGATATGTTACATCCACAAATAGTATCTATGTCTGATCATGGAGATGATCATGCAATGATTATAATTAGAACCAAGGACGGCGAAGAGTTAGAGCTTCAGTTTAACTATGATGGAGAAGGTTTATTAACTGCTCAACACGGCGAACATGAATATTCTATTCCAGTAGAGGTTGACTATACTGAGACTTCTGAAGTTGATGAAAAACTTAAAGGTAAACAAAAGAATCTAGATAAGAATCATAATGGAAAAATTGATAAAGAAGATTTTAAATTACTTAATAAGTCTAAAAAAGAGGAATCAGGTAAAGTTGCTGAAACATTTGAAAGTTTTGTAAATGAGTGCTGGACTCCTATGGAAGAAGGTTATAATATTGCGATGTCTGAACCAGCAAAGCGTGCAATTAAAGCACTATGTGAAGAAGTTTTAATTCAAGAAGCTCAAAGATGTGATGAAGATGCTGATCCAATGCATACTTATGAAAATTACCTAAACGAATGCGGGTCATATATGACTGAATGTATGATGGAAGCAGCAGCTAGCGTACCAATAACTGAATCAGAACATCCGGTTTTAAATAATGAGCTAACTAGCTGGCTTACTAGTACTTTTGGACCAAATACCAAAACTGGGACATTTACATCAAATGGGTCAGATATTACTTTTATGGGAACTGCTCTTAATGGTAAACCTATCTCTAAAATTTATCCAAAGCCAATTAAGATTGGAGTAAATACCATGACTAATACTAAAGGGACCTGGAAAAGAGAGTTATCACAAATAATATTCACTACTGCCTAATTTTACAAATCAATATAATAGAAAAGCTCGAGTAATCGGGCTTTTTTTATTTGGCTTGTATCTAGAATAAATAACCATATGGATATGCACAATTCAAAAATGTCATCTGGTGAAGTTACGGTTCCAGCAAGTTCGTTTAGTCAACAAACCGACCGAAATATTCAACCTAGCCCAACTGGAATTAGTATGGGTGGAATACCAACACATTGGTTATCAAGTGCACCTATTTCTAGACGTGATATGACTGCTAATACAACGCCGCTTGGATCAAATCCACGAAATTATAAAGTTCTTAGATTTGATGAATATCATTCTGGTAAATACCAAGAAGACCAAGAAATTAATAAATAACAAAAACAATTACTATGAGTAACAAAATTTTAAATTTTAAAGAATTTACAACTGGTGGAAAGCTAAGCGATCCAAAGACTGCAACTAAGGTAGATGCAGCAGATTCAGTTAAAAAGGAGAAGTCAATTGATCAAGTAAAAAGAGCTGACCTAACTCATCCTAAGATTACACTACCAGACTATTCAAAAACAGTTAAGAATCCAGTAATGGAAGGTATAATTGAAGATACTAATGTTAAAATTGATGATCTTAAACTTCAACTATCTAAATTGAATCAGGCTGACTCAACGTATTTACAAAAGAAACGTGATATTGATGCTCAGATTGCTACATTAACTAAAGCAATTGAAGATGCGGCTAAATTAGCTGTAACAAAGTAAAAAAATTAACTAAATGACTTTAGACGAATTAATATTAGACGTACAGAATGAATTGACATTTGCTAAAGCATTGCCATATTCTATTCCTGAACAAGAAATTAAGCGTATTATTACAATTGCTGAAAGATATTTTTATGATAATTGGAAACATTCAGTTGAGCCACGATATCTACTAATACCAAACTCAGTATTTAGTAATCCAGCATTTAAAACTGACCGTTCAATTCAATTACCTGACTGCGTAGGATTTGTACATAATGTAATGGAAGCAAAAGGCGGAGCCTCAATGTTTGGAACAATGGATTTGGATTTTGCAGATAATAAATTTATTGGATCAGAAATGTTCCTAACTCCATTTATTGGAGAGTCAATTATGTATCGTACCGTTATATTTTCATTCCTTGATCTAGTTAAAGGTTTTACAATTGATACATTTGCATATGACTATAATAAGAATACACGAAAATTAGCAATTCTTGGAAGAACTCCAAAAGGTTCTCAAATGGTAGTTCATATTGCTAAAAAAATTCCAGCTGATGATCTATATAATGATGAAGTATTTCAAAGATATGTTAGAGCAAAAGCAAAATTAAGACTTGGTGATCTACTTACTACCTTTGACTATAATTTACCAGGTGGAATAAAACCAAATTATGCAAACTTAGTAACTAAAGCCGAAGCTGAATTAGCTGGAGTTATGGAAATGATGAAAAGTGAAAATACTGCCGACTTCTTGTACTTTGCAAGATGGTAATTAAGATATGATTCAACCAATAGGAAAAGACCTCTACTTAAGAGCACCAGGAGATCCAAATTATCAAGAAGGTATATTGGAATCAAATGACTCAATTGAAAATGCCCTTCAACAAATCAGAATGGTATTATTAACTCGTCCTGGAGAAGTATTAGGCGAAGATCTTGGATTTAATGCTGAGAAATATCTATTTGAATTTGAATTTTCAAGCCTTGATGATATGGAAAAGGATGCAAATGCTCAAATTAATGAATACGTCCTATTTTCTAAACCTTATCAAATTACTGCATCTGGATTTACAATGGAAGATATTGGAGATCCTTATAAAGTTGGATTAGGATTAGATATTAAAATAGATGGTAAATCTGCATTTGCAACAATGTTTGATCTTTAATTAATCTAACCAATATTAAATAAAAAAGCGAAGTTTTATCTTCGCTTTTCTTGTTTATATTAAAATATGATAATTTATATTATAATTGACCCTTTGTTCCGACTTCTGATGAAGTTTCTCCAGTAGGGGCTGCAGGAGCTCCAGCTGGGGCAGCAGGTCCTCCACCGGCAGAAGGTCCTCCACCAGATCCAGCAGCAGCTTCTGCCGCTTGACCAAATGCTGCTAAGTAATTACGATTCTTTTCAATATCCTCATCACTTAATTTTAAATATTCTTTAATTAAGTATTCAGTTGAGAAATATGGTTTGTTTTCATCATCTACTACAGCTTTCATTGAGTTAAGGGTAGCAAGACGTTTATTTAATAACTCTTGATTCTTAATTTCTTCAAATACATTATCATCATGCCATACCATACCAACTGCATTTGCAAATTTATGGTCAGATTTAAGATCTTTAACATCTAAGCACATTTGTAAATAAAGAGGTTTTGTTATTAACTCTTTGTATGCAGAACGTAAACGTTTTACAAATTTATTGTATCTGATCTCTTCTCTTGAAATACCTTCTGCATTCATAGTATATGCACCTTGACCTTCAGACCAACGTGAATAAGGTAATTTAGAGTCAAGCTTTAATTTATCATGGAAGTACTTTAATAATTCTGAACCTGATAAATTTGGTCCAGGATATTCAAGAGCTTCAATCTCAATTTTCTCTCCACGATCATTTACTGGAAGAACATAATTTTTATAGAATAGAATATTAGGTTTTCCATCAACACTTAATTCTCCAGTAGAACCATCAAATGAAATATCTTCTTTTAAGGTATTTGTAAATTCTCTAACGTCTTCTTTGGCTTTTTGCATTGACTTTGTTCCAACTGGAACAGTAGTCTTTAAGCGAATTGGAGCATTCATTGTATGCCAAATAACTTTAGAGTGCTCAATTAAACGCAATAGGTTAAATGATCTAACTAGTCTCTCAACAAAACTTACTCGTTTCGTCCTGAATTCATTTGAGTATGAAATATAGATTATCTGAGAGTCAGTTAAAGTACGATTCATTTTATTTAAAGGATCACGCTGCGCCCATTGTAGATAGATCAGACCGGCTGAATCCTTTTTAACTTCTGGGTAAAGAGTAGAAGGATCTAATTCCTTAAACCCAATAATATCTTTTGGGTTAGTTAAGTTATCATAGATAATTTCAAACGCTAAATGTCCTTCAATTAACCATTGATAAAAATATTGCCATGCAGAAATACCACGGTCAAAACTCCAAGCACTATAAATCTTTTCAAAATTTTCACGGTACTTATCAATTACCTTTTCTTGATAGTTAAGTCTCTCTTCTTTATTCTTACCTCTGTAATTAATTTCTCCAAGAAGATCATTTGGATAACAGAATCGGTTATCTTCGTCATATACAATTGCATCATCAGTAATTGTCTCAATAATAAATTCAATTTCGCCGTTTGATGCAAGATCACGAAGACGTTCTCTTTTTTGAACATAGTCTAATTGAAAGAATGCAATTGACTTATTTTTTAATGATGAGGTTGTATCTGATAATGCAAGAGTTGCTCGCATTAGGTCATCTCCCATTGCATTGTTAAATCCAGTCATTTGACCTTCAATGTATCCGATTGCCTGTGAGTTTTTTACCAAAAGGTCGTCGTACTTCATACCAAAACGGCTTAGAGCGGTTAAACCTGATCTAAGTCCTCTTAACGGATTACTATCTAAAAAGCCAGCCATATATTATTAATTTTATTATTTTATTTCAAAGAGTGAAAAACTTGATCGAGCCGATATCATTTTATCGGTTGAATAGTTTGCTAAGTGTAATTTAGGAACATCATCCCAGTCTATTAATGACAAATTTCGCATCTTTTCTCTATTGTATTTATTTACCAGAAGATTGAATTTAATATCGGGTAAACCAGATACAGCTTTAATAAAGTCTAAGTTGACTCTATAGAATGCAGAAAGTTCACTCATTCTGAGTCTCTTCTCAATATCAATTAAGGTTCCATCTGAGTAGCACCTATCCAAAATAGTTGCAACCTGTTTAAGGTACATTCGGATAAATTTCTTTCTTAATGGCTGTGACATTAGTTTAATATTAAGTCCAAAACCGTCAGTACTTAGTGCCAAAAAGATTGGGCGATTATCATAAAATGGTTTTTTAACTTTAGGGTATCGTTCAATTAGGGAGTCTTCTCTAGCTGATGGATTTTTCATCATTTCATATTCGTCCCAAGTTGGAACCTGGTCTGGACTAATTATATCAAGTTCTAAATGTGTATAAAAATGACCTGGCATTAAAAAGGTCTTTGATGTGTTAGTGTTAGAACCAAATACGTGATTTGGGTTTGGACTAAAATCTGGATCTGTGCCATTTTGATAAAAGTCCTTTAATATCTCTAATTGATTCATTTATATCTTTTATATTGATTTGAACAAAAAGTTTTCGGTTATTATGCCAAATTTTAAACCTCTAACTGATGCAAACTCTTTAGCTGCTTCAAATTTAGCCTGGTTTACAATAAATTGCTTTGCAGCATATACATAATTAGCAGTTTGCTTGTCAGTCATTCTGTTTGGAGCAGTTGGTGGTTTTGTGTATTTGTCAGGTTTTACCTCAATTAACCAAGACTGTTCATTACCGTCATTATCCTTAGTTGTAATATAAAAGTCAATGTAATATGTGTGTCCACGTTTATCTAATGGAGAATAGTATGGAATTCCAACTGGTTCACTTGAGTATTTAATAACAGTTGGGCTATGATCACACCAGTTAAGAAATTTGAATTCCCACGAACTTCTGAAAATAATTTTAGTAGGATCTCCAACATATTTAGCAAGATTAGATGGTCTAAAATAACCTTGTCTAATTTTGCCAGCTCTAGGTTTTAGGAAGTCCTGAATCTTCTTGGGTTCTTTTGGTTTCATACAGTTATTTATAGGTACGCCATGTCAAACATGGAATCGCTAAAATAGCTGTCAAGCCAAAGGTTAAATTCTTTAAGTGAATACTGGGAATCTCGGTCATGAATATAGCAAAATAGATCATTAATATCCTTAATTCGATTTAATGAAACTATGTCGTCAACTGAACTAAATTTTCTTTTTAAGTCACCAATTGCCTTATTCCATAGAAATACTGAATATCCTTGTTTAATAAAGTTCATCATTTGAGTTTTTCCAGCCTTGTCTCGGTCAAATAGGACTTGAGTTGCACCTTTTGCTCCAAGATTAGAAAAAATACTTCTGGCCTTTGATGCTCCAGATGTTGCAATTGCATTGTCTACAAATAGAGAATCAAATTGGCCCTCAGTCATTCTGATTGGTTTACTGAAATCAATATTTAAGATATTAAAATAGTTGTTTAAGAAATTAGCATCCTCTACTAATTCTTTAGTTAAACCTTTTTGAGAAAATATTTGAGAAAGATCAGTATATGATTTAATAATATATTTACGCTCTGCATTTGGGTCAAGATTACGAATTGAGAATCCTAATAATCTGCCAGAGCGCCTATCAAAATTAAAAATATAAACTTTATTATCGGATGAGTCGGTATAGAGGCAATCTCCAAAATCTTCAATTAAGTCAAGGCCTCTGCCTTTAATGTATTGATATGCCTTTGAAGTTTCGTCAACGAGATCTAGTCGTTTTAAGGAAAACCGGTTAACTACATCAGTTATTTTAACCAATTGAGAAGTATCTGAAGTTAGGAATCGTACTAGTTGATTTTCAGTTCTTTTTACTGGAGCTGGTTTAAATTCATCTTCTAAAATAAAACTAGGCAACATTATTCCATGCTGCTTACTCATTTTGGCTACAAATTCGCCAACTGTCATGTATGCCATGCAGCCATCGTTAAAACATTTATAGGCTCCAGTATCTAAATAGAGATTACCACGTTTCTTAGCAACTTTTTTATCAGAGTCTCCGCAAATTGGACATGCAAAATTTAATTTACGCCCAGTATCTCCATCAATTTTCTGTTTTTCCGGTACATCATGAAATCTTTTACGTAATAAGTTTTCAATGAATGCGGTTATTTCCTCAATCTTCATCTGTTACTGGTACCTTCTTTACAGGTTTTGGTTTAGTTGCACTTTTATAAGCCTTTTCTAAATCGTATCCCAGTTTAGAATAGTCTTTTCCAGTTTTAACGACTTTTTCATATTTGTCAGTTTGTAACCATACACCTCCATCTGGTGGATTAATTTCAGTCCAACCGTTTTCAGCTAAATAAGCTTCCATAACCGCTTGTGGAATTGCAAAAGGATCTTCTACTTCAATACCCTTTTTCTTTGCAACTCTATCTCTATATTTAGCAAGTTCATGTTTTGGAACAATTACAGTATTTAGGCCATATTTAGAAATAGCTGAAATATAGATTGCAAATAATTCTTGAGGTACTGGAATATCAGGATTACCAATAAATGCTTGGCAACTTTCTGGAATTTCGCAATATTCTAAAGTTTCAGTATTTACTGAATATAGTGGGAACGTTTCTTCTGGAGTAAAATCTTTACTGCGGCTTCTAGATTTAACTACTTCAATTTTTCTAGTTAATTTAGGAGTTAACTCAGTAAATCCAATTGCAACCAATAATTTATTAATTGGTTCAATAATTAATCTAAAGAATTGTTGTTCACGATCCATAGGTACTGCAATTTCTTCAGGATAAGAACCTGGAGCATAGGCAAAAATATCAAAATCATATGCATTTTGAGCTGCATAATAAAATTTAATTTTTGAACCGCTACGAATTAGTGGATACTTTTGATTGTTAGTTAATTTAATTAGGTGATTATGATAGGCAACTGCTCTACCATAAATTGGCATTCCAGTTTCCAATACTAACGGAACTAAACTTTTTAGATATTCTTCATAAACTCTAACTGAGAAGTTAAATGCAATTTCTTCAACTGGTAAAGCATCACATTCAGTTTTTAGAGCTGCTAGTTTTGGGATAAGATCGCCTTCTAAGTCAATATTATAGCCAATATCAAGTAGATAAGAATATAATATTTGTAGATGCTGTCTTGCCCAAACTGGATATGATGCTTGAATTGCTTCGAGGCCTTTAATAATTAATGACTCTTTATCTAAAAGACGTTCATGTTTATTATCTTTATATGAAACTTTTAAAATATATTTTTTCTTTGCTAACCAAATTCCAGATCTAGATAAATTTTCAAGTTCAAAATTTTGGCGATTATCTGTATTAAAGTGAACTGCATATTTTTCAAAAGCTTGTTCAAAATAATTCTTAAGTCGATGACGATTAATTGCCAAACAAAATTCAAGAGATTGGGTATCAGTCAATTCAAATCCTTCAATTGACTTTATTGCATAGTCAAAACATACATAAACTGAGTCAGTGTCAGTATATACTGCAGCTTCTTTCTCAATTTGGTTAACCGTTCTTCCAGTAATACCTAATTTTTCATGCAGCTCTGTGTCAAGATGCCACTTTTGTTGGAAATAGTGGTTGATTGCCTTAATTGAAAATTTAATTAGGTCTTGGCCTTGCAGCGTAATTGACTGGGCAATATCGTTATTATGAAAATAGAAATATTTGTTACCAAATGCTCCATAGAAAGAGTTAATTAAGATCTTTATGGCGTTCTGTTTTAAGTCTAGTGACTTTATTTGTGATTCTAGTTGTTTGGACATATCTTGTTATACTTGACGTTGCGTATTTTGGTTTAATATACTAATAAATAACCTAAAAGTTAATGAATGGTGAAAGAAATCACTAAAGACCAATATTTAATTAATCAGGCGTATCCATTTTTAGCAAATTTCCCATTTGGAGATCAGTTTACTATGGAAATCTCTAATACTCCTGTACTAGCAGCAATGTTTGATGATGAATTTGAATCAATTAGTTCAAGTAAATCAGGAAAATCTCCAACCATAATTGATTTTATTCATACTAAGAGTAAAGTAAAGTCAAAAGTATCAATATTCAGAGAAGATCTTCTTTGGATAGATCAAGTTTCGTCATCAGTTAAGAAACTTGATAAAATATCAAAACAAATTGACCGAGGAATTAAATCAAATGACCTATTAGTAAAGCGTAATATTTCACTTGAAACTGATGAATGGTTACTTAATGTATCTGATCCTAAGAATTCGTTAAGCCGAGAAATTTTTAATGGAGTGCTCACTGACCTTATTGCAAATAAGCCTCTATATCGAGTTACTGAAATTGTAAATACCGTAAACAAATTATACTTAAAAAAAGGACTAGTTAAATTATCTAAAGATGATGCTGATATTATTTTTACATTTATTCATTTTAGATTAATTTATGCAAAACTTATTTTGGGAATAGTGATCTCATCAAAAATATCAATTTAACGAATGCAACAATTAGATGAATTTATTGAGTACCTTTATACAGTTGAAGAAAATTCAACACAATTAAATCAAGATCAAGTAAACAAACTTCATATGATTAAGTCTAAAGTTACTGAAATAGTGGATAAAGTTGAATCATTTACTACTAAAACAGTTAATCAACTACATCCAGTTTCTCAACCTCAAAGAGAACTTCAATTAGCTGAAAATTCAATATTTAGATTTGGACAATTTTCTGAAATTAATGAGAAGATTGTACAAAGAGGTAAAAATTGGGTTGTTATGAATAAAAAGGGTACTAAAGTTTTAGGTACACATCCAACCAGAGAAAAAGCGGTTAAACAACTACAAGCAATTGAAATAAGTAAAGCAAAACACTAATGAAATTAAAAAGATTCCAACAGTTTATTACAGAGTCAAATTACGGGTGGTCTGACGAGTCCTACGAGTCATTTGCATACCGTCAAAGTAAAGAGACATTTAATGATTTTGAATTTGAAAAAGATATACTTGAGTTAGTGCAGAAAGTTGAACAGACTTGGGCCCATTTAGAAGATGTTTATGACTGGAATCGAGAGCGTCGACAATGGCGTAAAGACCATTTTGCGCTTGATGTAAAGGTACATGCTTGGCCAGATTCAGATAAAGTTAGGGAAATACTTGGAGAACCTGATATGCCAGAAGAGGCAATCAATGATGAATGGTGGGTATGGATGAATGATGAACGCGAAGGATTTGTTAATGACGTAGTTGAAATTTATCCATGGATTCAAGATATTGGTTGGGGAGGTAAAAGTGGAGGCTGGTTATTATTACAGCCACCTCATGAAGCTGAAGATATACGTAATGATATTGAGAGTGATTGTCAGATATACGGACTTACTAAAGAGGAGTTAAAGGCATCAGATGATTGGCAAGACATACTTAACGATATTAATGATGAAACTCTTAATAATATGCAAGACTATGGACTATCAAATGAATCTGATGAGATTTTAAATTTAAAACAGCAAGTTGATAACATTAGGACTTATTTAACTAAAGAGTTAGCTGATTTAACTCAATGGGAATCTGATATGAATGCAATACAAGCTAGAGTTAGTAAATTTGAAGATAAGGCTGAAGAATATTTCTATGAATGGTTAAGGGGTAAAGAAGATTAAAATTAACGGACTTAGGACCGTAATCGTTTCGGCGATTTGAACCTCTCGATATCGCTATCCGGGAGGTTCTCTTTTTTTAACGATTAGCAAATTTAGTTAAGTCAAAACGATGCTTGCTTACAATAAATTTCTCTTTAAGATAAATGGTTTCTCTGGCTTTTCCGTGTTTTACAATATAACCATCAAGATCATCAATTAAATCATATACAGTTACTTCATGTTTTCCAGCAAGTTTACGCATACCACGACCAATTGCTTGACGTATTGTAACTTCAGATTTATAACTTTCAGCAAAGATAATTTGATTAACCCTCTTTAAGTCAATTCCAGTAGCAAAGGTTGCATAACTTGCAACAATAACTGCACCAACTTCTCTTTCCATTGCATCTTTATAGTCAGCACGGTCTCCACCATTAACTCCACCATCTATATAGTATGCATGTTCGTTCCATTCTTTTATCTTATCGCAAATACGCTGACCGTATTGATCCTTTACATTAATGAATAGAATTAAGGTATTACCACCAAGTTTTTGGACAAATGAGGATATAAACTCAATTCGAGGTTCATATGAAATAATAAATGCACGTTCTGCATCAAATAATTCTTTTCCAGCTTTACCAGACTCTCTGAGTGCTTTATAGTCTCTAACAAAAGGTTCAGTTATTGGATAGTCTAGGCTAACCATTTTAATATAGACATTTGGCGAGTGTTCTTGATCAATTAAGAAACTTGACTTAAGTGTCATGCTTAATGGACCTAAAAATTCTTGAATCTTAAAGAAGTCAGAATATTGCTCTTCAATTTTAATTGTACCAGAAAGTCCAAGTTTATATTCAGCACTAGTTGATGCCAATAGAATATCTTTAATTGAGGCTCCTCTACTTGTATGGCATTCATCTATACAGATAACTGAGAATCTCTTAAAAAACTCTGGTTCCTTATTTTTAAGGCTTTGATAGGTTGAAATAACCAGATCAGCCTCTTCAAATTTCTCTTCAGAATATTTATGTTGACCTCCAACTGATAACACTGAATAATTCATTAATCCTGTATGATAGTCCTTTTCAAATTTCTCAGCAGTTTGACCAACTAGCGAAATATTAGGAACTACAATTAGGGCTTTGTTATCTTTAGAGATAATACCCTTACGTTTTAAGAAAGAAATATAGATGTAAAGAATTAAGGTTTTACCAGCAGAGGTTGCAAGTTCTTGAGAACAAAATTTGTATTTTAAGGCTCGATGAGCTGCCTCTAATTGATAATCGTATGCGTTAATTGGTAAACCGTCTAACAATACAGATGCAAATTTGTCTAATTGTTCTTTTGTAAATGTTAAGTTAAGTAGGCTGTCAAGATCTTCAATATTTATTTCGTAGTTGTATTTCTTGCCGAAATTAATAATTTCCTTCCATAAACCAACACCAATCTTAAGATCCTGATCAATAAATTTATCATAACCATCCCATAATTTTCGTTTGTACAATTTATTAAAGTGATAACCCTTTTGTCTCTTTCTAAAATACAGTTGCAGGTCCTTAAGCTCACGCTTCATTTCATGCTTAATTAGCTGTAGGTATTGACGATCGTCAGTTAATTTAAAGGTTAACACATAGTTTAATAATTTTAGTGCCCATCCAATAGTTTTTGGACATCTAGTCTGGTTTTAATACCAAAAAGAACAGCATCAATTGTTTTAATAGAATCTGAATAAAACTGTATTTGGTTTTCAACCTGTTCTATCTTTTCTTTGATAGCAGCAGTCTTTCCATCAACTATCGTAGTCTTTTCATTAGCTCCATATCGAATTTGATGATTCTTTGATGCATCTATCCATTCTTCGCCTTTCTTTTCACGAAAAGTCTTTTTAAGTTGAGTAAAATGCTCAATTAAGGTATGATTCTCCTCTAGCATTCGCTGACGTAAACTTAAGAAAGTAACTTGAGCCTCCGGTATCTTACGGATATTTTCAAGCAGTTTAATTCCAATATAAATTTCTCCAGAAAAAGATTCTCTCTTTTCTCTGAATACTTCAGCAATTGTTCTTTTTTGGGGAGTTTGTTCTTCCATCTAGTTATTTTATCAAAAACGTTAAGTAAGTTTTAACTAACGAAAGAATAATATACTCCTTCTATTTGATAAAAGTCTGATAGGAAGTCAGTAATTGTGGTGCTTGCATAAATAGTATCTCCAATTGGATGACTATCACCGTTTTTATAGAATACCGATACTCCACCATCATACAGACACACTAATGAATCTAAGTTATAATGTTTTATAGAGCCTTTAGCCATATTCTTAAATTCATCATTTGTTACTTCAGTATCATAATTGGTAACAAAGATACTTGGGAAACTACGTTTCATTCTGTAACCTGAACTTTCAATTGAGTGTATAACTTGTAGGACATAACTTAATTTGCCATAGGCATCAAGGTCAGCAAGTACTTTATTATATTGATCTGGATCTGTAAAGTTGTAAACAACAAACGGTCTTTGGTTTTGGACACAATCTCTAACCAGGTTGTACCTGTTTCCATTATATTCTCTGGTATGTCGTATTGCTCTGCTCATTGTTTAGTATATTAGATAAAACTACTATGTTATTTATCAGTAAAATATTCCATGGAAAAACAAGTACACATTAATATATTTGACTTTGATGAAACTCTATTTAGGGTTCCAGGTTATACATGCAGCCAAGCTAAAGATATGTCACCATACGAATGGTTTGATTCACCAGAATCTCTCGGCCATCAGTTTAATATTTGTGGAATTTCAAATACAATAGACAAAGTTAAGTCCAGTGAAGGTTGTCTAAATTATTTAGTAACTCACAGAGTAAAAGAGTGTCAAGAGGCAGTTATGGACCTGTTATCAGTAAACCAGATTAAATTTGATGATGTATTCTTTTTAGGTAGAGAAACTGCTAAATCAGATACTGTAATTGAACTAGTTCGTCAAACCTCAGCTACTTCAATTACAGTATATGAAGATTCTCTTTGGGAAATCATTAAATATGCAAAAGTATTTAGCGATTTAGAAGTTACCATGAATTTTGTATTTGTAGATAAAAGTAAGGTAATTACAATTGACTGGGATACAGCATGTTCATTAGCAGATTATTCACAATCAGAAAGACTTAAATTAATATGATCCTATTTGTAGAAGGTGCAAGACACTGTGGAAAAACATTCCTAATTAACCAGTTTATTGATAGTACGCATGATCCAAGAATTGAATATTATAAATTCTATTTCGCAGACCATATTAAAACATTAGACCTAGTAGGTTTAGATGGTGATCCTAGCCTTCACTATTTTAGTTTAGGTAATATTATGACCATTATGGAAATGAATCTTAGACCAGAATATTCTGACAAAATTTGGATATTTGACAGAGCAATAATATCTGCATATACTTGGGCAATCTTAAGAAACCGATTAAATAGAGATAAAGCAGAAACTGAATTTCTAAAGTTATTAAATACTACTCTATACTCAAATTCAAAAACGCTAGTAGTTAAAGTCTCTGGCCAAACTGGTGACACAAATAGAGTTAAAGATACTTGGGATGGAGCTCATTCTACTACTGATGAACAGCAGTTAATGAATGAGTTAACTACACTAGGTCTTTCAAATCTTACTGATTCAACAAAAAATAACAATTTACGCACAGTTTTTAACAAGTTTGATGAATCTTCAATACTTAAATTTAATCATGAGTGCCGTGCGTTATTAGGAATAGAGCCTAATAAATAACCAAATATGGCAGGACTATCCCACTTAAGAGACGTTTATGAAAAACGTGGAAAAGAATTTTTAGAAAATCTTCTTAATAAAACAGTTATCATTAATGAAAAAAATGATGGTGCCTATTTTGGTGCTAAACGAGATGAAAAACAAAATAACTTTAACTTCTTTAAAAAAGACAGCAAAATTGGTTACATCGACCGAGTTCTTAGTAAGTACTACGAGCCGGGCATTAGACATTTTGAGAACATTGGGACTTCTTTAACATTAGTTCCTGAAAATTATGTATTTGGCATGGATTACAATCCTGCTAAAGAGACTCCATTAACATTAAGTCATATTAAAGTACTAGATGAAAATTATCAAACTTCTAAACTTATTCATGATAAAGTAGAATTAGATAAATGGGCTGGAGTACTTGGAGTTAATCCTCCAACTATCATATTTCAAGGAAAAT
The DNA here is from genome assembly GCA_903910765.1 of uncultured Bacteroidota bacterium. Lineage (GTDB taxonomy): Bacteria > Bacteroidota > Bacteroidia > Chitinophagales > Chitinophagaceae > Sediminibacterium. Next base: position 167,332 of record CAIWBA010000291.1, read on the forward strand.
TAAATGATGAGCAAAAGGTAAAGATTCAAGAATTTGTATTTACAAATTTACCAATGCTTGCTGAGAAATTTAAAACTCAATCATTTAGTAGACATATACTATCTGTATTAAATCCATCGGTTGATGAAAATTCTCAAGAGGAATTTAGTAATAGAGAAATTAGTGAAATTGTATTTAGATTTTTTGATGAAGAGGACCCTACTGGAGATTCTTCAACCTTAGCAAAGATTATTGATCCAGTATTCTATGATAATTCCAAGAATTTACCTCAAGAAAAAGTTCAAAAGAAAAGCGATGATTATGTTTGGATTATTGTTACTGACTTAATGAACTTTATTGAAAGCTACCGAATGTCTGAACTTAGAAGTTTTACAATTTCTGGAGAAACGCCAGATGAACGATTTGTCTCTTTAATTAATCATCTATTTGTTGAATTTATTAAAGAGTATGGAGAAAAGTTTAATGATTTAGATATTCAAATACCTCAATTTTTAACTAGACCTGAATTTGATGTTAATCCTGAATTAATTAATGACCCTAACGTAATGGAGGTAATTAATAAGAATCCTAATTACAAAGAAATCTACAGAATATTTATTAATATTTTCAGAAAGAAGAAGATTAAAGTTAATTCAACATTATTCACTGATGCAATGAAAGCTAATCTACTTAATCAAATTGATAAATTATCAAAGGTTGCAATTGGAGATCAATTATTTGAGAACTATTTTCCGTCATTTAGCGAATTTGTTGGAGATGATAAAAATCCTGGATACTTTGAAACGTATGATCTTGCAGAAAATGAAGAACGTAAGGTAAAGAAAGTTAATCTATTAGTATCAGACTTTCAGCCAATCCATAAAGGTCATATTAAAAGTGCAAAGTTATTAACTGAAAAAACTGGGTTACCTACACTATTTGTATGCGTTCATCCTGGAAAATCTGGAAAAATGTTTCCATTTAAAAAAGAAACACTAAATAATTCATTAGCTAAATTAGTAGCACACGATAAACAAAATATTGCTGGTCATGTAATGGTAAAAGATGGAAATATTGAAACTATTCTAAAAGCAATAAAGCCAGGATTTGAACCACTAAGTATAGCAGCTGAACCTAGTAGAATAAAAGATCTAGCACTACAATTAGAACTTGCAAAAAAGCGATCTAGAAACCTAAATATTAAACGCGATACTCGATTAATTGAATTACCGGTAACAACAGTTGGCGATTCAATTTTAAAGTCAATTAAGGACAGAAATTTTGCAGCATTTAAAGAAGCATCTCCATCTCCAATCCATTCAGAATTCTATAACTTAAATAAAGACTTAATTGAATCTTTAAATGAAAGTGTAAATGAGCAAATAACTGACGCAGTTACTGAAATAGTTTCAGGAGTAACATTTTCTACGCCAGAACCAATAATCCAAATAGAATCATGAAAACCCTATTTAATTTTTTAGCACAAATTGAATCATATAGAATTAAGTGTATGATTCATCAAGGCTGGGGTAAATTATAACCAATTTATTTTAAATAAAAAAGCTCCAATTTAATTGGAGCTTTTTTTATGTGAGGTAAATTATAGATGATTAACTGTATAATAAACTTATATTTGTATAATAAACCGCGTTAGTTTATTATAGGTTTATTAAGCTAATGTTGTAAATTCTCCCTTAATGAAGTTAATATGTTGAGCCTTACCATCATGATGAATGATTACATGTGATTGGAGCCATCCACTTGGACCTACATTATAGTTAACTCTTAGTTTAGTAGAGGTCCCGACAGCTAGTGCGCCATCCCTACGCCCAGGAGAATGGTAATGCCCTACAATAATCTTGGTATTTAATTTACGGAATTGAAGAAGAGATCCACGAGAACCATTTGAACCTACATCACCGTGTTGAGCTAATTCCCAACCATTTACTACAAGGCTATCGCTTCTTCCCAATGTTTTAAATTCAGGAAATTTTTGATTAATTAGGTATGGAATAACACCATTTGGTGCAACACCTCTAAGTAATATAGCACTGTATTCCATGTATTCCAAAGAATTCTTTAATGTTGAAGCCTTTCTCCAATCGGTAGATTTTAACCAACGATCTAAAAAATCATCATGATTACTTCTGACAATTGATACATTATAACCTTTAAAATCTTCTAATCCGGTTAACATTGCATCAACTTCTTTTCTTAAAGAATTTGAACCATCTAATTCTCGACGATACTGCATAAATGGATCATTTATCTCATGATGATTAATTGAAAGACCATCAAATACATCATGTAGGATAACATTATCTGGAGCTAATTTTTTAAATAGGTCAAGAGTCTTGGAAATTACTCGTGGATCATGTTGACCGTAATGTAAATCTCCTAAAACTGCAACTGCAATTGAAGTAACTTTGTAAACTTTGCTACATTCAGAATCTTCATCATAACTAACATGATTATATAAATCAGTAAAATTACCATCATCAGTTGCTGTTACCTGTCTAGCAAAGAAGGTATTTGAATCTTTTATTTCAATTACAACAAATCCAAGAGTATGATGGAATTCTCCTTTTTTACCAGATTTAGAGTCAGTATAGTTTGAAACTGTACATGCTCCAGTAGTCATCATCATTTTTGGAAGATTTCCTTCAAGTACTGGTATTGTTTCAAGATGTACTCGTGGAGAACCAAAAACACATGAGTTAACTCCAGTCATTCCTTGTAGACCAGTCATTGGGTCAACTGAGGTTGGCTGGATTTTTATATCTGACATGATCCACATATGTTTATGAACTTCGTGTCTATTTGCATCCAGGTATGTCTCAATACGCTCTGACCAAGTTTCATAGTTTTTATCAGAAAATACTGAGGTTGGGTTTTTATACCTACCTGCAATTACATGAATATCTGCATTAATATATTCTGCATATTTTTCAATATTTGATATAAACTCTTCATGTGCAGGCGTATCGTTTTGGGCCCAAGTAATAATAAAGCGTTTCTTCTTTTTATTAAACTTACGATCCCTAGCTTTAGTTAATTGAGGCGACTCCTGTACGGAGCTCTCAGTTATTCCAAGTTTGGCTAACCATTTGCATACAGTTCTTTCTGATTTGTTAAGGAATTTGCTTAATTCTTTCATTCTGGTATCCCAGCTTAAGTCCTTGTTCCAATAGATTTGGGATATTTCAGTAACATCCTCTGGTGTTAATTCTTCAAACTTCATTAATGTATAGATTTATTAATTACTTATATTTAACAAATACATAAAGTTTTAAACGGGTATTCCAAAGTTTAGCGGGGCTGTTAATAAATAACCCTATGGAAAAGACTGCTAAAAATATTGACAATTACAGAAAAGGTAAAGAACCTTTGAAAAATGCAGTTATGCAGCATCCAACTGGAAATGATGTATATGACTATTTACAAAAGAATATAGATCGTGACTTTTGGGTAACTCCTTTTTCAAAATGGCAAAAGACTCAAAAATATCATAAAAAGTAATGTTTGGATTAGAAGATTTAACAGAACCACAAAACCAATCAGAAACTAGCGTTTCTTATTTTATGCTTTCTCTTATGCAGATTGCAGATCAGGCTAAAATTATACACTGGCAAACGTGTTATGATACTGAGCATCGCCATTTTGGAATGTTCTATGAAGAGTTTATTGGCCAAATGGATACACTAGTAGAAGCAATTGCTGGTAAATATGGCACAGAGAACCTTAAGTTTGGAGAAGCAGCAGTTATGTTATTTGACTATGAAATGGCAAGACCTGAATTTTTTAAACTTGTTGAAGAGGCTCTTCGTGGAACTTTTTGCGAACTTTTTGAAAAAGAGAAGGATTCTGAATTGTACAATTTAGTAGATGAAATTTTAGACTTAACAAACAAAACTCAGTATTTACTGCAACAAAAGTAATATGTTTCTAAACGTAAAAAGATTATCAATATTTGAGAAGTTAATTCTTGAAACTGACCTGATTCAAATTGGATCAGGAATAGCTGACTTATTAGCTAAGGCCTCAACTTTAAATAAAGAAAAACAAGGAGATGATAAGAAGCTTGGAATTGGAGAGCTTATTAATAACCTGCTTGATGGGTTATTTAGACTAGATGAGGCTGCCCGTAATGCTAAATTATCTGATCAATCTTTCATAAACACATTTAATAATCCAGATACAAAGTCATTGATTGATATATATTTTGAATATTGTGAAGATCGATTAGCAATATTACGTAAAGAATTATTAGATGAAGTTAGTAAACCTGATTTTAATGAAGTTAAAGCCAATAAGATAAGTCAAAAAATGAAGATTTTTGCAGCTAGAATTGAAATGCTTGACTTAATTTATTCAAAAATTTCAGAATCTGATCTTAGTACTAGTATTAAGGATAAAATTAAAAAGATTCAAGAGGACCTTCTTAATGCTCATTCAGTAATGATAACTGTACCGGCAAAAAGAACACAAGAAGCCTATTCTAAATATCAAGCAGCACAAACAGACGAAGAAAAAACTGAAGCCGCTACCCAAATTTTATCAAATATTGAAGCAGCTGAACAAATGACAGAAGATATGCCGCCTGAAATAGTTACTGGAATTAAAGATGCAGGTGAAGAGTATAAAGCAAAAATTGAAAATGATTTAGGTAAAGAAACCCTAGCTAATATTTTGGCAGGAGTTCACATAAATAAAAATGTTGCCTCCCTAATTCGTAGAATATTTCAATTTCAATATACAATGTGGGCAAATGAAGACGATATTAACCGTGAAGCAAATGCTCTTAAAGTTAGTATTAATGGATTTCCAGATGTATCAGAAGATGCCAAAGAATATTTACGTAGACTTGTTGAGAATATTCAGGCCGAATTATTAAATAAGGCAAAGAGTAAAGAATTTGACACTAAGAAATATAAAGGAATTCATTATGATTTCAATAAGAAATTACCATTATACGAACGTACTCCTTTGCCAGTTAGTGGTAAACAAATAGCAGATGATTCTAAATTAATGAAGTTTAGAAAAGCTTCACAAGAGTTAATGGGACTCTTTTTTGGAGGAGGTTCTGGACCAAGCGATGCACAGGGTCAAGCTTTTCATAATACAGGAAAATATTTGCATACAATATATGCAAAGAGTCTTAATGGACTAGGTAAAGTAATTGGAAAAGCAATTGGAGGTAGAGAAGGAGAAATGAAAGCTGATGCCTATACCAGAATGTTTATATTAGACACGTCAGTAGTTGATCAGGCTAAAACTAAACAGGTTAGTGAAGATGGTGGAGTATCTGCTCCAGGAGTTGCAGTTCAAACTCCAGGATCAATTGGATCTATGGGACCAATTACACCTCCTACACAAACATCACTAGGTTCAGGAGATAATTTTGGGCCAAAAATCAATCATAAAAAGAAAAAGACCAAATCTTCAGGTATTCTTGGATTTGCCGATTTTATAAAAGAACAAAATAATTAATAAATAATGAGTACAGTTAAAACCTTTCAAGATTTTATAAGTGGTGGAGATAATATTGACGCGACTAATATTGAAACCCCGAATATTGAAAATACTTTGGAAATTCCTCAACAGGAACTTGGAATCGATCATAAATCACAACATGAAACTGAAAACTATATGTTTTTTAGTAATTTAGAAACAATCCAACGATTAATTAAGATTATGTTGGAAATGGATCCTATGAAAGTTGATCAGTTATTAAAAAATGGTCATAATTGGGCAGAAGATCATGTAACATCATCTAAAGATGATCTTGAAGAAGTTGCTGATTTTTTAATGGGAGAAATGACTGAACCTGAACTTAACACTGAAGTTGAAGAAGGTTCTCATAATTACTCATGTAATGAATGCGGTTTAACATATGAGATGCATGAAGTTACAGAAGACCATACTTGTTCATGTGGTAATAAATTAGAAGAAAATTGGGGATAATTATGAAAAACTCTTATATAAAACCATTTAGTAAATTTAATGAGTCTGCCTCTGAACCTATTTCCAACGCAAAGTGGTATTATGGAATTGCAGACTGTCATGGATTAGAATCATTTATTGAAGAACCTGAGATAGACGATGCTAGTACTTTAGATAATATGTTTAGTTATGGGCTTTCTCCGTATGACGCAAATGACGATCCTGCTAAAAAGGAAATTAATCATAATTTAAACATGATGCAAATGAGATGTAATTTTAATAGTCAACGTCATCCAGTAGTTTACCGAGCTAGTTTAGAAGAAGATGATGCAGAAATGGTACAAGATCTATTAGATAGTGGAGACTATATTAATGCACTTAAAGTAGTTAAGGGCAATTCAAAAGAAGTTCAATTAACTAGAGGCAAAGGAGGTTCATCAGAAAAAGCTTGGAGAATGATTCCAAACCCAGATTTAGACCCAATGCACAATGATAATAGCTTAGGATCTCATTAAAAATAAATATTAAAAAATAAAAACCCAAAACAATGAAACTCTCAGTAGGTGACAAAATCCGGATTATCGTAGATGTTGAAGAAATGCAAAATGATTTGCTTGAAATGGTAGATGGCCAAGAAGCGGTCATTACTGAAATCTATCAAAATAGCTATGAACCTGATGTCGACCGTATTGAAGTTGAATTAGTTCATCCAATTGAATTTCATGGACAACGTCTTGTTGTTGTTCCTGGTTTGTATATGGATAATATTGAAAAAATTGAAGACTTAAGAGAAAGTATAAAGCTTAGTAGAAAATATTTAAGAAGTTTTATTGGAACTTTTGCAAATTATTAATTATGAAAAAACAGCGAGTAAAACTATTTGAATCTTTTGTTGTGGAGAGTTTATCTCATTATCAAGAGTACGACTTTACTAAAAATGAGGTTGATATTGAATTTTATAGCCAAGTTAAAATACAACCTGAATCAAATGACGATGAGACGGTTAACCAAATGATAAATTATGGACTTACTGCAGGTATTCAAGAAATTGAAGATTTTGGATTAAGTTTTGTTAAAATTCGGTATAATATGGAGCCTCTTCTTGACAGGACTGGGATTTATGAGATTGATCTAAATTTAGAGTCAGTATATATGATGGGGACCTATACCCTATTAGATGATTCTAAAAATGGCGAAACCTCTTATGAATTTGAAATTGAAGATCTTGGACCATTTGATGGAAGAGTTAAAGTAAAGTATGGAGAATTACCGTTTTATCCAAATGGTATTGAGATCAGTACAAATTTTTTAACTAGAGGTGGCCACGAAATTGTATTTGATCCACAGAATCCAGATCCTTCTAAATATACATACACAATAGGGATAGGGGACTAGTTCTTACAATATTGACAGAATTTAAAGGAAGGTCTCACAATCTTCCTTTTTTTATTTAGTTCGATAAATAACCTTATAAAAATGATTTAATTATATGCCAATACCTGATATTATTAATCCTACATCTGGCGGAATTCTTGCAACGGCTGAAGCATTTGCCGGAGTTAACTATATGGAAACATTGGCAACAAAAGGAGCTACGGTTGGATTTAATCAATTAACTAACCTATTAGAACCGGATCCAGGCGCTGGTGGATTTTTACAGCATAATGTAAGTTCAATATTTAATAAGTTTTCAGTTTTTCAATATTCTGCACTTAACGCTGGATCTAGATATAGACAAGAAGGTCATTTTATTGGATTTTCAAGTAATTTAAAATCAAATGTTGAATATGAAGCAAATTCAGCTGCTCCAATGATTCTTAAAAAAGCAATTATTGAAAAAATAGCAAAAGGAAAATTAAGTACTTCTACTACTAAAGATTCAAAAAAATCACTACTTGGGGCATTAGCTGATATTGGTTCAGCTATTGGTGGACTTCAGCAACAAGCCTCTAGTTTTAAGACAAATATTGAAAATACGTTATCTAATCCAACTGGTAAGCTTTTAATAGAATGGGGCGCTAATAAATCTGCAGGATCACCTGTTGGATTTCAACCATATTCATTAACTGATTTTATGTTTTGTAAAGATTATGGTAAAATTCCAAATAACCGATTAGTAACACTACGTCGATATCCATTTCCAGTAGCAGATTCATTAAGGTTAGGTCAAACTGATAGAAGACGTAATGCACTACCGGTTGCACAAGCAGTTACATGGTTTGGTAGTGATACCGGTAATTCACTAAGTAGTATTGGAGTTTTTAAATGGGATATGACATTTGAAGAAATTGCAGTTAACGAACAACTTGTTACAGGTAATGAGGTAACTCTTACAAAATTATTAGAATTGGTAGCAGGTGCAGCTAATGGAAAAGCAGGCCAAGCAATTAAAGATACATTACTTGCAGCATATGCTGCAACGACTGGAACAGATGCGGCAAGTCAAGAAGTAAGCGGTTTTGATGAAAAGATGCAGCTATATCAAAGGAATTTATATGATTCAACGTCTGGTCCTTATTGGAATAGAATATATGGTCCGGTAAATGTGATTCATAAATCAAGTAGGCGAACTAGAGGAATGCAAAATGGAAATTGGAGTACTCCATTTACTCTAAACTTTAGATATTCATTTAGGTCATTTAATGGTATGAGTCCAAAGATTGTAGCGCTTGACCTAATTTCAAATTTTATTAACTTAACATATAATGATGCACAATTCCTAGGTCAATTAGCCAGATATTTTCCAAAAACTGGATTAAAAATGAGTCCATCAACTACTGAAGCATTTGGAAAGATATTAACCAGTTGGGGAACTACCTATTCTGGTAATAACTCAGATCAATTTAGTACAATTTTACAAAGTATGCATGATGCATTAGAGAAAGTTGGAAGTGATATTCAAAATGATACTACTAATTTAATAGGCAGAGGTCTTCAAACTGGATTAATGTCCCCATCTGTATTAGGAAAGGCAATACCTGAACTTATTTCAGTTAAGGCAGCTCTATCTGATAGGCCGATAGGGGAATGGCATATTGTTGTAGGTAATCCACTTAATCCAATATTTGTAATGGGTGACTTAGTATGTTCATCAGTTGAGATGAAATGGGATGATGAACTTGGTCCTGATGATTTTCCTACTGGTGTTAGTTTTGCAGTAACCCTAAAACAAGGAAAACCTAGAGATAAAACTGCAATTGAAAGAATGCTAAATCTTGGAGAGACCAAATTAACAAGCGGAGCACTTAGAACATCTAGTGCAGACGATACATTTGGAGAAGCTAATAATAAAGCATGGAATGAAATTCAAGCAACTGCCGCTGGCGAAAAAGGTAATCAAACGGAAACCTTAAATAAATTCTATACCAATTTAACAGATGGTAGTAAAAAACGATATGACAGTTTTAGAAATAGATTTTTAACTGGTTATGGAATACCTGATCCGAAATCAACTAATTCAAAAATTTCAACAATTGACGATAGTTTATTATTATTTTACTATCAACGTCAATACGGACAAAACTAATCAATATACTATGCTAGATTTAAAAATATTATCAAATAAATTAAGTTTTACAAAAACAAATGGTGATACTGTGGTTGACTTAACTCGTAGAAGTGTATCATTTAAGGGAGTCTTAGTAAATCAAGGAAAGTCTTTTATTGTCGATGATGGATTACAAATGAGAGGTGATTTATTAGCAAAGGCAATATATCAAGCAAGTTCATTTTTATGTTTACTATTTAAGTATAATGGAATATCTAATCCATTTTCTTTAGACATTAATGATTTAATTAGAGCACCAGATGGAGAAGTATTATCAGGTATGTTAACTAGCCCAGATAATATTAATAACAGTAATAATAATTGGGAATCATCTACTCGTAAAAAGAAAAGAGCTGAATTAATTGCTCCAAAAACTAGACAAGATAAAACTAGACTTGAATATTTACAGCAGAATTCTAATACTCAGATCGCACCTCCTAATATAGCTAAAGACACTTCAGTAAAAGTAACAAATGGTAAAATTATATTTGGAGCTGATGTGACCTCGGTGAAAAAGGAGGATTGTCCTGATCCAATATCTAGAACTAAATTACAGGCTACCCTAATTAAAAATAAAATATTTGGTTAATGGCAGGGGTTAAAGATTTAATAATACAAACGCTTGATCCAAAGCTTACTCCTCCAAGTATTAGTGTACTTGATCTAGAAACAGCAGGTTCAGATAATGCAATTAGAGATCCATCTAAGGCAGGTTATGCTCAGCAGTTAGGTAAAAAATCTCCATTAATTAAAATTGGAAATTCAACTATTGCTCCACAAAATGTAATTGCAATGTCCGTATCAATGGACTCAATTATACCAACTATTCATGTAACGGTAATTGATAATATTGGAACACTAACTTCCAGAACGTATCCTAGGACCAGTTTATTAATTACTGCATTTGTTGCACAAAGTCATCCAAAATTAAAATCATTTTCCCAGTCATTCTTAATAACAAATGTTCATTCAATACCATTAGGCTCTGGAGAAGTTCGATATGATTTCTTTGGTGAATTGTATATTCCAAATTTGAATGGGAATTTTATTAAATCATATAATGGATTAACATCAGTACAGACTCTAAAAAAGATTGCTGAAGAATTAGGATTAGGTTTTGCAACCAATGAAGATACAACTGATGATAAAATGACATGGATTAATCCAAACTTAAATTATAAATCATTTATTAAACAGGTAACCGACCATTCATATAAAAATGAAAAATCATTTTTTACCTGTTTTATTGACCGATATTATGTACTAAATTTTATTAATGTTGAAAAACAATTTAAACAGTTTAGTGATGATAAAGAAATACCTGATGGTTATCCAGCAATATCAACTGATGTAATTGATACATCTAGGGCAGAGAATGGAAATAATAGGGAAGCCTTTGACACTACTATTAAATTAATTTTAACAAATTCTTCAACTGGTAATAGAAGTTCAGAAATGAAGATTTTAGAGTATTCAATGATTGGCGAAAATGGCGATATTTTAAAAAGTAAAGGTTTTAGAAAAAAGATGGTTATTTATAAACATGGAGAAAATGACCCTGTTAAGAATTGGTTTGTTGAACCGTTATCTGAATCATCAGCAAATGGAGTAAGCGTATATCAAACACCAGACCTAAAAGACTATGTTGATAATAGTGTAGTTAAATGGATGGGTACTGACTATAGTAACTCTCATTCAAATTACAAATTTTCAAAATTATTAAATAGTCATAATTTAGTAGAAGCTGATAAAAATGTTCTTTCAGTTAAATTACCTGGGTTTAATCATAATATACTTAGAGGTAGTAGAGTTAAGGTTAATATATTCTCAAGTAGACTTCAACAAATAAGTAATGACAGAGTACGGGATGATAAGACCCCAACTGATTCTCAAAAATCAGATACTCCATCTGAAAGTAGAGCATCAGCTGAAATATTAGACACATATTTAAGCGATACCTATTATGTAAAAAGTATCACATATTATTATAATGTTCAAGATCAGGAAAATCGGTTTACAACACACATGATTTTAAGTAGAAAAAATTGGGTACCTGAACCCAAACCTGAAATAAAACCTTAATTATGGCAGTAAATTTTAACACAAATGGACCAAAACGATGGAAACAGTTCGTAAAAAGTTCGCTTAATGATATACAGGATCCAACGTTTCTAACGTTTGACCTAAATTTCAATCCTGAAGCTTTTCCACAAACTGCACAAAATGATGGTCTATTTTGGGATTGCTTGTTTAAAGAACCAAGTAAGGATAGTGAAGTAAGTGAATATGCTACTAGCGTTGAGTGGTCAGCCTTTGACTGGTTATATGCATATGGTTCTCCATGGACAAGAAAAAATTGTAAGTATATAGCTGAAGCTAAAATCTTATTAACTCAATTACAGGAGAGCCCATGGTATTTTCAATCAATTATAGGTGTTGACCAATTATGGAAAGCTGCAAGTAGAGTAAAGGAAGGTGATAAAAAAGTTGAACTTACTATAAACTGTCTTGACTCAATACAACAACCTCTACTTAGATTTGCAGAAGCATATCGTAGAGCAATCTATGATTTTGATAGGTTGTGTTATAACCTACCAGATAATCTTAGAACGTTTGATATGACAATTACCCTATTTGAAATTAGGGATATTAATGATAGATCTGGAAATTTAGAAGATGGGTTACACCAATTAAAATATAGACTACAACGTTGTGAGTTTGATTTTTCAGATATATTGAGTGGCCCAAGTAACACTGAATTTACTGCATATACTCAAGAAAAACCATTTAGCACATCATTTAAAATCCGAGCGGCTTGGGTAATTGAAGAATCAGAGTCCTCTACTGAATCAGATTATCAATCATTAGGTATTTTTTCAGGATTAGCAAGTTCGCTTGAAGGTCGAGCTCAAAGATTTTTACAAAGTGCAGCAAGACTTCCAGCTAGAATACTTGGAGATATTTCAAATCAACTTCAAACTAAACTTGAAACCGCATTAAACGAAAATGTGTATAATAGAACTACTGAAGTACTTGGAACAAATCAAATATTTGGTAGAACTTCGCCAGTTGGACCAGGTGGAACCTATAATTTACAAGATGATGTTTATCCTGGAGAGTCAGTGGTAGTACCAGTTGGAAATGGAGATTTAGGAGATATTTACCAACGAGTAGCTAGTGAACCACCAGTTAAAGATGGAGATTTAGGAGATGCTTATATTGACACTATACCACCAAGAGGCGGAGGAGCATTAGGCGATGTTTATACAGATGATACGCCAACTGCGACAGTTGGAGATTTAGGAGATGTTTATCCATAAAAGTTAAAAGAATAGATGATAGGACCAAACCATGATATAGACAAAGATCCAACTGGATCAGATAACTTAACCACCAAATTTCTTGGTGAAGTAGTTGATGTTACTGATCCATTGCGTGAGGGTCGTTGTAAAGTAAGAGTATTTAGTATTTTTGATACATTGCCAACTGAAGATATTCCATGGGCAATCCAGTCTCAAAAACCTGCATTTTTTGGACAAGATGCAAAGGCTGGATCAATTTCAATTCCAAAGAAGGGAGCAATTGTTAATGTCAGATTTAATAATGGTGACTTGTATTCTCCTGAATATGAACAAGTTCAAGAAATTGGAGATGATATTAAAGAAGAACTTAAGAAGAGTACAGCGTATGAATATGAAGGAGCTCACTATATCCTATTTGATGGAGATGAACAAATTAAATTTTGGTTTAATAAAGGTCGAGGCCTAACCCTTGAAATGAAGGACTCGTATCTAAATATTGATCAAAATTCAAAAATTGAACTTTATCATAAGGACGGACTCTCTTCAGTTGAATTAGATGGAAATGTTATTACCGTAATGAGCCAATCTCAGGTTAATGTAATTTCAAATTCAATTAAAACCAGTGCACAAAGTGTACATATTGATGGTAAAACTACCAGAGTTGGATCATCTAAAATTGTTGAAAGTGCAGTAATGGGAGATACCTTATATGCTGCTCTATATGGATTAGCTGCAATGATTGATGCAAAAATGCCTTCAACTCCAAGTGCAGCACAACAATATATTGCAAATATGAGAGATGATATGCTCTCTGAGACTGTATCAATTGGTCATTAAACTTATCCTAATTAATTAGTATTAGATACTAAATTAACTTTCACATTTTTGAAAAATCATTATGAAACCCTTGGTATTGCAGAAGATGCAACTCAAGCAGATATAAAAAAGGCTTACCGAAAGCTTGCAACTAAATATCATCCAGATAAAAATAATGGTAGTGCTGAAGCTGAGAGTAAATTTAAAGAGGTTGCTGAGGCATATGAAACCGTAGGTAATGATGATAAGCGAAAAGCATATGACAATTCTAGAAAATTTAGAGGAGCACCAAATGCAGATTTCTTTGGAAATTTTGGATCATTTAGAGATTTTTCATTTGGAGGAAGACCTCATGACCTTAGACACTTAACTATTGTTGTTGACAAATGGGCAACAATTAAGGAGTTAATGGAAGGTTCAACATTTGATATTCAGTATGTTGTAACTAAAACAGAGTCAGGTTCTACAACCTCTGATAATAAGCAAGTGAAGGTTAAAATTGACTTATCAAATGAAATTTATCCAATTTCAATAGAGAATGGAAGATATTCAATTACATTAAAGGTTAGAGGAGGAGGATCCAGTCAACTAGTTGAAGAATCTGATTTTTTTGGTAAAAAAAGAAATGGATTAATTTCAGGAGACTTAGTAGTTCGAATAAACATTGATATGATGGGACTTTCACTAGAACAAAGTGACATTATTCAAAACTTTGAGCTTAGTTTACATGATATATTATTCACTGAAGAAGTTATACTGGAAAGCCCAATGGGCAAAAAGTATCGTATTAAAGCAGTTAATCGAGATACACTAAGCGATATTTCGGTTAAGATACCAAATCAAGGACTGCTCTCTGCCTTTGGTAATAAAGGAAACTATATTTTTAAAATATTGGTTAAAAAGCCAAATTTTTCAAACATTAGTGAAGAAAACTTACAAATTTTAAAAGACTTGCTGATTGACGTTAATAAATAATGTTAGTACAGCCTTCCTAGAGTAATAGGAATTGGCTCGTATAAATAATCAAAAAAGTCTTACTAAGTTGACTAATACTAACATTAAAAGTTTAAACCAACCTACTTCTCTAGATAATTCAGTGTTTATCATTGAACACCTAAATGAAGCAGTTACGGTAACTCAAGAGAACAACGATACTATTCTTGAGGGTACGGCAGCAGTTTTCGGAGTAATGAACGAAAACAATCGTATTTACGAAAAACAAGAATACTTACCTCATTTAACTTACTTAAATGAGAAGATCAAACAGCGTAGACTATTTGGTGAATTAGATCATCCACAAAAATTTGATGTTTCATTAGCTAATGTATCCCATGTAATTTTGGGACTTACTTATGACGAACCAAGTAATAGCGTAAAAATTAGACTACAGTTATTAGATACACCATGTGGTAGAATTGCAAAAACTTTAGTTTTAGCAGGTTGTACTACTTCAATTTCTTCAAGAGCTGCAGGTAATGTTGATAAAGACGGAAAAGTTAAATTAGCAAAAATATTTACCTATGATTTAGTAGCAGAACCAGGTTTTGCACAAGCTGCTCTTGGTCAAGTATCTGAAAGTTTACAAAATAACTATTCATCAATATTTGAATCGTTAGACTCTTTAAGAACTACCGCAATTACTACTAAATTAACAGATATTTCTGAGAACTTCAGCTTCGAGGATTCTGTGAAGATTTACCGAATAAATAATCAAGAAATACCAACTAAACAAAATAATACACAGCAAATGGCTAATGAGTTTGTAACAAAAGAAGAAATGAATCAGTACTCTGAACTGGTTAAAAAGAAATTTTCTTCTCTACAAGAGAATATCTCTAAAAACAATAAAGGTCTTCAAAAGATCAGCGAAAATGTAACAGAGGGAGAATCTCCAGTTGTTACTAAAATGGTAGAATATGTTAACTACTTAGCTGGTGAAATGGAGCAGTTAGTTGAATACTCTAACTACCTTTCAACTATGTTAAATCAAAGTGTTAATTACACTGAACATGTTGCAGAAAAAGTAAATACCGTAATTGACTATTCTGACTACTTAGCAGAAAAAGTAGAAAAGACTATTGACTATTCTGGATATTTAGGAGAAAAACTTAATGAAAACATTAACTACTCTGAATATCTTGCTGAAAACGTAGAAAAAACAGTTGAATATGCTAACTATATTGCAGAAAATGTAGATAATTCAATTCAATATACTGAATATGTTGCTGAAAATGCAGAAAGAGGAATTGAATTTTCAAATTACTTAGCTGAAAACTTAGATACATCTATTAAATACTCTAACTATTTAGGACAAAACCTTAATGAAGGTATTAAATATACTGAATATGTTGCTGAATCAATAAATGAAAAAATCACTCCATCTGCTTTAACTAAAACTCGTTCTTTACTTGGAGAAGTTAAAAAATTAAATGAAGGCGTAGAATTTGAAATTAATGAAACTTCTTCAGTTGATGATTTAGTTGGAGCAGTTGATGGTATCTTAACTCATATTAAATCAAATTCAGCTAAGTCAATCTTAGAAAATAAGTATCCATTCTTAAAGTTATTAAACGAAGGTCGTAAGCAAGCATTCTATAATTTAGATCAGCCTACTAAATCTGCAATTGTTGAAACAATGCAAGGAGCTATCTACTTTAATGAAGGTGAAGTAGTTAATATTATGGAAGCAGTTCTTAACAAACAAGTTGAAAATACTCCTAACTATATTAAACTTATGCCAGCTACATATAAATCATTATATGAAAGTATGACTGACGGCGAAAAGAACTGGATGTCTTCTCAAGCTAATAACTTTACTCTAAATACTTCTTATCAAGTTAAATCATTCTGGGATTCTCGCGATTTTAGAGGAATTAATGAAAGAATTGCAACTGAAACAGTTATAAATAATAATTCTATTAACGAAAACCAAGGTAAAGAAGGTTATGTATCGTTAAAACAAATAAATGAAAGTCTACGTGGTTATTCAAATAACTATATGGACGCTCTTAAAAGAAGAGCATAATACTAAAAAAACATTTTTTAAAAAATGGCAACAAAAATTTTCAAAAAATTGAACGACGCTTCAATTAAAGAAACTTGGACTCCAGTTTTAGAAGGATATGGTGCAAACGTTACAGCTCGACCTTGGTTAGTTGACTACGCTCACAATCATGCTATCTTCGATAACGCAGGTTCAATTAACGAATCAAACACAGGAGTAGCTCCAGGTTTATTCTTACAACAACCAGGTTCTATTAGTTCTATGGGTGCAATTAGTTCTCCAACGAGTTCTATGACTCCATTCTCTGCTGGTGCTAAAAATGGTTACGGTGCTTCTGTATCTGGTTCTGGTGATAAATTCCCAAGCCTTTTACCAGTTGCTATCCAAGTAGCTGCTAAAACTATTGGTTTTGACCTAGTTGGTGTAGTTCCTATGGATTCTCCAGTAGGTTTTTTACCTTACTTAGATTACGTATACCAAGGTGGTAATGTTGATAAACAATACGAACCATATTTAATCAAAATCACAGGTTTATTAGAAAACCCATCTGGTGGTGCTAAATTCACAGTAGCAACTCTTCCATTCGTAGAAGGTTCTAACTATGGTGTAAATGAGTCAAACACTGACTTAATTTTACAATTTGTTGGTAAATCTCGTGTTGACGGTTCTCCAATCTTCAAAGTTATCCTATCTCATGATGGTGGTACTCTTGCTGATTACTTTGCAGTTGACGTTGATATTCAACCAGCAACTGCAACTGACGTGTCAGGTTCTGCAGTAGCAACTTACCGTATTGCTGATAACAAAGTTGAATTAGTTTCTGCTTTAGAAAACCATATTTCTGGTTTTACTTCAGTATCTGACGCTGACTACGCTACATCTGACTTCAACGGTCCTTATATGGGATCTACTGGAACTCAAATGGAAGGTATGACTCGTGCAACTGCTGAAGGTTCTAAATTCCGTCAAATGGGTCTTCGTATGTTCACTAAGTTCATTGAAGCAAAAGGAGATCAAATTTCTATTTCAGCAACTGTTGAACAAATCCAAGATCTTAACAGAGTTTGGAACTTTGACGTAATCTCTATGTTAGAGAACGTAGCAGTTAATGAATTAGCTCAATCTATTAACAAGAAATTAGTTGATAGAGTTCTTAATTTAGGAGCTACTCACGCAACTGCAGTTAATGCAATTGAAGGTGCAGGAATCACTACATTAGACTTAACAGTTGGAACAACTGGATTTGAGAATATCTCAACTTTACAACGTCGTGTTGTAACTAAAATCCTTGAAATGGCTAACTTAATTTACCACAGAGGTCGCTTTGGTGCAGGTACATATATCGTTACTAACGGTCGTGTTGCTTCTGCTTTAGCTGATGTAGCTGGATATTCATTTGCTCCATTTAACAATGATTTACCATCTACTGCTGGTCAATTATATCCTGCTGGTAAAGTACACGGTTTAACAATTTATGTTGATCCTAACTTGAAATTCAGCGATAACCGTATCCACATCGGCCGTAAAGGTGCAGATGAAGAGCCAGGTGTTAAATTCCTTCCATATATCATGGCAGAGAGTCTTCAAACAATTGCAGAGGGAACATTCTCTCCAAAAATTGGTATGAAATCTCGTTATGCTATTACAGAAGCTGGATGGCACCCAGAAACTCAATACATTACTTTAGCTGTAAATGGCTTAGGCGTATTGACTGGATCAGTAGCTCCTGCTGCTTCTTATTCTTAGTAGTAAGATTTAATAAGCAAATATCAAAAAGGCTCCTCACAAGGGAGCCTTTTTCTTTTTTAAAGATGGGTCACTAATAAATAACATTCTAAAGTACTTAAAAAATAATATAAACAAATGAGCAATTCTGTTTTAAACTACTCACAATTTCTTTTAGAAAAGAAATCAATGAATCAACAAATGGCAATGTTACCTACAGGTAAAGGTTCAAAATCTACTAAATCAGTAGCATCTAAAATGTCTGAACTTCCAAAAGGTAAAGGAAAAGGTATTAGCAAATCAGTAAAACCTGAAATGTCTACTCTTCCTAAAGGTAAAGGTAAAATGATTGGAAAATCAGTAGATACTAAAGTTTCTAAACTACCTACAACTAAAGGTTCGTCTCCTAAAAAATCAGTAGACTCTAAAATGTCTAAATTGGTAATTAAAGGTAAAGCAATCAGCAAGAAAGTTGAACCTAGTATGGCTAAAATGCCTAAGTAATTAAAAAACCCATTCTGAAATGTCAGATCAAAATAAAAATAAGGTCGCGTCTTTTCAATCATTTGTTATTCAAGAAAATTCAATAAAGGATTTAGTTGGAAAAACTGATGATGAACAGTTGGACTTAGATGATGCACGTAGTATTGGAAAGAAGATTTCCAAAATGAAAGGCGAAGATCGTAAGAAATATGTTGGAATTGTTAATTTTATGGGAGCTTCTTGTAGAATTTACAATGAAATTTGGGCTAACTATAAACCAGTTGATCCATCAACTAAAAAATCAAACCGTGGAAAAGAATTCCAAGGTGAAAAAGAGGTAGGATAATAATTGAGCGCACAAGGAGTAATAGCTGAATCATTAGCAAGTTTTAAAATAACTTGGGATAATCCTGGAAATGGTCAACAACCGAAATGGGATCAAAATCGTCAAGTAATTGAATTACATGAAACTGATGTTTATCCTGACTTGATTTATACTTCTGCATTTGCAGCTCCAGTCTATATTAAATATAACTCAGCATCATTACTAAATGATCTGCTTGTAGCAATCAATAAAGTAATTGACACTAAATTAGCAGCTGCCTCTAATAAAAAGGAAAAGGTTAATGAGTTATACTTAAATGTTGGAACTGATAAGAAAGAAGATCCCCAGGTTAAGGCAGACGAGGAAAAACCTAAAGAGATTATTGATACTAATGTAGAGGTTAATAATGAACCTAGTGTGACTCCTAATGATCAGGAATCAGTTACTACAACTACTACGGCTGCACCACAAAAGGTAGAGTCTCCAGCATATACAGTTACAGTATATGGAGATAAGTTAAGATTTTTAGAAGGTCAAGAAGGTAGAGGAGCCTATTCATCAGGAATTAAATTTCTGTATAAAGTTTCAAATAACCTAACTAAACAGGCATCAGGCGAACAAATTGATAATAGATCAAAAATTTGGGCGGAAATAACTTCTCCTGGATTATTATCAAAAACAACCCGTTTTGAATTTGCAGATTTTGATGAACTTGAATTTAAGTTTGGAGGTAATTTACTTGCTCAGGTACTACCTTCAATTGAATTAAGTTTTACGCCAGATCCAAATTCAGTCTATTCAAAAGAGAAACCTGAACTTGATATAGCTGATGTTATTAAGGCAACGAATATTACATTAGGAACTAAAACCACTTCTGAAATTAAGTCTTTACAGAAACAAATACAAAAAGAAATCGACTCACGTGAACCTGTTGAAAAACAAAAGCAACCTGGTAAACAAAGTGCTTCGGTTGATAATAAATAACTAAAAAATACTTGATAAAATGGCAGGTCTACCACATTTTAAAAATTCGACAGCAGGTCCAGCTAAGTATGAACCGCTATACCTTAATCAGTTTGAGGTAATTATTACTCCGCCACCAGCAGTTGCTGGTAAAATTGGCTTTGGTAATAATTTAATGCTTGAGCATGTACTTAATGTAAAAAACTTACCTGAATATTCAGGTTCAGGTTCAGCAGTAGTTTTACAAAACTATAAATTCTCACAAAGAGCTTATGCACCAGCTAAACCTGCTCAAACATATCATCAATTTACTATTGACTTTGAGGTTAACTTAAATAACAATAATGATATGTATATCTACAATGCACTAAGAGCATGGTCAGATTTAATATATGATCCATTAACTGGACGTCAAGGTTTAAAAGCTACATATGCAGAAGCAACTATTCAAGTAACTCAGTTTAACCGAACTGGTGTAATTTATAGAGATTTTGTATTTGGTCCAGTGTTTATTGGCCCACAAAAAATGACTGAAACGGCTCTTGACTATACTCAAGATAACCAGATCTATAAATTAACTGCACAGTTTACAGCAGATATGTATACTGAATCAAGAGTTGGTCAATAAAATAACAGTTAATATCAATGGACATGTTTAATGTAAAACGCAGAGATAATCCTTCAATGGATAAACATATGGACCTAAAGAAACCTGGTTTCGGCGGTCCAAATTCAAAGGAAGACTTTGATAAATCAAAAAGAAAGTCTCTTGAAGGCTATCAACGAGTAATTGACAGAAATGCTGATTTTGAAGGTGGTAATTTTAATCACAATTATGATCCAACATGGAAAGTAGTAACTCGTGACTTAATTTCAAGAACTTCAAAGAAAAAACCATTTAATCCAATGTACGCAAAACAAACAATTGCAACAGTTAATGCTGTTGAAGAAGGTACTATCAAACGCTTTGAACAATTCGTTAATGAAAACGAAGGCTTTAATATGTTTGCTGAAGCCGAAGAAGAAACTCCAGAAATGGAAGAAACTACTGAAATGGAAGAGACTCCAGAGGTAGATGAAGAACAAGTAGAAATGCTAATGGCTGACTTCGGAGATAATCTTGAAGAAATGATTGATGAAATTGCTGAAAAAATGGAACTTGAAAAAGAAGCCGTTTGCGATATTTTATGTGCAGCTATCAAGAAAATGTGCGCTCCTGCTGAAGAAGAGGAAGAAGAAAACGAAGAATCTGAAGAGTCAGAAGAAAACGAAGAAGAAGAAGAAAACGAAGCATAATTAATGAAAGTAGTTAAATTATTTGAACAATGGTTAGCTGAAGAAGAGGAAATTGACTCTCCAAAAAAGGAAGAGTCTCCAAAACCTGCTAATTCACATACGATTAATGTATCTGGAACAGATGCTGGCGATTTTGAAATTATAGCAACTGCTGATTCAAAAGATACAACTGACTCAGTTAATGCATTTAGTGCAATTAGTTCAACTAACTCTAGTATTAAATCTGGTGCAGCAGTTATGGTTTCCCCAAAAGCTGAAAAATCTGGAGATTTTGATATTGTTATAATAAACAATAGAGAAAAACCTGAAGAATCATTAATTTATTCAGGTCAAGTCATAACGGCTAAATCGTAAATGCTAAGTATATAAAATTAAAAAAGGGACTCTATTGTCCCTTTTTTAATATGTCTACTCCAGCTAATTCCCCAATCTCTAACTCAGAATCAATTAGATGAGGAACAAATGTAATTGTTGAATATGCAGTATTTAGAAATTTAACTGCATTATTAATATTACTTGCACTAAGTCCAGCATTAACATAAATTATTCGATTATATTTTCGATTTCTTACATTAATTGCTTTATCAATTAACTTCTTAATTTCATAATTAATTAGAAAGGACTGAATTTTATTTGGTACAAGGATTTCTTGGTCAAATTTTTCTTTAATGATCTTATTTACATTTAGTAAATAGTCACATTTTTGTTTTTTGATAAAAAGTTGAATGAATTGTTTTTGATCTTTTACGAAAATTATTTCGAGAGTACGATCTACTGAATCTATCATAATGAATCACGGTCGATTTTTTTAACCTCAACACCAGCACGACGTAAAAAATCTAAGCCCTTTATATCTCGGTATTCATCAAGATATACAACTCGTTTAATACCTGCCTGTAGAATTAATTTGCTACAATCTGTGCATGGAGAATAGGTGATGTATAGTGTTGCGCCATCGCTACTTTGAGTAGACTTAGCGACTTTTGCTAATGCATTGGATTCGGCATGTAGAACATACCATTTAGTTTTATATTCTTTAAATGAACCATCTTCATTATTAACAGCTTCTTCGCATTCATTTTCAAAACCAGAAGGAGTTCCATTAAATCCATCAGATATAATTGTATTATTTTTTACAATTAAGGCTCCAACTTTTTTTCGGGTTGCATGAGATAACTCTGCCCAAACTTGAGACATTTTAATATAAGCTATATCTATTTTATGTTGTTTTTGAGACATTATAGTTTAGGTTGATAAGTTTTATCATATATCCATTTAATTAAGTCTTCGCCATCTTGAAATAAGATAATATCATTAGAAGCTGATGTAACTAAATTAAATAAGGTTTTAAAATCATCAGTCTGACTTCCATCTATTTCAATTAGATCTGAAACAATTGGAGGTAATGTAACCGGTTTAAATTCTTCAGCAATAAGTCGGGTTGCAATATCATAGTGTCTATCATATACATGATATGAGTTTGCAACATGAGTATAGGTTCCTAATTCAAGATCTGGATAAAAATGTTTTAGGTGAGATAATATTTGCATTTGTAATGAACAGAAAAAGGCAACGTCAGTTGAGGTTCCCCATATTGCATCATTACTTCTCATAAATACACTCATATACAGTTTATTTTGTCTAATATGTAAATTTGCATACATAGTACAAACAAAATCTTTATTTGAAGAATATTGGTGTTTTGGTTTATTAAAATGTAATACTGCCTGTCTGGTATTTTGATCAGTTGCTAGACTCTGAATAGCCCATTGATATTGACTAATTGCATGCTCATTCTTTTCAGTAAAGATTAAGTTTCCATATGCTGAATTGGCAGTTCCATCAATATTCTGAATCTCTTCCCAGAATTTAGCCCATTTTGAAATGAATGCTACATCATTTCGGCCTGCATAATACCATAAAAATTCAGCAGCAATATATTTTTGCTGAGAACTTCTAACTGGATTTTCATAAAGGCATTGAGTCGGATCTTCAATAACTAGCGCAACATCTAATAATTCTTTACTAGTGGTACCTCTAGCATTATTAATGATTCCATCAGTTAATAAAAACTTAATTGAATCTTTATATGCATCAGCAAATGTTAAACCTTTAAATACAATCATATACTTGTTAATTTTAAATATCCGAATAATCGATAGATCTTATTAATATACTATGAAAATGAAAAAGGGTTAGCTTAATAAACCTTAAATGATAGTTAAGTCTGAGAAATGGTCAGTATTTTCAACCTGGATCTTTGTGTCAAAATATTCTTCAGGAAGAGGATCATGCGAAATTACAAATACTGTCATATTGTACTTCTTTGAAAATGTTTTAAGAAGATCAACTACTCTAAATATTGAGTCAACATCTAATGAAGAAAATACTTCATCTAGGAATAGAAGATTTACTTTATTATGCTTTAATTTAATTAATTCAAGAATACACAAAAGAACAATTAAATTCATTTTCTTTTGTTCTCCAGAAGATAGAGAGTCTGGTGAAACTTGCATTCCTAAATGGGTAATAATTGGATTAAATTCAAGATCAAACTCAAATGCAAATTTGAATTCAAGAACTTTAGCGGTCTTTAAGATCTTTTTATTTAATAATGGAATAATTTGACTCATTAACATACGCTTCATTCCATTGTCGGATAAGATCATTTCCATTTCTTGAGAAATCTTTAGTTTATCAGATTGGCTGGCTAGACTTATACCTGCTGTGTTTATTTCAGTTTCAATATTTTTAATTACTTCAACTAAATGTTTGTCTGAGGTTTGTTTACCTTGTTGAGATAATTGTTGAATTTCTCTTTTTGCAGCAGATAGTTGAGCATCAATTTTATAAAACTTGTCTTTTGCGATATTTTGATTAGAGTCAATTGTAGATAATGAAGATTCAAATCCTTTAATTGTTTGAGAAACCGTTGGAATAGAGGACTCTTGAGTCTCTTTTAATTTAAGCAGTTTCTCTTTTATTTGACCATGAATCTCATCAGTTAAGTCAGATAAACAATGTGGACACTTATTTTTGTTGTAAAGATCAAGTTTCTTTTGTATTTCAGAAACATTTGCCCTAATGGTAGTAAGATCATCACGAGAAGTTCGAACCTTTATTTGTAGATCAGAGATCTTAGCCGTAAAACTACTTGCCTCAACTCTAGCAGACTCTTTAGATTCAACTAGTTTTGCTAATTCTCCAGTAAGTTCTTCAATTCTGGCTGTATTGGTTGCCTGTATTTCATTTTTTAAATTTTCAAGTTGATTAACTGACGATTCTAATAATCTTTGGTTACTTGCAATTGAAGATTCAAGTGGAGTAATTTCTCCTCTTACTTTTTTAGTATCTTCTTTTGCAATTTTAGACATATCATTAACTATATCTAATCCAAAAATTTTATCAATGATTTGGCGTTTATCTGCTGGACTAAGTTTAACAAAACTTTTAAAATCATTTACTGATAGGCTAATTGTATTTGAAAATACGTTAAATGGTAACTTAGTTAATTCATCTTCGATAAAATCATCAACTCGTCTCTTATCTGGTAAATTATATTCAGCTCCATCAATTGAAAGCTTTGAAAAGTTAGGTTCAAGTCCGCGCTCTATATCAATTAGTCGGCCATTACCTGTTGTAAATTTAATTTGAGTATAGGCATTCTTATTAATGCGGTTTGGAATCTCCTTGGTTTTACGGATTGCTGACTTTCCATAAATTGCAACAGTTAATGCATCAGATATTGATGATTTTCCACTACCATTTTTTCCTTGAACTAATATTAGCCTAGGTTCATCAGTAAATTTAAAAGTTTGTAGTTTATTGCCGTATGAGCAAATATTTCTAAAGGAAAATTCGTGTATCTTCATTAATTTAAAAAATAGGTAAGTTCTTCGTCTGGATCAATATCTTGTACTGTGTAAAATTTATATAGTTTCTTCTCAACATCGTAATCCCAATTAATATTAGGAGTTGCAGATCTTCGGTAAATTGAACCAAACCCTAATAGGATTGCATGAGAGTTAATATGTAAAAATTTAGTTGGATTTACTACGTCATATACAATTGCTTTAAATTGGTCAGTTGTAATAAGTCCTCTATCTAATCTTTCCTGTAAATCAAGTTCAGCAAGTTTTTCTCCAATTTCACGTTCTTTACGAATACCGTCTGGATTAACAAATAATCTACCATCTAATACTTGATCGTGGTTTTTAAGTAGAAGTTGAGTTTTTTGGCTTATTGGAATCCATGCACAAAATTCAATAGTAGAATTTCTATGGATTTGAGAACTACTAAATACTCCATATTCTTTAGCATTAATAGGTTTCACATATAAACTAGATAGGATACTTGGATTACTCATCAGTTGCTTGTTGTTTTACTAAATTATGAATTTCAATAAATTTTTGGGCTAATTCAGTTTTAAAGGTTTGAGAATATGACTTTGTTCTTAAAAAGCTTTTAAATATATCAATTACATTAAACTGATCTTCTGGATCAAAATCTACTGCAGTAGAAGACTCATCTGTTACTTGATCAACATATGTAAAAAATTCAACCTTTCGATGAGTTGACTTTGAAATAAGTTCTAAAAATCTGGTAACTGAGAACTTATTAACAAAATTTACACTAATCATAATATCAACAAATGAATTATTTAATTTTTCAATTACTTCATCTGCTGGCATTTCTAATAGCTCAAATATGTCAAACTTCTTATATACTGGAGAATGTGTATTTTCTATAAATGTTTCAGTTAAGACTGGAGTTGTAACATCTAATTGATAAAAGCCTTTGGTATTACCTCTATCTCCTCTATCCATTTGATATGGAGTACCAGTATAGAGAACATTTTTAAATTCTTGACGATGGTGAATATGTCCTGCATAAACTCGTTTATATGAGGTTAACATATCAACTTCAATACCATGTTCAACTTTAGTCCATTTATTAAATCTTAATCCTTTAATATCTGCATGACATACAATATATTCACATAAGTCTTTATGGTCAGTTATTATCTGATTAAGTCGATTTGTATCTTCAACCCATGGTAACATTAGAAAATTATGCGATCCGTTTATTGTAATAATTTCAGGATTTTCAAATACATGAATATTATCAGCAATATGTGAAATTGACTTTAATGAATGGACTACATTTCTGTCTTTATAGTAAACATCATGGTTTCCTATAATAATATAGATTCCACGTTTAAATTTTTGAGAAAGTTGCTTAAAGATCGTTAATGCTTCATCATGTACTCTAACATTAATAGATTCCCTAGAATGAAATACATCTCCTTCTAAAAATAGAATATCTCTATCTTCATCAAAGTCTTCATCAACTTTATTAATTAAAAAGTCTAATAGAAAATCCTTTTGTATTTGGATCCACTCTATTGAATTATTTTTAATACCTAAATGTAAGTCTCCAACTAATGTTATTTTTCTAATATTGGTAAGCTTCATATTAAAATATTTTATAGTTCTTACCCATTCCGTCTAGAAATCCATATTTGCTATTTAACTCAATTAATAAGAGCTCCTTATTTTCATAAGTTAGCATATCAAATATTTTTTTATATTCCATATTAAGAGTTGATGAAATTGATTCTAATACCTGGATTGGTGTAATAAAAACAGTTGTATTTGATCCAACTGTTAATCCCTTTAAAATTATACTAAATATTTGATTTATTTGTGGTTTAGTAAATTTTTGTTTCTCAGGCTCATCACCTAGAATCACTTGTAGTTCATCACAACTTTGTATAAAGTTATATATGTCTCTTTGAACAATAGTATAGTCTACATGATCTGCATATCGATCTGGGTCAGACATTGCAAATTCAGCAGATCCACTCTCTAATTTAATAGCAGAAGAAGCTTTTGAAGAATTATCATCTTCATCATTAGTTTCATATCCTAAATTATAAGTATTTCCAAAAATTTTATCATTTCTTTTTAGATCAGAATAAGCAACTCGACGTCTTTCAAGTTCTTCATCATCGTATTCTCCTTCAGCTAGAGGCTCATCATCAAAATGAGAGTCATCTTCATGAAATTCAAGGGTATCATCTTGTTCTATTGTTAAGTCAGTATCTAGATCTGAGAAATCGTCTGGGTGTTTTCTTGGTGCCATTTGTTTTTGTGTATTTTTAAATTGAATTTAATAAGTCATCATAGTCAGCAGATGTTTTATGAGCTGCTGGCGGAACTGGCATTGCTAAAGCAACATCCATTGGTATTAAATTCGGCGGTAATGTTGTAGTATTGGTATGAGCTATTTGATATTGAGTCCTCATTTGATTTTCAAGAGACTGAGTGTCGTCATCATCTGAATAAAATTCACTAGCTGGATCGTATTCTTCAGTCAATTTTGCAAATTCATAACTCATTCTATACATTTTAAAACTCTCAGTATAGCCTCCATCTCTATTTGCAATTAATTTGATCTTCATACGTTTTTCCATAGGTCCTCTAATTAAACCAAATAGAGAATCTACTGTATGTACTAAACCAAATGATTCAGCAATATCTGACATACTTA
The DNA here is from genome assembly GCA_903910765.1 of uncultured Bacteroidota bacterium. Classification (GTDB taxonomy): domain Bacteria; phylum Bacteroidota; class Bacteroidia; order Chitinophagales; family Chitinophagaceae; genus Sediminibacterium. The sequence goes on from CAIWBA010000291.1 coordinate 195,267, forward strand.
TATCTTGATCGTCAACTGCATCTCTTTTAATTTGAGTAGCCGTAATAATACACCATTCATTTCGGATTGCAACAGCTCTAAGTTCTTCAGAAATAACTTTAATCTTTTCGTAAGTATTTCCTTGTTCACGAAGAGGTCTCATTAAGTTAATATAGTCAACTACAATAACTGTGAATTTTATTCCAGTATTTTGTTGAACCTTTAAGAAATAGTTTTCAATATCAATAGCAGAGGCGGTACCAGTTGGAAACTCCTTAACTATTAATTGACCTAGTTGAGGCATTTCATTTTTAAGGTGTTGTATTCTATGAGCAACCTCAGATACTTGAGAATTATCTAACATTGAGTCATAGTCTTTAAATGGAATACTTAATATACTTGAACCAAGTCTCTTCATATATTTACGATCAGATAGTTCAAGAGTACCTATTCCTACATGACAACCGGCCATAAATGCTCTGGCTGCTATATTTGAAAGAACCATTGATTTACCAACCTTTGGACGACCTTGAAAAACAACTAATGTTTTTGGGTTCCATCCACCTCCTAATGTTTTATCAAAGAATGGAAAGCCAGTTGGATTACCAACTTTTGAAAGTTGAACATGATCTATTGATGTAAAAAAGTTTAGTCCTGATTCTGCACTAGTAAATGAAACATTTAATTTGCTATTAAACTTTTCACGAACATCATTTGTAATTAACTCAACGTTTTCTGGGTTAATATCAGTTGTTTTTAAATATGATAATACATCAATTACTGATGCATTTAAGTTTTTATAGAAAATAAAGGCCTTTGTATATTTAAAAAGAAACTCATAGTTATAACTAGTTAAGTCTACTTCAAATAATGAATTGAATTTAGATTCTGACATATCTAAATTTGCAAGATTTGCAATTTGGCGTAATTCATTTCTGGTTGGAATCTTAGAGTATTCAATGAACCATTTCTTAGCTTCACGATATAATCTCTGTAATGAGTCATCGTTAAAGTAGTGAGCTTTAATTAAAGGAATAACTTCGCGTTTGTCTAATGTTTCAACGTTCTTAGGCTTCATGATAATATCATTATCATCTTCAGTTAAAACAAAATTAAAAATTATTTTTTCGAGAAGCTCAATGTTCTCTTTGAAATCTATCATCATATTTTTTTAGTTCGAAATTATATAAAATTTTAAAAATTCGTCTTGGCTAATTAGTATAAACTCGCCTTTCTTAATTAGAATAGTATCTTCTATTAAGCCTTTCATTAATAGTTTTATCTTTTCTAAAAATTCAGGTGTTAATTTATCTCCAAATACATATTTTAAGGTCTTGGTTGAAAATTTAATATCCTCTAGATCAAAGTCCTTTGACTTTACTTGAGTAACCTTTACAATATAAGATAGAATATCGAACATAAAGTCTTGCCTAGTTGGATAGCTAGGCAAGGCTGTATGCGATTCTAACAAATATTTAAGAGGAATATTTGGCTGTATTTTAAAGGTCATTGTCTGAATCAGTTAAGTCCTCTAATTCATCTATTTCAATTTCGTCAATTCCATCTTGTGTCTCAGGGAATTTAAACGTAGGTTTAATAACCTTTTCGTCTAATTGAGTTAACACTTCATGTGTAAATAGTCTACCTGAGAAAAATTCTTTAACTGGAACAGCATCGCCATTATGACTAATAATATAAGTTTTACCTAATTTTTTAGGTAGGTAATAGAAGGTTTCGCCAGCTACTTCAAATTTAGAACATAGTTCCGATTCATCTGGTTTAAGCTTAGAAAATTCTTTCTCTGTTAATTTGTTACCTCTACCTACTCCGCAATTTTCCCAATTAACATACTGTTCAAGTCCAACATATTGATTCATACCTTTATGGAATGAAATATGGAATTCAATATCAATTGGTCTAGCTAAACGATTCTTTTTTGTTTTAGATCGAACAATAATACCAGTAGTAGTTTTAGCCTCATCTCTAAGAGTTCCTTTACTTAACATTAAGATAATTGAAGCAGAGAATTCTGGACCTCCACCGCCTGACATACCCTTTGGAGTATATTGATCCATTGATGCATAAGTGTGGTTTGTAAAGATAAAAGGTACTTTATAATTAGAAAGATCTAAAGTTAAAGACTTAAATAGTGATCTCATCTCTTTTGCACGTAATCCCATATCTGCTGCATTTTTACCTGCATCCATATCACGTTGACTTTTATCAGTATCTAACATTCCTACTGAATCTACGAATAGAGCAATCTTAAGTCCTGGATTCTCCTTAATTGTTTCAATTAAGTCATGAACATAAAATTTAACTTCACTGATAAGACCCATACGTAAGTATTTTAGTTTAGTTAAGTCTACTCCAAATTTAATATAGTCACTTGAGTCAATTGCACCTTCAGTGTCAATATAAATTACCATGTAATCTTTTTTCTGTAATTCTCTAACTGCATTTAAACATAAGAATGTTTTACCTGCACCAGAGTCTCCAGCAATTCCAATACTACGAGTATTAGGATAACCTCCAAATAAGGAGCCAGACATTTGTGCATTTAATAGGTAATTCCCAGTTGGAATATACTCTTCAATATCAGAGAACCCTCTGATTTCAATTTTTGATTTGACTTTTTTCTCGAGCAAGTCGTTAAACTTGGCGAATGCGTCCATTGTTGATTTTGCCATGTGTATAAAATTTAATATTTAGTATCTTTTACAAAGGATACTAAAATAGGTTTAGTTAAAATATGATGCTAGTAAAAATGATCCAGATAGAATAGTTGTATCTGGGAATTCACCATTAACTACTTGGTGGAATCCTATGTTAATGATTTTTGAATTGTCCTTTGTAAAATTATCTTTTGATAGATTTCTGGTAAATTCAAATCCGTCTTTAGCAGGTTTGCCTAAATCTATTCCATAACAGTGCATTGTTAAAGTTAATGGTGAATTCATTGCAATATCTCCTAAATAAAATATTTGATTTTCAGTTAATCCTAATTGTTCAATATTTAAACCGGCTTCCTCAACTAGTGCTCTACATACTGAATCATATGGAGTTCGGTCTAGGTCAGAGTTAACTTCATCTATTATTAAAGTATGAGCAGTTTGACCGTTTGTTTTATTTGGAAATTCAAGAGCATAAATTGACTTAATTGTATCCTCTGCCGTTTTAGTAAATGGTATTAAACAAATATATTCTGAATCAACTGATAAGTATTGAGCAGAGTGCTGATCTTGATTAACAGTTAATACATTAAATTTTCCTAGTCTGCTAGGAGTTTCATTAGATATTTGATTAGTCATTAGATGTAGATTTTTTAGCAGGTGTACTCAACATTTTCTTCATAGTCTTTTTAATTGAGTCAACTGTTACATTATTATTTATATAGTCAGACAATTTTGTTAAAAAATCCTCCTTATTCTTAGAGTTAGAATACATCATCTTTAATAAATTCTTACTAGGTAATTTAATTTTAACTGAGAGAGCTAAGTCCGTATCTTCTAATGAAAACATACCAAATAGGTCTCCTGGATCAGTAGCAATTTTAGGTTGAACTGATTGAACTGGTTGACTAGCAGGTGGTGCTATTGGTTTTTGAGTAATTACCTCATTTCTAAATTCAGATGGAATATCTTCAGATACTTTAAACTCATCATTTAATGAAGGAATATAGTTAATTGACTGAATTTCAGCCATTGACATAGGTTTTTGGTCTTCAGTGATCATCATTAAGTCAGATGAAACTCTGTCAGTATCAAGTTGAGTACCATCAGATAAAACTGCTAGGAATCTACCATTTCTGCCTGGCATAACATCTCTAACTTGAACAACTTTACCTAATTTAGAGCGGTCAGCTGTTTTTATCCATTGGAATTCATTAGATTGGAAGCTGCTCTTTATTGCAACTAGTGTATCAATATCGTAATTCATAATTATGTTTTTTATTTTTTTAAGAAGTTTTTTCACTTGACAATTGCTCTTCTAATTTTTTCATTTCATTTTTGGTATTTACACGACCATTATATAATCTGGTAAGAATTGTTCTAGCAGCTGAATCTGTTTTATTTGTGAAGACTGTATTATTTTTAGTTAATATTTGATCAGGTTGTAATTCAATACCTTCTCGCATTTTTCCTAAGTATGCATCTGGAGAAATATTAAACTGAATTTGGATATTTGGATACATTGAAGCAAAGTCAAAACACGAAACATATTTGTAATATCCTGGTTCTGGTTTAGCTACGTATGCACCATCATATGTTGCATCAGCTTCTAATTCTCTTCGATCATTTGCCATATACCTACCACGATCTAAGAATTCACGACACATTAAAGATTCAGTAATGAATACTGCTGAGAATACTTTTGAAACATCAACTTTTGCAAATTTTGATATTGCAAATGCTACATCAAGTAGTCCAAGTTTATCTTCAATTAGTTTAATAAGAACTGTATCAATAATGTTATATTTAATAAAGTTTTCAATATCTTGTTGAGCTTCCATCATTGTTGCATATTCACTATGTAATTTAGTTGTTCCTAATACTAAGTTTGCAATATACTCTAATTTATAATTTTCAACTACTTTATATGGTTTAGTATTCATAAATACTTCCATGTAATCCAAAAGGCCTAAATGAATTGGCATTTTTGATTTACCAATTAAGGTTTTAGATGGCATGGTTTTCATTGGATCAATATCTAAATTCTTACATCGATTAATTAGATAAATCCAGTCAAATCCAATAACATTCCAACCAGTTAAGAATGGAATTTTTGGAAGAGCTTTATGAAAAAATGCTTTCATTAATTCTACTTCTGTTTCAAAGAACATATATTTAAGAGTAAAGATTTGACCATGTGCTTTAAAATAGTCATTCACTTCATCTTGCATTTGTAGAATTGGAGCTTCGTCTAATTTCTTCATGGTTGACATTACGAAACAAACATTCTCTTCATTAACAAAAGTAATTAAGTTAACTGGCATTGCTGCTTTTGCTGGATCAGGAAACTCTTGTGAAGTTAACTGAATCTCAATATCTAAATAGAATTTCTTTGGGCTGTCATCAGAATAGATTGAAGCAATTTCAGTTTCATTTAATCTGGTTTGAGTTAATTCTTCAAGTCTAAAACGGCTTAACCATTTACCTTGAACCTTTTTTACAAACTTTCCATCCCAGTTACGGTGTTCAGTTGGAGTAGGCGTTAAGTTCCAATTGTAAAGATCATGTGGAACAATTGGTTTCTTCATAAATCCAATTGTTCCATCTGGTTTATAATAAGAAATAACTAGAGTCGAGTCTTCTGTGTGAAATTCTGTGCTTACTATCATATTGTATATTATACTAAATTAATAACCTCTTTGTTGGCGAGCTTTATTCTCTTCATTCTTTGCCATATACATATTAAACATCTCCTGTGGAGTCATTCCAACTGATATTGCATAGTTCATAAAGAAGTGTAACATATCAATAATTTCAAATTTGCACTCAGTTTGGTCAACTTCTGATAAATCTGAGAACTTTTTGTCAGAATATTCTTCATGAGCAACTTTCCAACGCTTCCAAATTGCATTTCCTGAACCATCTTTAATTCCGCCTAATGCATCAGTGGCTTCGTGAATTTCATCTATCATTGCATGATTATTCATGTGCCAAAAGGTCATAAGTTCACGAAGTGTCATGTTTTCAAAGTCATATCCATATACATTCCTTTGGGTATCAGCCTGGACGATCATAATTTGACCTAATGTATCTTCATTTGATTTGGTAGCTTCTGACCAAGTGTCTTTAATTTCTAAGTTTGCGCAAGAGTTGTCTATATTTGCCATATTTATGTAGTTTATATGATCTTTTACCCTAAAAGTGAAAAAGGTTTAACTTTGGATAAAATATTACTGATAAATAACTTTATCAACTCGTAGCATGTCTTTAAAATTTATAATTTTGGACGAATACGGTAAATAAATAACTTCAAAATAATACGCAAAAGCGATGGCAGAAAAATTAAATCTGAATAAATACAAGTCAAGCGGTGTTTACACAGTAGAAATTGACGAAAGCACAAGTCTTTCACTACCTCTTTCAACAGGAAGATTGGTAATTGGATCAAGTAAAAAAGGACCTATCAATTCAGTAGTACTAGTTAATGACTTACGTACTTTATCGGCAGTATATGGCGATATTGACTCTAAATTAGAAAAAAATGGTAACTATTTTCATAGAACTGTACAAGTAGCTCTAAGAAATGGTCCAGTTTATGCTCTAAATTTATTACCAATTTCTGGTTCTGATATTGCATATTTTACAACATTTAACACAGAAGCAGCTTCAAATAATTCAACATGGTCTGCTAGTTCTTATAAAAGCGCTATATCAAGTTTTTATAATACTCAAAAATTATGGTTTGCAGATGTTGACGCTGTTAACAAATACAAAAATTTAGCGTTAGGCGATTCATTTCCAGCAACTGGAACAGTTGATAAAGATGCAAATAAATTATTAAGCTTAGTTAACTTATCTAAGAAGCCAGTTACTGCATGGGCTAGAATAGCTGATACTACTGGTTATGATATTAAAGTTAAAGAATATTATAAATTACTTGGAGATAAAGTTGAAGTTCCTGAGTTCTTACATCCAGACGATTATGTAGCTGACTACTTTGTAGAATTAGCAGTAGTTGAAGGAGATTGGTCAGATGCTCTTAGATTATCAAAAGATCCTATCTACAAACAATACTTTAGTGCAACTGGAATTATTTTATCTAAAATGAATGATTTCTTATCATTAAAAGAAGTTACCGTAGTAAATCGTACAATTGGAGCAATTATCCCAGACTTTAGAGACCTAGCTGGATCACCAGCTGCATTAGATCATTTATTTAATAATAAGTTTTCTACTTCTGGAGTTTATTGTGCTCTTGACTATAAGAAAATTGATATGATTGACTTAGCAAATAATCCAGTATTTGATAGTGGTAGTTCAACTGAAAGTGTTGAATCACAGCGATTAGACCTAGTAGGTTATGGATTTGACGAAATTGATGCTCAAGTTTATTCAGTAGATACAGGTAATGTCGATTTAGCAATTGAACCAGTTAAATTAATTGATGTATTAAGCTATAAAAAATCTGCAGGTTATGACTATTATTTCTATATTCCTTCAGTTTCACCAGATAATTTAGATATTTTACCTGGAGCACCTCTTAGTCTTGGAGAAATGTACACAGTTGCACCAACTACTGGTAGTAAATATATTATTGCAACATTAGGTAGTAAATTATATACTGCATGGGCAAATGGATTTATTAAGACTGGAGATACTTTACTTACTCCAACTACTAGTTACTTATCAACAGATGGAGTAGTTAAGACAGTTATGAATGGCCTGGTTAAAATTAGTTATATTGAATTTTATGCATATAGTGATTTAACTTATACTAATCCAGTTGATGCTGATCCAATTGTTAGTGGATCTAACCAATATTTACATATTGTATCAACTACAGTTAGTGAATTTAATTTTGACTTTGACTTAACTCTTGCAACTGATGGAACTACTGTTTCTGGTACTGACTATTTTATGACAGGATTTACCTATACTGCACCTAACCAATTGGTATTTACGTTAAGCCCTACGCTTTATGGAAATACTGCAAAAAATGAGGTTGCTAATATTAATGCAGTATATGATTCAGTTAAGAGAAGTAAAATTGAAAACTTTATTAAAACTGGACAATATGTTAAAGCTGAAATACTTACTGACCTTGATGGTAATCCAGTTATTCGTGAACGTCTATTAAAGATTAAAACTGTTTATGCAAAACCTACAAGTGTTACATATTTAGGAGATCCTACTAAAACTTTACAATATACAATAACTATAGATTCTCCATTAGATTCAAATATACTTGGAATTGATCTTACTAATTCTGTATTAAAAACATATAAGGGAATTAAGAATTATGTAACTAATCTTACTGGTTTTTATGTACCTTCAATTACACTTGATGAAATTGGTTTATATCCAAATGGAACATCTGCTCGTGAGAATAAGATTTTAGACTATATGTTTAATTCTACAAATATCGCATCAACATTAGCAGACAATGAGACCTTAAGTTATCGTTATATTATTGATTCATTTGAAGGTCAAATTGCACCTGCTTCTAAACAGCAACTTGCTCAACTTGCAGCAAATCATGGAAAAGCCTTAGCTATCTGTAATGCACCATCTTTTGCACAATATGAAAAATCAATTGATCCAAGTTTTATCGATTTTAATACTAACTTAGTATCAACTGAGTATATTTCAACTGGTGGTAATCTTTCTTCAAATCCTGAATTTACATTTGGATTTGCAAGTGGAGATAAGAATGGTATTGCAATTGCATCTTATGCTGCATACTTTATGCCAAACTTAGTAATATTTGATAATGGTAGAAATAAATCAGTTCCACCAGCTGCATATATTGCAAATACATATATGAAAAAATACTCAAGCGGAAATACCTTCTCAATAGTTGCAGGTAAACGTGGTATTATTACTGAGCCAGAAATAACTGGAGTAGAATATGATTTAACTAATGACGATAGAGATTATTTAGAGCCAGTAGGTTTTAATATGATTGTTAGACGTAGAGGTTTTGGAGTAATGATCTTCTCTAATAACACAGGTTATCAAAGAGTAAAATCTGCACTTAATAACATCCACGTTAGAGAGGCATTAGTAACAATTGAAAGAGATATTGAAAGAATCTTATTAAACTTCTTATTTGAATTTAATGATCCTACTACTCGATTAAGAGTTAAAACATTAGTTAAAAATTATTTAGCTGCTGTTCAAGATGCTAGAGGTATTTCAAGCGCTGATGTTATATTTGATGATTCAAATAATGGTTCTGAAGTTCTTGAGAATAACGCTGGTGTAATCGATATTATTGTTGATTTTCCAAGAGGTATTCAAAAGTTCATCAACCGTATTACAATCACAAGAGCTGGAGGTCAATTATCTTCTGCATCAACTGGATTTACTCCTTCATTCTAATTAAAAAAATACAAACCTTATGAAACGATATATATCTCTATTTGAAAACTTTAATGATAATATTGATTATATTGTAAAACCAGTAGGTGAGTATTTTAGAATATTTGCTAAAACTCCTAAGATGGAAGCAGATGGAAGCGACTATAAAGATTGCGAAACTTTATTTGGTAAGGGTACAATGTGGACAGATTACGATAGTCAAGGTAGTGCCGAAAGGGCAATTGATAGTATGTCAAATACAGGTAATCAATTGTACCGTTCAGGTAAAGTACACGGTTTAACCAATCATGACTCAGTCGGTATGAGTAAACCTAGTTATGGCAAACCTCACGGACCTAGCGACTATATGGCTAATTAAAAAGTTTAATACAAATAAAAAAGGACTCATATGAGTCCTTTTTTTGTTTAAGCCGACTAGTTAAGTCAGATCCACCACTTGGTTTAAGTCCAAGAACTTAGTCTGCAAGTCCCATAATTTCTTCAAGAACCCTAATTGAGTCAGTTGAATCATTATGTAAAATACCAGTTCCACCAGCATCTGTCCACTTATTTAATTTTGTATCAAAGTCATCAATTAGGATATCGTATGAATCTCTAGCATACTTCCATTTTTCTTGATCTAATACAATTCTAGTACTACTAGTAAAGTCTTCAGGATTAGTAACTGGAACCTCATCAATATGTAAGTGTAATTTAATCCATTTTGCTTTACCAGCTAAACATTCAGGACTTTGGCTAGGAGCAGATAAGATAATTGGATTATATTGTTTTAAGTAGTCCCATAATTCTCTGCCGTCTTTTGTCCATGGTAGGTCTGCCCAAAAATCTTCGCCTAATGTATCTAAGATTGGCCAAATCGAATTTTTGCCATTTGCCTTTTCATACTCATATGGAGAAAGTTTTTCAGGGTTTTCAGAAATTTCCATAAAACCTCGGTTAAAGTCAACTAAGACTCCATCTAAATCACAAAAAATTGTGTATTTTCCGCCTCTTTTTTCAAAGAGAAATTGTTTAAATTTTTTAAGCATTTTCTTTAAGTTCAAATTGTGTATCTTGATCCTTATTTATTATAGCTAATAGATCATTTGCTATTACTAAGTGATAGCCTACTCCATCCCATGTTACATCAAGGCCTGAATATCTTTGGTATAAAACTTTATCTCCAGCTTTAACTGGACAACCTGAATTATTAGGAACTGCATGTCCTACTGAGATTACGGTTCCGGTATTTGGGCGTTTACGTGCATCAACTGATAAAATAATACCTGTTTCTGTTTTTTTCTCTACTGTATCTGGTAAAACCAGAAGTCTTTCGAATAGCGGCTGAAAGCCTGTTTTAATATCAACACTCATTAGTATCTATAGTTTTTTTTGAATTTGTAATAATTAAATTTACGTCTAGCAGTTAAGTCGACACTGGCTTTAATTGACTCCAGTACTTCAGTTGGAAATAGTTTTGTATTTAATCTGACTAGGGTCTTATTGCGTTGAATATTATTTTCAAGCGTTTTAGATTCACCAGGATCCTTTATCTTTAGAGTATCACATGATACTTCACGAATTGAGTTAAAGAACCCAGAATCACCAGAATCAATTAGAGAAATAACATCTTGCCAATTATAAGATTCCTTAATGTGATCAATTACCCTTGATACTTTAGAGGCAGTCATTTTTGGATGAACTCTTGGAATATTATCAGAACTATCACCAGCTAAACATTTAGTTAAAATATCTAGGGTTGGATCAACTGTTAAGTGCTGATAATCTTTTTGAGTTAAGTCATTTATTATATTAGTAACGGCTGAGTTGTCAATTGCTTCAATATCAAAATCAAATAGATTAACCTCTGGTGAATTTTCAACTTTACCAAAATCTTCAGTTGTATAAATCTTTTTATACTTAGTCATCTGCTTTGGCATAATTAAAATAACTTTGCGTTTGTTACTTTCTAATAATTGAGTTAAGTCTTTGTCTACTGACCAGATACAAATATCTTCTTTTAGATTTTCGCAAATGTAAGCAATCAAGTCATCACCTTCTGCTCCAGGAACACGATTAACAACAACACCATATTCGTCAGAGATTATATTAAGAATCTCAGTCTGAAAGTATTCAAAGAATAGGTATATTTTGTCATCGTATTTACGTTGTCCTTTATAACTAAAGTCTCCTTCTCCATGAGTTTCAAAATGTTCCTTAATATATTTTTTTCTCCAACTCTTAGAGTCAAATACAAAAAATACTGATTGGATATTTTCCTTAAATGGAGCAAGGATACTTCCAAAATAATTAGTTGAAAATGATTTGAACGAATCTTTACTTCCTTGTTTAAGAATAAATTTATCGTCATTTAATAAATCACTAACGTAATACTTTTCACCAATTCGCTTGTCATTTGCAAGAATATTTTTAACAATACTTACTGCAACATTTAAAAAAGCATTTCCGTCTATGATTAAGTTCATTTTATTTTAATTAGTTGGTTGTTTGGGTACTTGTAATTTTTTTATTGCTTTTACAATAAGTTCAGACTCCTCTAACGTAAATATTCCTTTAGCTTGACAGTGATTAGCTGATGCTACTAAAATAAGAACTGCATGTTCAGGAGTTAAATTTAGTAAAAAGTTTTCGTAATCTTCAAGGTTAGTATAACTAATTGAAGAAAGTAGAGTAGCTATTGGAGCAGCCTCAGGTTGATTTGCGTCAACCTGAGGAGCTTCAACTACTGGCGGAGTTTTTGGTGTTTTTGCCATTGTGTAGTTAATTATATTTTTTATAAATCTGCAAATAATTCATCTAAATCATCAGCTTTTCCAGAAGCTGCAGGTTTAGCAATAGGCGTAGGCGCTGGAGCAGTTAATTCAAAGTTATCATCTAAACTAATTGATGAACTTGTATTTTTTACTGCTGGAGCTGGAGTGAATTCAATATCTTCTCCAAGTGGCGCTTGTGTTCTAGCAACTGGACTTGATAATTTGAAGTGTTTCTTCATTCTCTCATCTTTAGTATTTGAAACTAAGTTGTCAATGATTTGTTTGTATGGAATAATTGCTTTAATATAGTCAGCAACTTTTTCATATTCAACATCAGTCCATTCTTTTAAGAAATACTGACTCATATCTGGAGAATTCTTTTTAAAGTATTCACTTACGAATTGCATAACTTTAGGTTCAGTTGATACTGGAATTTCCTTACCTTGAGTTGAGATAATTAATGGGCTAACTTCATTCATGAATTTACTAGCACTAAAATCTCTCCATGCTTTTGTTTTACGCTTGATAACTAGAACAAAGTCCTTACCTGTAGTAAGTGAGAATGGATTAATTTTTTGAGTTGTAACTAATTCCTGTTCAGGATTAATTTCTTGTTGGATTAAGTTGTCAATTGTATAACCATATGAGTATACTTTGATTTTACCTTCCAATGTTGGAAATTGAGGATCCTTCTTTACATAAACGCAAGAATAGTAATTGTAATACCGATTGAAATACTTTTGAATCTCTTCAACAATTGAAGGCTCTTCATTTTTTAATCGTTTTAATTCTAAATCAAGAGTCCAAAGAATTGATGATGCTCCAGTAGTTGACGGACAATCTACATACAGTTTTTCATTAGTTAATGGATTGATTAATTTAGCCGCATATTTTTTATAGCGACTCTTAGTTGGATCGGTTACCCATGGGATAAAACGAATAACTGATTTGTAAATACCGTTTTGACCTTGGTCTGGACCGGGATTGTACATGTTCTCGTCGACTTTGCGACCAGCGGATGATGATTTACCTGAGAAATCATCGAGGTTGAGATTGAATAGATCTTCCATGTTTATAAATGTTTAATAATTTAATAGAATTGTACTAATAAAGTGATAAGAGTTTTCAAAAAATAAGGGCAAGTTTTAAAACCTGCCCTTATTTGTGACTTTATTAGAATAAAAAAGAATTAGGCTTTAGTATCAACCTTAGCTCCTTGAACGTGAGTACGTCCTTCTTGACAAAGTGCTTTAATGTCTTGAAGCACTTTACGAGTTCTAGTTCCTGCTGATTTATTTCCTTTTTCATAGAATTTTCCAGCTTCTGCTTCTAATTGAGAAACTTGTTCCTTTAATGATGTTAACCATGTAGGTGTAGATGTTGTAGATGTTGTCATAATTTCAAATATTTTTTTATCTTATATTTGAGAAATCCACCCGGTTTTAAATATTATTGATATTTATTTGAAAATTTAGCTGCTGGGTAAACTTTTTTAGCAAAATTAACCCAACCCGTCATTACTCTGTCAAATTCCAGTTCTGAAATTATAGCAGTTTCAACAAATGGAGATAAGTATTCAGCAAATGCTTGATCCAATGTAATTCTTTTCTTTTTTGCAGCAGCATACATTCCAGCTACCATTGCAGGAACTTCGTCTAATAATAAAAAATACTTATATGAATTTTCAGCCTTTGACCTTGCGTTTTTTGGAGCATTGACAATATGGCCGTGTCTTTTGTTAATACCTTTTTGTAAAAGGTGCTCAAGTTCATGGCGAATATTATCAATTAATTTATAATTTAAGTCTGCATAACACTGAGGTTCAGCATCAGGACTAATATAAACAACAATTTCAATTTCAGGTTCTTCGGTAGCAGTTTCATTTGGGATATAGGCATCTGCATTTATTGCAAAACCTTTATTTTCAAAATTAATTACTTCCCAAGGAAGTCCGCTAAAATCTTTAGATTCAGATGGATTAAATTCATCAACTCTAACTATCTTAATTAAAATTGTAAATTCTAATGGATCAATATATTCAAACTGGTTAGATAGTTCCTTATTTAATTTAGCACCAGCTGTTTTTTTAACAAAACCAAATACGTCTTTTGCAAAAATAGAGGTAAGCGAATCATATTTTGATTCAGTTATAAATTGTACAAATCGTTTTATCATTATTTAGACTTAATAAAATTTACATTTAACTTATTAGTAAATGGTACTAATTTACCATCAAATTCTATATCAATATCACCTTTATCTATACCTAGTTTCTTAGCAGATGATGCGGATTTTAGTTTGTCATAAACTTCTTTATCTAGAAAACCTTTACCTCTAAGCGCATCAACTATTTCAACTTTTTTTGAATCTAATTGATTATCAGTAATCCATTTGTCTAAATCTACCTGTTTGATTTGGTATTCTTTATAACGCTTAACACCTCCACCGTCTGTATATTTAGAGTGCCATTTTTTATCATGATCTAATAAAACAATATTAATATCACTACCATCACTAGGTCCTGCTACTGGAGCATTTGGATCAACTGGTAAAACTGATGCGGCAAATGGATCACTTGATGGAACTCCCATATCAGTAGGTGGCATAGAATTTTCATCAGGTAATGGAGCAGGCTCAGAAGGAGCTGGCGTAATTTCAGCTGGCGGCGGCTCAACTGGTGGTGGAGTAGGGGCTTCGTCTGCCTCTAATAATAACTTAAATTGTCTAAAGTCTAAAATTCCCATAAGTAGTCTATTTGTTACTGTTATTTATAAACAAAAATAGGAGCGCGAGGCTCCTACTTAAGTTATAGTAGGTTAGATTATGATCCGCAGGCCTCACATGCCTCAGGATTATCAAGAGAACATGAAATATTATCTAAATTCTCAGCATCATCTATGATTATTGGTGAAAATATTGGAACTGGCTGAGGAGCTTTTGCTGCTGTATTTAAACCTAATCCAGCAATTGCTGAACTTGCTGCTTCAGTTCTAAGGTAGTACATACCTGTTTTTAAACCTCTTTTCCATGAATGGAAATGGGCAGATGTTAATTTTGCAGTATTTACATCTCTAAAGAATAGATTTAGGGATTGCGACTGGCAAATAAATTTACCTCGGTCAGCTGACATATCAATTATAGTCTTTTGAGAAATTTCCCAAACTGTTTTATAAACTGATCTTAACTCTTCAGGAATTTCGGTAATATTTTGAACTGATCCTTTTTCTAAAATAATACGGTTTCTCATATTATCTCCCCAAAGACCTAATTCAGCAAGATCTCTAACTAAGTGTTTATTAACAACAATAAACTCTCCAGCTAACGTTCTACGAGTTCCAATATTTGAGGTAAATGCTTCAAATGCTTCGTTATTACCCATAATTTGAGCAGTTGACGCAGTTGGCATAGGTGCAAGTAATAGGGAATTTCTTGCTCCGTGTTTCATAAGTTTTTTACGAAGAGCTGACCAATTCCAACGACCTGATAATTGGTCTTCATTAACTTCCCAAAGATTAAATTGAAATTGACCGGTACTTAATGGAGAACCTTGATATGATTCATATGCTCCATCCTTTTTTGCAAGATCAACTGATGCATCCATTGCAGCATAGTAAATAGTTTCAAAAATTTCATTATTTAATTTTTTTGACTCTTCTCCACCAAATTCCAATCCCATTATTGCAAAGGTATCAGCTAATCCTTGAATACCTATTCCAATTGGACGGTGTTTTAAGTTAGACGTCTTAGTTTCAATAGTAGGATAAAAATTTACATCAATTACTTTATTTAAGTTTAGAGTAGTTTGATATGATACATCATATAAAGCATCGTGGTCATATTCGCAATGTGGTTTTTTTAATTTACCAGTACGCTTTCCTACCACAATAAATTGGTTTACTGGAATTGAAGCTAAATTACATACAGCTTGTTCATCCTTTGATGTATACTCAATAATTTCAGTACATAAGTTTGAAGATTTAATTGTTCCTAAATTCTTTTGATTTGATTTACGATTAGCTGAATCTTTAAAAAGAATATATGGTGTTCCAGTCTCAACTTGAGATTCAAGAATTTTTTGCCATAGTGTTCTGGCTTTCATAGTATGACGACCTTTTCCTTCTTCTTCAAGTCTTACATAATTACTTTCAAATTCTTCTCCGTACATTTCCCAAAGTTCACAGTCAATTTCAGCTGGACAAAATAGTGTCCAATCTCCATCTTCTTCAACTCGCTTCATAAAAAGATCAGGAGTCCACATAGCTAAGAAAAGGTCCCTAGCTCTACGTTCTTCTTTACCGTGGTTCTTTCTTAAATCTAAAAAGTCTTCAACATCTGCATGCCAAGGTTCTAAGTAAATAGCAAAAGATCCTTTACGTTTTCCTCCGCCTTGATCAACATAGCGGGCAGTCTCATTATAAACCTTTAACATTGGAATAATTCCATTTGATGTACCATTCGTTCCTTTAATATATGCACCAGTTGCTCTGATATTTGAAATTGCTAAACCAATACCTCCAGCATTTTGAGAAATTGCAGCAACATCAGAAAGCGTTTTGTAAATACCTGCAATTGAATCCTCTTGCATAGTTAATAAGAAACAAGATGATAGTTGAGGTCTTTTTGTTCCAGCATTAAATAATGTAGGAGTTGCATGAGTCATTTTATGAGTTGATAATAATTCATATGTTTTTAATACATTTTGAATATCAGTACCCCAAATACCAACTGCAACTCTCATGTATAAACTTTGAGGAGTCTCTGCTGGTTGGCCATATGTTTTTAATAGGTAACTTTTCTCAAGAGTTTTAAATCCAAAGTAGTCAAAGTTAAGATCGCGATCATGGATGATTGCTTCATTTAACGTATCCTTGTTCTTTTGTACAGCAGCATAAGTTTCATCAGAAATAATGCCTGCCACCTTTCCGGTCTTTGGATCTATGTAATTATATAGGTGGTCAATCGTATCACTGAATGATTTGTGGGTCGTTTTGTGTAAACGAGTAATTGCAATTCTAGCTGCAAGTATTGAATAGTCTGGATGTATATGCGCTAATGCGGCAGCTGTCTCAGCAGCAAGTAGATCAAGTTGCTGAGTACTAATTCCATCATATATTCCAGATACAACTTTAGTTGCTACTTCAAGAGCATCAACATATTCTGTATTTAATCCGTATGTTTGTTTTTTAATTCGGTTTGTTATTTTATCGAGCTTTAGCGTTTCGCTATGGCCATCTCTTTTTATTACCTTCATCGTTTTTAATATTTTTAAAATTCTGCGTCTAATGAAAAACCTGTGTTATCTCCAGATTTTACCCCTGCTTTTTGATATTCGCCTACTCTTTTTTCGAAAAAATTAGTTTTTCCATTAAGTGCGATATTTACCATAAAGTCAAAAGGATTTGTTGAATTAAATATTGGGTTACACCCTAAATCTGATAATAATCTGTCAGTTACAAATTCTAAATATTGAGCCATTAAATCTGAATTCATGCCGATTAATTTAACTGGAAGAGCATCGATGATAAACTCTTTCTCTATTTCCAAGGCAGATAATATAATTTCTTTGATTCTTTCTGGTGATACTTTATTTTCAATATGATGATTATGTAAGTGTACTGCAAAATCAGTATGAGAACCTTCATCTCTAGAAATAAGTTCATTAGAAAAACTTAGTCCGGGCATAAGTCCTCTTTTCTTAAGCCAAAAAATTGAACAAAATGATCCTGAGAAGAATATTCCTTCAACTGCAGCAAATGCAACAAGTCTTTCTTGGAAAGTTGAGTTTTTGATCCAGTTTAGTGCCCATTCAGCTTTTTTCTGAACTGCTGGGATTGTATCAATTGCTCTTAATAGGTGCATCTTTTCTTCTTGATCAGTAATATACGTATCAATTAGGAGTGAATAAGTTTCAGAGTGAATATTCTCCATCATAATTTGAAATCCATAAAAGAATTTAGCTTCTGGATATTGAACTTCTTTTAAAAAGTTCTCAGCTAAGTTTTCATTAACAATTCCATCACTTGCTGCAAAGAATGCAAGTACATGTTTAATAAAATGACGTTCTCCGTCGTTAAGATTTTTTCTCCAGTCAACCAAGTCAGCAGCTAGATCAATTTCTTCAGCTGTCCAAAATGAAGCTTCTGATTTTTTATAAAATTCCCAAAGATCGTGGTGCTGAATTGGGAAGACCACGAAGCGATTTGGATTCTCTGTTAAGATTTGTTCCATTTTCTATATTTTTTTGGTTTAAAGTGTAAGTACTCGTGGATTAACTGAATATGATGTTGACTGTCTGCTAATTAGGGTTGCATAATGCTTAATATGGTTAGCCAGGTGAACAGTGAACGGTAAATTGCGTGGTATTTTAAATTTCGAGTTATCCATTTAGGTTATTTATATCGAAATTATAATACCACGCAAGTGTTAAAATTAGACGAAATCGTATCTTAATTGCTTACGAATTGCATCAACTTTATGAACCTTTATTTGACCTGAGTCAGAAATTTTAGTTCTGCCCTTTAGATGATTTACATCACTTTTAAATGTTTGTTCACCATCTGGCATTGAAATTGCAATTGAGAAGTCTGACTTATCTAAAGTATAGTCTAATGTTTGACCGTCTATTTTAGTTTTAAGATCTTGCCATTGAAGTTGTTCCTGGCCAATCTTATCATATGAATCAGTTAATATGATACGAGGTTCGCCCTTTTTCATAATAATATCTTTAACATAAAACTCAATAGTATCACCAGATTTATATTGTTTACTAACTTCTTCATAATTTTGAAATTCAGTTTTATGAAGTAATCCAGTAAAGTAATTTTGGAATTCAACAAACATTCCAAATTCATATGGTTTATTAGTTAAAATACCTGAGTACTTTTCTCCAATTACTAAATCGTGAACTTTTTGAGGTAGAGTTTGTTTAATATATTTTTTGTATGAAACAATAAATAAGTCATTTGTTTGATCAAAATTCTCAATCATTACTGGAATTTCTTTATTTAAGTAATCATTAAAATCTCTAATTACGTTAGCTGCTGCATGAGAGCCTGGTAAAAAGCACTTAACTGTGCCTTTGTAAAGAGCAAGATATCCACCTTTAACTAAGTTTGTAACTTTAACATAGAACCATTTTTCTGTTTTTAAATAGTCTTCTAAGTCTTCGCGATAGGTTAATGCTGCGCAGCGTTTTTCTGAACCTAAGAAGTCTCCATTATCATTTTTGTAAATAATAACTTTGAAGCTATGGTTAATTTCATTATGTACTAATAATGATGGCTCTGAACTAAATTCTCTAAATGGAACAAAGATTGTGGATAGAGATGCAAGGTCTTGAACTTCAATTACCTTTTCATCAAAGTCAATTTTCTTGGCTGTAACTGTACATATTTTACCAAGTTCAAAATCTTTATTTGTAGGTACAAATGAAGTTTCTGCATTTGATGAAAAGTACTTATCGTACAGGTCTTGAGCATATGGCTCTTTACAAAAAATCTTAAAGCCCGATCGTTGATCTTCAGCTGTTAATTTAATTGTTTGGTTAATCTTAGAATTTCCTTGACGAAATAATAAGTCAAAGTCGATTAGTTCTGTTTGGTTGGTTTTTTGCATGTGTTATTATTTAAACGTTGCTAATTAATTATACACAGAAAATGTCAGTAGTTTTATGAAGTATGAACTCCTGGATCAATAAAAATAGTAGGTGACCAGGCAATAGGGTAGAGGGCTGGCATTTTTGACTGGAATAGTAGAGTACCAGTAGAAGTTATACTTGATCTCCATGCAATTTCATCTAAAAATATTGCAAATAGTGGATTCTTATGAGTTAATCTTTCCCATGGTGGAAGATCATCTTGATTAAAAAATGGACTTGAGGCAAGTCGTGCAACCTGAACTCCAGGTTTGCTACCAAAGGCACATGCAAGTATTGAGGCTAGATATGCAACTTCTTTAACCACTGGTTCAGTTGCAGTAATTACTGGAATATATACAGCTTTTAATAGCTTAATGGCATCCAAATTAGCCAACTTAAGTTTAGCTGAATTAGGTATTTGTAATTCAAGAGCCATTATTGCTAGTTTAAGTGGAAGTATATATGGATTAGCTGAATCAATTGTTGTAAAGCTTAAGTCCTTTAATGTTTTAGCAATCGTTAAAATTGGAAAAACTACTGTGTTTAATGGTTGTAATATTCCATCGATTGCAGCATTTAATAAACCTCTAATTAATTCAACTAGATCAGTTGGTGTAAGTAGAGAAAAATAATTAACTATATCCAAAGGTATTAATGGAATTTTTGGAAGTTTAAGTTTAAATCCATTAGGTAAAGTTACTGAAACATAATTTAAGTTTTTATTGGTAGTAACTGTTGCAACCTCAGAATTTCCACATGGAATTTGTCTAATAATATCTTCCAATGATGTTGAATTTGTACCTTGGGTTGCAGCCAACATGTCACTAGCATCAGCTAACATTTTAAGTATTAATTCAAGTAAATATGCAATTGCTAATTTTAATAAAGGTTTAATTAATATATCAAGAGGTATTACAATTTGTACTGGCAAAATAGGACCTAATGGATTAGGAGATTGAGGAACTGATAATGCAGTTAGTACAGGCAATATCATTGCTTGCGATATTGATACAATATCTGGTTTTTCTGGTAAAATGATTGGTGGAAATAGGTCAAGCACTGAATTAAATAGAGCAGTCACCGCTGATATTCCAATTTCTTCAAGCGAATCACCTAATAAACTTTTTAAAACATCAATTGTTAATCCAGATAAAAAAGCCTCAAGTAGTGCATTAAATATGCCTATTGCTGCAAGTATTTGTGGAGAAATTATTTCAATCGGTGGAGGTGGTGCTGCACAACATGGAGCAGTTGGATCAAATAATTTTAATTCAGGAGCAACTACCGATAAGGTAGTAAAGGTTAAGGCTTTTTTAAGTCTTTCTTTTCTTAAGGCTGCCGCTTTTTTAATTTTACCTTTTTCTGCATCACTTAAGTTTGGATCAATGTCTTCATCTGCTGGATTTGAATTTCCTTGTAAATAGTCAAGTGCCTTATTTGAATATTCTTTTATGGCTTTTTTAAATTCCTTAATATCTTCTGCTTTATTTAAGTTAAAGGATTTCTTAGATAGTAGCTTAGTTGGATCAACTTGAGCTGCCATCATTTTTATTTTTGAAATAAGGTCAGTTAGGGTAAGATCAAATCCTAATAAACCCTTTGCGGCTTTTTCAATAGTTGGCTGTAATCCACTAAGTGCCGGTGGTAACTTTGGATTAAGTTTGGTTGGACTATCTGGAAATGAGACTGTACCTAATTTAATTTTATCAATATACTTATCAAAATCATCAAGTACGCTATCAATTTTAGATTTTAATGTTATTGGGTCTAATGATCGTGAGGCCTTTTTAGATTCACGCTTCTTTTTTAGGTCAGACTCATTCTCTGCTCCCATTACACTATCCTCTCTAGTTTTTCTGGTTTTTTCTTTTAATTTAGTAACTGCAGATAATTGCATATCCCCTAATTTATTAAATTGGAGATTCATACTACGTTTAAAATCTTTAATCTGTTTTTCAAAATCATTTCCTAAATCTAAATCCAGGTACTTCATTAATTTTTCTAAATCAGATGAATATAGTTTGATATAGTCAATTGGATCAATTTCACCAATTGGTGTTCCATCTCTTGTAGTTATTTGAGGTTTTTTACCCATTGCTAATGTCGCAGCAATTGAGGCTAATCTAACAGCCTTTGCTGAATTTCCAGCAATTGTAACTGGTATACTTAATGCGCCTTTTCCTAATTGACCTTTAAATGGATTTGCTGGATCAAGACCTATTGGATTTTGAGAGGCTTGAGTTTGATCAATTTCAAATCCATATTTTACAGCAGTTGGTGGAAAGTATGCAACTGGCATATTTGGTGCAAATAACATATACTTAGTACCATCTGGTGCAAAATATAAAACATAAACACTAGGTAATGGTATTCCAACAATTGCAATTGGCATTGTTAAAAAAGTAACAAGAGTTCCAATTGGAGTGGATAATGTAAATAAATTTCTCCATTTTTGAGGTATTGGAATTAAGGCAATACCTATTGGGGTTGGAATAATATTATTGATTGGATAGTATCTAAATGGTGGAGCACTTATATCTGGAATAGGTAAAAGACTTACTTTATTTAAGGATTTTGTAAATTCTCTCCAATAGCATGGAGTTGTCATATCTGGTAAACTTGCATCATTTCCATTAAGTGTTCTAATGAATAGCGGATCTTTACCTAATTTTTTCATTACCTCAGCTTCACAATCATTAGTTGGAATAACATTGGCTGCTGGACCTTTAAAACATGCAACATTAGCAATCTTCTTTGCAATAACATCTTGGTCCATTGAATTTTCTTTGATTAGTGCATCAAGTTGAGAAATTTCAAGATTACATTCAGTAATTTTTGCAAGTATTTCAGAATAGGTTTTAGTGTAATATGATAAACGCGAAGGAATTATTTGATCTAGTGGACTATATGTAAATGTGCCAAAACTATAAATGTTAGAAGTTTTTGCTGTGTATGAAGTTGGCCTAGCTAATTTAAGAGCTGCCTCAGTTGTTCTTCTAAAAAAGTCAGCAACTTCCTGTTTTGCAATAATCTTAAGTTCATCAACTGCTGGTTTTATTTGAGCTGGGTAAACCTTAGATACTTCAGTTTTTCGTTTTGTATTAAGTGTTAAATTTAAGGTTTCATAAAATTTTTCGTATGCAGCCTGACTTTGAATATAAAAATCGGTATCACCTTCTTTTATTGACTTTGGTGCATTTTCAATTCCAACAAAGATTGGATCTATTTTATTTGGGTCAACTGATAATCCTCTTTCTTCTAATGTATAAAAATATTGGATTGGATGAGCAAATTTACGATATAGTCCAGGATAACCATTAGCTGTTTTATTATATAGAGCTCCAGGAATATTTTCATATGTAGATATTGATTTGTTAACTCCAAAATCATATGGAATACTTGAACAAAAGGTTGCAAGAGTTTGTTTAAATGGTTCAGTTGATAAGTATGTATTTGATTTAATATTAATATCTTTTTCAATTTGATCAGTTGATCCATCTTCTTTTATTTGAGGAACGGTTATTCGTGTTGTATCTAAATCAATTATCCTTATTCCAAAAACGGCAGTTCTACCTGGAGTAATAATACCGGAAGTAGATGTTTCTGTATCAATAAATGTTGGAATTAATTGGCCACTTATTTTTTCGCAAGAGGATTTAATAATTGAAGAAACTATTGCGCTTGATGGCAGGCTTGGTAGTGTATTAATTTGTTGGGATAATGCATTTGTTGCTCCTTGCTTAGTAACCTCTTGTCGATCTTGTGCGTATAACCTATTTTTTCTAGATGTATAATATTTGATATAAAATTCGTCATTTATAATATATGGATAGTAAGTTTCTCCAACAATTCCAGATAGAATGTTTTCATTATTATAAGTAGTAAGTTGTCTAAAAGTATCGTCTGACACTGAATATAAAGAGTTCATTGCATACTGATAATTATATTCATATGAATTAATTACATCCGTATATGCATAACTAGCCCAAACTGAATTTTCAATAGCTAAAGTTCTGGCATATTCATCAGTCCAATAAAGATAGGCAGAAGTTAATGGTTCAACTACGGTGATCGTAGAATTAAAAAAGTCAATTCGTTCTTTATAATATTCTGAAATAACTGTATAATGATCAAGTACTTCTTGAACTTTATTTTTAACTACGGCTATTTCAATTGTATTTGCCTGTTTAGACATTTGTTCAATTAAGATAGTCTTAACTTCCTCAACTCCTTGATTAACACAGCTACTCTCAGATGGAACAGATAGCTTAACCTCTTTTGCAACTGGTGCAACCGGTTCAGGTAAACAGGCTTTTACATTGGCTAAGTCAGCTTCAGTAAAAACTGGTGAGGCTAACTTTCCGCACTTAATGTCATTAATTAGGCTTTTAAATGTGACGTCCAATGAATTAATTTCTTTATTTTATCTATCATCCTCTCTAAATAGAACAGCGCTTGAGAGGATTACTCAACAAGCGCCGATCGGTAATAATAATTTGTAATTATTGGATAGGGTGTATTTCCTGAGGTATTTGTACCATTAAGCAGTCAGTTGTGATTAATAAACCAGCAATTGAAACTGCATTTTCTAGAGCAGTACGTGTAACTTTAACTGGATCAATAATTCCAGCCTCAAACATATCTACAAACTCTTCAGTTTTTGCATTATAGCCTGGAGCTCCGCCTTTAATTTTGTCCCAAACAATATCAGGATTAACTCCTGCATTTTCAAGGATTGTTCGGAATGGCTGAGAACATGCTTTTTTGATTATTTCAATTCCCAATTCAATATCACGATTATCTGAATGAATTGTAATTTGATCGATTGCTTTAAGTAGAGCAAGACCACCGCCTGCAACAATACCTTCAGCTCTAGCAGAACGTGTTGCTCCAAGAGCATCATCAATTCGGTCAGATTTCTCACGAGCTTCAATTTCAGAAGTAGCTCCAATTTTAATAATTGCAACTCCTCCTTCAAATTTAGAAAGACGTTCTTTTAGGATAATTTTTTGAGACTCATTTTCACAAGCTTCAATTTGTTGTTTAAGATCATCAGTTAATACTGTAATTGAATCAGCTGAACCATGTCCACCAATAATAGTAGTTGTGTCGGCTGTGATTGTTACTTTATCACAACTTCCTACATAGTTAGCAGCAATACTTTCTTTAAGAGTAACACCATCCATTTCTGAAACAAGGGTTCCACCAGTTAAGATTGCAATATCCTGTAATTTAGCACGGCGATTTTCTCCAAAACCTGGAGCTCTAACTGCTGCAACTCTTAAGGTTCCTTGCAATTTATTAACTAACATCGTATTTAAGGCTTCTCCATCAACACTGTCACTGATAATAAGTAATGGGCGACGTTGTTTATTTGAGAATTCTAAATATTGAATTAAGTCTGCTAAATTTGAAATTTTACCATCATATAATAAGATAATAGGTTTTTCAAACTCAACTGTATTTTTCTCTTGGTTAGTTATGAAGTATGGAGATAAGTAGCCATTTGCAAATAACATACCTTCTACTATTTCAACAAATGTTTCTCCAGTTTTACTTTCGCCTGCAGTAATAATTCCGTCAAATCCAACCGCTTTCATTGCGTCTGCAATAATTTCGCCAATTTCCTCATCATTATTTGCTGAGATAGTTGCAACCTGTTTAATTTTTTCAAAATCTTCAACTGGCGTACTTTGTGATTTTAGATTTTCAATAATGGCTTTCATTCCAATTTCAATTCCTTTCTTAAGGTCCATTGGATGAGATCCTATTTCTACAAGACGATTGCCTTCAGTAAAGATAGCATGCGCTAATACAGTAGCAGTAGTGGTACCATCACCAGCTTCTAGTGCAACTTTATTTGCAACTTGTTTTACCATTTGTGCTCCAACATTTTCCATGTAGTTTTCCAATTGAACTTCACGTGCAACGGTTACTCCATCTTTTGTTATTGCAACACTATTATCTCTAGCAATAACTACATTACGACCACGTGGCCCTAACGTAACTTTTACAGCATCTGCTAATGCATTGATACCGATTGCTAATTGTTGTCTAGCTTCCGACTTAAATTTTGTTTTCTTCACTTGTTATTTGATTATTTTACTTTATTATTATATCCGATTTTTCGATTTGGTTTAGGTTAGAAAGCTTTAATGCCACCTGAATTAAGGTGATAACGTCTTTTTGGCAGTATTCTTTAATTCCTTCAATGTTTCCGGCCCAATAATTCTGGTGTACTTGATCGCCTTTCATTGCATCTTTTGGAGAGTCAATTCCAAGGACCGTTGCTAATAAGTCAAGAGATGTGAATCCTTCTTGCCATGCACCAAATGACCAAAGTTCAGAAGTATCAACAATTGAGGTTTCCCAAGGTTTTTTATCCCATACTTGAAGAGGGGTAGGTGTCTCAATTCCTAAGATAAAGGCTCTTTTACATAGGAACGGAACATCAAATCTTTTTACATTATGACCAGCTATTTTTACACCAGTTTTACCAAGTCCTCCAATTACTTTAAAGGTTTGACGTAGGATTTCAGCTTCGTCATCTCCTGAATAGGAAACAATTTGAGCAGTAGGAACTCCATCTACAAATTTCATTTTTCCAAATGAAACACAAACAACTCTACCAAATTCAGCATGAAGAGCTGATTTCATTTGATAAAGGTCTTCATCTGACTTATCTTTATTGTCGGGATATTTGGAACCTAATTGATTTCTAAGGATTTCTGATTTAGCTGACCATAACTCTTGCATCTTTGGAGAGAAAGAGTCTAAATGATTAACTGTTCCAGCTGTTTCTATATCAAAAAATAGAAGCTTTTCTAATTGGAATGGATCGAACATGGTTTTAGTTTTATAAATTAAGCCTATTATACCTATAAAAAGGGCTAAGTAGCTTAGAGTCTAAAGTCTACTTAATTCTTTATATTAATAAAATAAGTAGACTAAGAATCTGTTAACTAAGTCTCTGACGCTATACCCTCCCAACACCCTTATTCTACAGTACATTTATAAAAGGTTTTAAGAAAACTAAAAATTAGTTGATAGTAGAATATTTAAAATCACTAATATGAACCTTGGTAGTAATAGGTATCGACTTTTCAATACAGTTTCCAGCTGTATGCATCTGTAAAGACTTTAAATCTTTTCGTTGGATTGCATGCGTCAATACCGGTACAACTAAAGCCCACCGAAAGTTACTTGAAGATACTCAACTTCAATTTCCTGAGCTTGAATTCATATTTCTACCTCCTAAAAATTTTAAGTACGATACTTATTCTGGAGTTGAAAGAGCTAAATTAGCAAACTATTCTCTTCTAGTTGATACCTTAATTAATCGAGTTAAAGAAGTAGTTAAATCTGAGCCAGACCGAATTATCTCAATTGAAGGAATTGCGTATGGCGCACAAGGTAATGCTCTACTTGATATTGCCCAGTCTACTGGAATGTTAAGAAAAAAAGTATTAGATAATATTCTAAATAATAAACAAGAAAGTCTATTCATATTTTCACCAGGAGAACTTAAAAATGCAATTGGAGCAAAGGGTAATGCTGGTAAAATAGACGTTTATAAACAATTTATGGAGACCCCAATTCTAGCAGAAGGAAGTGCCTTACATAATGTACTTATTCAATATACTGATCAAATTATAAAAAAAGATGTAGTTGGTTCGCCATTTATGGACATGATAGATTCATATTTAGCAGTTCTTAAAATTTATACATCACTAAAAGAATCCTAACTAAATGTCAAAGGCTAAAGAGAGTAAATATTATATTAATAATAGAGATTTTACAAATGAAATTATTCGATGTAAACACGGTATGCTTAACGAGGTAACTGGTTATCAACACACTGCTGGCGAATTATCCCCAATTGCAATTAACTATTTTATAATTTTAGCAAACCGTGCAATCTTAAAATTAAGATTTAGTAATCCACTAGATAAAGAAGATTGTATCCAGTCAGCTCTATTAGATCTTCTTAGATATTGGAGAAACTTTAATGAAGAAAAATCAAATAATGCATTTGCTTACTTTACTCAAATTGCAAAAAATGGTTATGCAAAAGAGTACAAGAAAATTTATAAACATATAGGTAAAGGCGAAAAAGTTGAGTTTGTGTCATTAAGCCATTCAGGAGACTCCGAAATTTATTCAATTTAACTATTTTTACTCTAAACCTTATAAATCCACTAGTAC
Organism: uncultured Bacteroidota bacterium; assembly: GCA_903910765.1. Classification (GTDB taxonomy): domain Bacteria; phylum Bacteroidota; class Bacteroidia; order Chitinophagales; family Chitinophagaceae; genus Sediminibacterium. Next base: position 222,893 of record CAIWBA010000291.1, read on the forward strand.
TAGGACCCTTAATAAATAAAGGTAAAGATCTGGGCAATATCTCATGAACATTAATAATCTCGTATTTTTTGATAAAAATGGTGAATCTTATAACTTTTCACAAAACTCTGAAACTGGTTCTTGGGAAGGATCTGACTATTTTTTACCAATATCAACTGCGTTATACGACGTTTCAAATCTATTCATTCTTGAAAAGATTGGAGATAATTATCGATTTCCAGCACTAGAGCCAGGTTCTAAATTAACAGTTAAGTGGAAAACTGCTGAATCTTCAGATAATTTTTTCTTATTTACAATTGCCAAAGAGGATCCACATACTGATTCAACTACTTATTTAACTAGACAAACGAGTCTTGACATAAATTATGAAGACTTATCTCCAGGCGGATTTACCAATCTAGACTTAGCCTATCCATTACAATTAAATGTAGGTTTTTCTCCATCTGACGAAGTTAGTTATAACCGAATCCTAAATATTTACTATGAAATCGGTTCAAGTTCAACCCTAATTACCTCTATCTATTTTTATGGTGAAGGCGAAGACGAGGATGAGCGTTTCAGAATTTGGTTAGCCAATTTTGGAATCAAGTTTAATCGAGAAGATGCTCTTTTACTAAAAGATTATGATCTAAAGGAAGGTTTACCTGACTGGAAACAAATTAATCAAGCCAGAAAGCAATTATTAGTTAATCGTGATCAAATTTATCCATATGTTGGAACATACAAAGGTCTTACTAACATTATTAATATTTTAGGATACAGAGATGTACTTAGAGTAAAGGAATACTGGCAAGATCAGGATACTAAGTCAGCATATTATGGAAAATATGCAATGGTTGATGTTACTGATCTTCTTAATACTGGAACAATTGATAATATTGATCTGGTTGACCTAAACGGTCAAATTAAAAAGGGTGGAAAATTTAAAAAGACTGAGTTTCTTGCTCTAGCCTATGAATTTTCAATTGCTAGTGATATAATTGATGAAGATGGTATACCTGAAGTTGAATTTACTACTGACTTTACCATAGATGAAATATTTTATAAATTAAATAGATTATCTACTAAATTAAAAACTGAAATGTTACCAATAAATGTTGTAATCAAGGACATTATTGGAGAATTCATATATTTTAATAAGTTTACAGTTAGACAATGGTCAGACGTAGCATATATTACTGAACTTGAACTTAATGATGACTATAATGTAACAATTAATCATCCATCAACTAAGTCACAATTACTATTAATTAGAGACATTAAGCCTTTATACCCTAAGTTAAATGGTACTTCTGAATTTCCTGAAATTACATTTAACCAAACTTCAATTTATCCATATCAAGATGGACAAAAGTATAATATCACAGAAATGCCAGACCTAATTACTGCAATTTCTGACTATTATGAGGATATAAACCTATATGAATTTCAGTTACATGGACAAATCAATCCAACTGTATCTGGTGATGATATTGATGGAAAAGTTGGCTGCCCTATCACATTAGAAGCATATATTCCAGATTTTACCCTATCTCAATTAGACGGATCTAAATTTATTGACTTTGTAGACTCTCATTTTACAATAGGAAATATTAGATACCGTAATGGCTATGAAATGGAATGGAATATTACTGGTCCTCAAGGTTATGTATTTAATTGGAGAGCTAAGTTAATGGATATTATTAGAATACCACATATTTTACCGCATGTTGGAGATTACATAATTCAGTCAACTGTATATGATTTACAAGGAGGTCAAAATGTGAGTTATTTACATACAACTGTACTTAGTGAAGAACCTGTAATTGAAGTATTTACTAAACTTCAAGATAAAGCTAAATACCAAATTAAGGATTTACATAATATAACACTTGGTGATATTGGTGACAGTCCAATCTATTTACCATTTGCTAATGCAGTTAAAGGTGAAGCATTTACCTCAAGTTTAGCTCAACACTATTTAGATTGGAATACTTATTCTAATAATTTTGGAGTTGGTAATCCACAGACTGAATCCCAAATATTTACAGAAGGTATTGGATTTGAACAAGTTTCAAGCTCATCTAATCCAGCTAAAATTCAATTTGGCACAGGTTCTAGTCCATATGGCCAACCTACTATCTACGATTATCAAAATGCAACGCTTGGAGATTTAGTATTAAACCGACTTTCTGATCTTGAGTACACAGCAGATAGACTAAATGGATTTATTATTAAATTAGTAGAATATTCAATAAATCCTCTAATCGGTATTAATTTTTATACTGACAATATTATTTCAAGTTATGTAGTAGCGTCATATATCGATGCAGTTGATTTAGCAGATCAGTTAAACCATGAATCAGTTGACCTAAATATTCAAGAATACCGATATGTTGAGGTAAATGGAAATATTCATGCACACGCAAAGAGACAAGATAAAGCACTACACCGAGTTTTAACACTTCACTATAATGGAGCACCTAAATTTAAAGAGTATGTATATACATTTAGTTATCCTACCCTAATTTACTCTAATCAACTTATAAGTACCCTAAATTTACAGCTTTCTCAAATTGCCAAAGAAATTGATGAAGACTTATTATTTTTAAATGTACCATTTGAAGAGTGTTTACGTAAAACTGGTGAAACTACCTATTCAATGACAGTTTTAACTATTCCAAGCGTATTTACTTCATTTAAAACATTTACCCTAACTCGAGCCCAAGAATTTATAGTAGGAACAACGGTTAGAGCAACCAGTATTTCAAATCCAGGAGACTGGGTTGAAGGTATTGTTACTCAATCTGCCCTACTTAATTCAATTATTATAACGTTTACGAATAGTTCATTAACTGGAAATACCAGAGCAGATTGGGCATTTACTTATGTTGAAACAATTACAAATTTAAAACCAACCTTTGCTGCTGCAGGTACTCCAAACTATTGGATTAATAACCAAATCGGTAACTATATCAATTTTTCATCATTAACTAGCCCTAGTGCAACTGTTACTGGTTATTTACCATCAACTGTTGACCAAAATACATTTAGTCTTTCCAATTTAAAGACAGGATTAGATGGATTAGTTGTTCCATTACATCAACCGGTATTTGCAGCTATTTCAAATATAGAGTCTAAAAAGAACTGTATTTGGACCTTAACCTTATTTGGAAAGGAAGTTGTGAAAATCCAAAATATTGCAACCTTTATTTGGAGATTTGCTGATCCTGGAGAATATTCATTAACTGCTACTGTAACTGACGTTAATGATAACGAGTATACTCTAGTAACTGCTTTTAATGCAGTTCATGCAAATAAAATTGAAGACTATACTAAATATATTGAAAACACGCTTGATCGCCGCCGCCTATTATCTGGTTACCGTCGATTTGCTTAATAAATAAAAAATATAAAAAATTAATAAAAAATGGCATTTACTAACCTAACTCTATCCACAACCCCTTTATTAGAGACAACCTTCATCTCTGATATGAGACTAATCGTTAACGCTAACGTTGCAGTCGTTAAAGGTAAAGTTGAAGACTTAATTAATACTTTTGAATTTGACTTAACTAACAAATACATTGGAGTAGATAATTACTTTAACCAAGTTAAAACAAACAATGTTATCCTAGGAAATAGTATTTCTTTTATGGATACAACCAATGTAATTGGAAGCTTAACCAAATCAGTTGGAAAATCAATACTATCTGTTGATAAACTGGTTATTCAAGCTGGAGGATCAATCGATATGACTGGTACTGGAAATACAATGGCAGTAAAGAAATTTGGTGTAGGAATGTCGTTAGCCAATTTACAAAATGTTTCTCTATTTGCAGATGATGCATTCTACGTAGGTTCACCAGCAACTTCAACTCCAATTAAATCTCAGTTTTATGGCGAAACTAAATTTTTAGGTCAAGCCGTTACTCAAAGTACTGATACGCCAACTGTTCCTAATTTAATCACATTAAGTGCTGAATCTACGTACTATCATAGTACACTAGTTTTAAGCAAAACCAGTAATCAATTTATTTACCTTTCTATTCAAGCGGCTGACTCAAGTCCTAGTGGAAAACCGGTTTACTTATTCTTAATGGAAGATGCACTAAACCGCCCAAACCCAGGACAAAGTTTTACAATTGTAATTAAAGAATATTTAGATAATAGTGGATTATCTGCTTTACCAGTTGCAGATTGGGGACATATTAAAATTGCTCCAGGTTATATTGATGGAACCAATACTCAAGCACTAATTAATGGTGGAACTCACTCAACTGCTGCAACTTCAGCAAATGCAGTAGTTTTTGCACTAGCTAATCAACATGTTGAATTATATAATACAGCAATTCAGGCAGATATTACTACTAAACCATTAATATTTGGTTCATCTGTTACTTTTACCAAATTTGAAAATTTACCTTCAATTGGAGCAGTTACTGACTGCCGATTTGTTATTACAGGTTCTCATAATATTAATATCATAAACTAATTTAATTAACTACGTATGGCAACCGCACCACTAATAAAACCAATACAGACTCAAAAGGGAATGTTTTATACATTCCAGAGTTCAATTGAGGATTTAAGTTTAACCTTTAATAATAATACAAATAAGTTTAAATTCTCTAAATTTGCTCTGTTACGTATTCCGGAAATTTCAATTCCGTCGACTATGGAAACTGACAATAAGACTCAGTTTTTTGCACAAGGTGAAACTCCAGTACTTTCAAATCTATCAGCTAACGAAAATTTAAACTTAGCTAATAGTTTTCAAAACTATGCACTTAACTTAGAAAGCTTATTAATATCTCAGACTTCATATAAAAGAGAAAAAAAATTAAACGTATCTGAGCGTGTATTTTGGAAATGGTTAAAGGAGAGCGGAGCAATTCGTTGGAGAGATTCAAACTCTACTGAAGTTATTTCAAATTTACCAGTTGGTGAATCTCGTTGGAGCGAAGATTGGTATGATCCAATCTTAACTTCATATAATCGAGTAGTTAAATATGTTGGAGAAATTGATGTAGTAAACTCAGTTCGTAGTAAAGATAACTCATATAGTGAATTATACATACACGTACCTACTAATGTAGGTTCAAGTCCAACTGTCTTATTTGAATCAAAGCCTGATGAGAATTACGGACCTGATATGATTATCGTAAATACTCCAGGAGATCCATTAGACCTTGAATACTTAAATGGTAGACACTATAATGATACTCATCCATTTGTTGGAATGAGCCTGCAAGCATTTTATGATCTAGATTCAAATATTGTAGATAATTATATTTCAAATACATTAACGGTTCAACCAAGTACTCTTGGTTTTTGGTGGGGATCTCATTCTATACAAAATGCGTATTATACAGATCCAGCAGAATATTTTGGAACTCCATATGGTGTTCTAACTTCAACTCCTAAAGTTCAACGTATTTTTAAAGAATATTCAGCTGCTTCTAGATCTGTTGAATATTTACGATCAACTCATGATGGTATGATTATTGATTTCAATCTATCAAATTACTTATTAGCTCAACAAAATACAAATATTAAATCATTTGCTCAATTAAATGATAGTTATACAAATAGTGACTTTGAATTTAATGCAATTCTAGTTTATTATGATGTATATGATCCATTACCAAGTGCAGTTGCTGGTGTTGAACCAGTTACAGTAACAAATTTATATGGAGTTTATTTCTTAAATAAAGTAGTTCAAAATGGTAGTGAATTTGTTATACCAATGATAACAAAAAATAAGCCAGATACCATTAATAAAACTAATGGTAATGCCTTTGCGTTTAAAGTAAATTTAAAATTTGATACTTCAATCGAAGATGTTTCAGTTGAAAAATCAGTTAATGATTATAGTACAGTTGCACTAGAATTATTCTATGATGTATTAACTGAGATGAGATCATTACAAACTAAATTTAATGATAAATTACTTGAACTTGAAAATTTAAAAACCGATGTTGATTTAGCAAAGGATGCTCTATTAAATACAACAGCCTTAACCAGTTTAGCAAATAGACTTAGTTCTCTTGAAACAACGGTTGCTGCCTCAACTTCTGCATTTGCTGAAGCTACTTCAATTATGTCATTAATTGACAGTGTAAATGGTAGAATCGATGAAATTTTAAGTGGAACAACCTCTTTACAAATAAGTTATAATACTGAATCCTTTAAACCTGGATATGGAATGGCTCTAGATAAAACAATCCCAAACCAAATTGTATTTACATCAGGTGTTCAAAATTATTCATTAATTAATGAAGTTGACCTTAGTGTAAATACACAAGGAGACAAAACAGTTGCATTGGGAATTGGTGGAACCCAAATACGTCATCTTAAATTAAACGGGTCAGGAAGCCCTATTCCATTTAATTTAATTAGAGACTTAACCATTTATATTGATGATTCATCCAATACTTGGAAATTAGGTCAAACTCTTAGAATTGTTTGTGATTCTCAAATTGTTCCAAGTACCTATGTAATTAATATAAAAACAGATTCGCTAAATATTACAAATTCACTTGCTACTTATAATATACTAGTTGCTCAATTAACTGCAGCAGACTTTCCTACTACTTACGGTAGAACTGGTACAACTATTATTGATATTATATGTACAAATGCTAAAACTTTAACGTTCAACGTCGATAAAATAATAAGATAACTAAATGGCAGCAGACAAATCATCATTAAGCGATTACTTAGCTGAGCTCGGTGTCGATATTAATAATCTTCAAGAATTTTTACTTAAACTTTCTTTAATATTATCAACGAAATCAGATTCAGTAACCGTTACTCAAACCCTACAGGATGGAACTAAGTCCGACTATCTAGTACCATCATTTGGTTACTTAAGCGGTCGGGTTAATAGCATTGAACAAAAATTTAATGATCTATTGAGTGGTAATGCCAATCAATTGGGAGTTAAGGACGCTGATGGTAACCTTAGAAAATTTGAATTAAAAGATTTATCAGGAGTTATTTCTGATTTAGAAAATGTTGGAAATACTGGAGTTGCTCTACCTGCAACATTTAACTATAAAACAAATTGGTTCTTTGAATCATTCCTAAATCCATTACTTTATATTAATGTAGATACTTCTACTATTACAACTGACTCTGATATTAATAAATTTGAAGTTAAGAGACTTATTATTACAAGTAAAGATCAAACCAAATTAAACTATTTTGATTCAACATATAAAGGCCAAACTAATTTAATATACAGTGATGTAATTGCAGATTTAGGTACAAGAATAATTGACTATTTTGAAGATGAATCTGAAGTTGAATTACCACCTTCTAAAAATACAGTTAGAGGAACCTTTGATATTCTAAATATTTTAGAAGATTCATCAACCTCAATTATCGGTGGTCAAACTTTAACTAATGCAATTCGTAGATACAGATTAAGTACACTAAAATATTCAAATATATCAGGTCCTACTATTGTTGAAAAAACACTAGTTGCTGGAGACATATTATTAGCGGCTGATAATTCAGAATTTAAAGTTGACTCAGTTGATTCTAATTCTAGAACGGTAATTTTATCATTAATTTTTGGAACCGCTGGTTTAAAACAAGGAGCTGCTCAATTACGAATAAAACCACAATTAGTTAAGGAGTCTATAATCCAGGTAAATTTAGGATATAACGAAAGAAATATTATTTTCTTAAGACCAATTAGTGATAGACTTTCTGTAACTACTGATAAATATTCTCAAGGATTTGGAATATTAACAAATGAATTAACGATCACTATGAATAATGGAGATCAAATGACACTAAGCGATTTTTACGGAACCTTTGTTTCAGATTTTGGAATGTTATTCTTAAGCTATGCAAAAGAAAAGAAACTTCCATCATCTATGGGAGAGGCTCCAAATTTAGTAACGGTTTCTTCTAATAATTTTAAAGTTATTCAAACTGATCAGCATATTCAAGATTCAGATAATACTCTTGCAATTAAACAAAAGATTTCTGCTAAAGAACAGGCAGTTTCTCAAATTAGAGAAATTGATACTCAAATTTCAACAACTAGAGCTAACTTAAATACAAATGCATCTTTAAATGAATCTCAAAAGTTAAAATTACAAAAGGATTTATCAACTCTTGCTGATACTCGTGCAACATTAACCAATACTCAACAAAGTTTAATTTCGGATATTACTACCTCAATTAAATCAACTCCGAGTTTTATAACTAATCCAACTTACCGAGTTAGAGGATTTTGGTCAATTCCTACTGCCCTTACTACTGCATATGGAACTCAACATGTTGTTCAATTTAAAATATCATACCGTACTCTAAGTAAAACAGGTAGTTCAAAAACAGCTGATCAATTAGAATTTGTTGATGCAAGTGGAAATAAAGTAACCGGTGCATTTTCACCATGGACAGAATTTTTATCTAAAGCTAGAACTAAGAAATTAAATACATTAACCGGTTTTTATGAATGGTCAGACGAAAATATTTCTGATCCAAATGAAGTTAACTCTAACCAATTAGATATTCCAATTAAAAAAGGAGAAGTTGTTGAAATTAGAATTAAGAGTTTGTCTGAAGCAGGTTGGCCTGATTCACCAGTTGAATCAGCATGGTCTGAGAGTATTCTAGTTGAATTTCCAGCAGGTATTGAAACGGCTGAAGATGCAACCATTGTTTCTCAACAAGCATTTGCCGATGAGACTAGAATAAATTTTCAATCTGAATTAAATGCAAAAGGTTTAGATATTCACTTAAGCTCTGCATTTACTACTCGTGATAAATATTTTGCTCATAAATCAGAAGATATTGCAAGTGGATTCTTTTCAAGTGATGGAAGCGTGGTTGACCTTTACACAAAGGTTAAGAGTATTTCAGATTCAATATCTGCAGTTCAAACCGCTTTATCTACTGGAGCTGGTGCACTATCAGTTAGTATCATTGATCAATTAGGTAATCAACAATCAGTTACAAATGGTCAATCATTAGAATTATTTGCTGGATATTATAAAGACTTAATTAAAGATACAAGCGTTGTACCAGTTTTATATAATCATGGTAAAATTCTAGCAACTCAATACCTAATACAATTACAAAATACTTCTCAAACTGCACTTCAATTAATTTCAACACTGAATGGCGGACTTGCAGAGGTTGCTCCAGCTTCAAATGCTTATATTAATCCAACCGTTAACTATCATGCTAATTTAAGATATGATAGATCTCCACTTGTTATTAATAACTCAATTAGTTCAAGTATTAGTGGATTTGTACAAAAAGATGGATATCAATCATCTCAAGTTAAGAGTCAATATATTTACTCAAGATATAAAAGCGTAACTCTAGCAGATACCTTATACTCAGGAGATGGTGTAAATGGAGATGGAGACTCAAGTGGAAGTATTTACTCTCCATCTACTTCTAACTATGCGTATGATGGTGTAACAATTGGAACAACAAAAGTTCCATATTCAGATGGTCATTATTTACCATTTAATCCAACTACATCAGCTCCATTATATTCACCAGCTGGTGCAGTTACAAATTCAAATATTTGGAATGGAGTAGTTACCTCAAATATTCCACAAGGTGGAGGTCAAGTTAGCGAATTCTGTATTCATAAAGGTCATCCTAGTATTATTGCTGGAGGATCTGCTAATGTTACATGGAATAATTCTACGTACAATATTTCAAGACCTGCTTATACAATTGGTGAAACCATTCAAAGATATTTACCATTTAGTCATGCAATTCATTCAGAAACAACTGAAGCTGAATCGCAAAATGCATTTGGTGCTAAATATTATCAACAGGCAGTATATGTTGCACCATCTGCTGTAGTATTAGGTACTGCTGCCACTGCTATGAGAGAGAATCAATACCCAATTAAAATGGGATTTGTAAATAGCGATGAATTCTTAGTTGGAAAATATACATGCGGAGCATATTTATATATTGCACCTCAGTCTCATTCAACAATTTCAGTAGACGGTCTTAGTCCTGCAGGTTCTCAAAAAATGTTAGAATTTGGAGCTGATTCAGCTATTAAAATTCCATTAATATTTCAATTTAGAGCATCTGATAAATTAGGGTTTGTTGGAGGTTGGAGATCAGCAGTTCCATCAGGATTAAAGAATGTAAGATATGCTAAGAAATTAGGTATTGATATTTACTCATTAAATTCAGTATTCTCTTTTGATGTTTTAGTTAGAACTCAATATGAAAAGGAAACCGCAGTAGTTACACCAGTTAGTGCTCTTTCAGTTTCATCAATAGGTGTTAGCGCATCTGCTTAAAATAAAAAATAGATAGTGATAAATCCAAATTTAACATATACCCAACTGGCTGAGAGAAATGTTAGTTTTCAATTACTTAGAACTAATCCAAAATTAACAACTAATATAAAATTAACAGTTGATTCAGGTGGCGATTTATGGCTTAATTCGATTAATGCAAATTCTCAACTAGCTAGTCAAAAATATAAAAGATTTTCAATTACTGAAAAGTCAAACCATGAAGTTAATTTACATAGATTTTATGATAATGGAAGTACTCCACCAAACATATCATATCAGTTAGGTTCAACTATTGGATTAACTGCAGTTGCTAAAGATTTAAAGGATCAATATGATTTTGACCTATATACTAGTGGTGCTAAATACCTAACTGATAAACAGTACCCTGAAAAATTTACGTATTTTGCTCCAATTTATTTAGATAAAGTACTTCCTAAGAAATTTGTAATTTTTAAAATTCCAGGAGCATCTAACTATACGGCAGGTCAAGGTAAATCAAATTCATCTACTTTAACAACTCAACAATTTGCAAGTGACCTTTTTACAAATGCCCAAATTGTAAAAATATTTGACTTAAGCGAATCTTCTAAAATTGGAAAATATTTAACTAATATTTCAAAGAATCCAATGTTTACAGATAATCCTCTTTATGTTAATTATAAAAGTGGCGGTTATTCAATTTATAGAGGAGCCTCAATTTCTTCAGGTACATATGTTGAATTACCTGAACTAGTTAGTACGGTATTAAGTAGAGCATTACCATTATTAAAGGTTGAACAATTTGTAACTTTAGGTTTTGAACGTAATAATATAGTTCATCCAAAAATCCTAAATTTAGAATTTCTATTTGATGATAGTACGGCAAATCCATATGAATTTAATCGATATTTTGGAGTTTATTGTAATGATATTGATCTTGAAGAGTTTGAATTTAATTTAGATACAATGTATGAATTGAGCTTGACTCAAGGTACCTCAGATAATGATCAAATTTTCCCAATACATTTTAATCAATCAGACGATATTTCTTTTAACTTAACTAATACAGATGGTGTTAAATTAAGAGCTATGGGAATAGCTCAAGATTTATCAGATATTTATGCTAACCGTACAAGTAAAGATACCTTATTTTTTCCATACCTAAAAACAAAGGACCAACAAATCCATTTAATTAAACCATTATCTTGGAATCAATCTGATACCTTAGTTGATTTTAGATTAGATGATACTCAATTTGATTTAGGCTTAACATTTGGTCCAACTAACTTAATTACTCAAGAAATTGCCAGCTTATCAACCGTTAACGCTAAATCTACACTATTGGTAGAGATTTTAAACACTCCAAAACATTTAGATAAATTAAGAGTATATCATCCAAGTGGATCAAACTTTAGTCTATCTGATAATGGCGGTAAATATGACGAACTGGTTTTTGTATCTGGTTATTTTACAGGTAATGAAAGCTATTCATTATCATATTTACCAGTTACTGGAGGTTCGGTAATATACATTAATGCAGATAGAGACTTAGACCAAATTGCTGAAGCCATTGTTAATGTAGTTAGCGACCTTAATGATTCATCAATTACTGGAGTTAGTATGAATACTCATGCATTTATTCAAGTTCAAAGTTATGGAGATACCTATGGTTCCCTAAAAATTAGGTCATTAGAACAGGTAACAACTATTCCAAAATTTAAAATAAACGATAAACATACAACTGACCTAATATTTGCAGATGGCGGATTTTTAAATAGACCACATCCAATTATTGCATTAGGTAATGCAACTAAATTAGTAGATCAATTTGATAATATTGTTGTAAAAACAACTCAAAACTGGTCAAAGATTAGCAGAATTTGTAATTTAACGGATTCAATTAAGACCGGTTTATCTGATGCTGCTCAAGCGCAAGCAATTATTGATTTTAAAACAAAGGCATCAATTGCACTAGTTGATAAAGAAACAGTTAAGGTTGACTATAATAAAATTGAAATTAGAAAAAATTTCAAACCATCAATTGGCGTACTATCCATTTTTGAAACAATGGATTTTAATTTCTCTACCTATACTAGTGACTATTCTAGAAATTTATTACTTGATTTGTATAAGGATTTTTATATTCCAGAAAATATACTATTATTGGATTTTACCAAATATACATATAAATTAATTGGAGATGGTACAGTTTCAATAAATGGAACAACCTATTCTTCTAATACTTTAGGAAATCCACTAATTTGGCAAAATACTGCATCTTTATCAAAATATACAGTTACATCAAATGGACCAAGCGGTAAACCTATTTTAGTATATGGTTTAAAATTACCAAATACAACACTTGATCCAACTAGCTCTGCATACCCAAATCGTTTAGATATTCCGTGGTATGATGAATCTAATGATATTGAAAATTATATTGGCACATTTTCTATAAAAGCAGACCATGTTCCAATTGATCCAACTTTACCAACATATAATTATCGAGATAAATTTACACAAAGTAATTTATCTAGTGAATACCATGCATATTTAGAAAATTATATAAAAGACTTTGCAACTGATGGCAGAGTAATTCCATATATTACTAAATGGGGAATTACTGACTCAACTGATGTTAGAGGTAATCCATATAGACTAAATTCAGATATTCTTTTTGGAAAGGATAATTTTGGATCGTCTCATAGAGAAACTTCAACTACTCCTGAGAAATTAACACATGAGTGGTTTTATATTGAATCAAATTTTGGATATACTCAAGATGTTTCATTAGCTCGAAATAATTTCTACTATTTTGATCAGCCATTATTAATTAGCGAATTAATTAGTTCAGCTAATTATTTTGATGAATACTTTACCTATATTCCAACCGTAAATGGAGTTCAAGTAGGTCGACCTCAATACAGATATTCATTATTATCTAAAAATAAATTTACTGGACAATATGAAACTGTTTTTAAAGGTTCACTATTTAGATTTTATGAATTAACCCGAAGTCAAACGCCAGTTTCAAATTCAACCAGATTTGAAGACTATAAATTTACAACTCTCTTAAAACCAGTTAAGGAAGACCCACGAGTTGTTAAACAACCAGTTAAATATAGAATAATTGAAAATACCAATTCTAAATCAATTACAGCATTAATTGAATTAGCAGTAGGTGATAAATCACAACTTAGTGATTCTATATTTTTACATAATTGGAATACAGCAGAATCTCCAAATACCGGTTCAATTAGTCAAACTTCATTATTTAATCATACAATTAAATCAAAATCCGTAACTTATCAAATTGATATAACCGTTAATGCCTCTACTCTAACTGAATACCAAAACTTAATATCTGGAGTAACCACTATACCGAGTTTAGCATTAGGGCAAACTGCTCATATCATCTACTCTGATATATCTGGATTTATTATATCTTCAATTATTGCAACTCCAGGGTCTATTGTATATTCTGATATACTTGTAGATAAAATTGCAACTGGCGATAAATTAGGTAATAGAGTATATGCAACTGTACAAAAAGGAGTTACGGCAGTGTTAGCAAGTGGAACATATCAAGTTTCAATGATCACTGCCTATTTTGAAGATGCTTGGGAAAATAATGGTACTGACCCACTTATAACACTTGCGTCAGGTCAAATTTATGATCAAACTAATCCAGCTGTAATTAACTCATCAACTGCTCAATTGTTTATACATAATACATCATTTGCTGATCCAGCAAATACATATTTTAATGATCCAGGTGGAATTGACCAATCTGCTAAACTTGATATATTATTAAATACTGCATGGACTCCAAGATTTAGCATATTATCTAATAGTTATAATTCTGAAATTATTTTTGATAAAATTTCAACTACTGGCTACTCATCAAATATTTATGATATTGCTGTAAACTATGTATCTGGAAGTCTTAGTGGTGGACCTGTATTTTTATTTAAAACTCAGTGGTTTATACCAGAATATACAAATTCAAATACACCAGCTCAATATGCTTTTACTATAGAAAATTCAACTGCCTATTTTGATTCAATGTTTGGAGATTACCGAATTGAATTTGATCAAAATGAAGTATCAAACTTAACTCACTCTTTTTTATATTATGCAAAAAGCAAAAAATATAATAATGATATTAATGCATACTCTACTATTAAATTATCAAGAGGAGTTGACCTATCAAGCAGTGGAATTCACATAAACTCAACGACTCTACTTCCTGACTATACTCAAACTGTAAAACTTGTAGGTCTTGAAAGTTATGATTCATCTGCTGATTCTGAAATTAATCAAGTGAGTCTTAATTTTGCACCAATTTATATTATTAAACCTGGAGAAAAGAATTTTATTGTACAACGTAATCCGCTAGTTTCAATAACGCCAGGCGCATTAGCTGACTCATATATCACAAAGGATGGAGTTGATGGAGCATTTCAAAATGTTGTTAATTTTACAGCAAGTGCAAATCCTCTAACCCTAGTTAGTCCAAGTCCTAATAGTTTAGGAGATCTTGCTAATTTTGCGTATACTGAATCTGGATTACCTACTGGAATTACCTATAATTGGATAAATGATGCTAACCATTTTCAAATATTTGGAGGTATCAATTATTTCCAAAAAGTATTTGAAAATTTATCATTTGCTAAATTCCTTCAACTATTAGATAAAAATCAAAGTGCAATAAGTTGGGAATCATATACGAATGGTATACTAAATAATTATAAAACACTATCAATTGAAATAGTTGATGCTGATACAATTAGTAAATCAACAATTATTAATATTACACCAGACCAAGTAAATGAAGGTAGTATTAATACAATTGCTGGATATACCTTAACTGAGGTACCGTCTACTCAATATGAAGTTAATAGATATTCTGCAAATTACGAAATAATTACTACTCCAATTGCTGGATTCAAATATAATTTTTCAATAAATTCAAATAGTTTACCAGGTGCAAATATTTGCCTAAACCCAGATGTTGATAACTTCTTTATTATACCAGACTTTGAATATGTTAAATACTCAAAAGAGAGTATATTGGATCTTGAAAATAGTAAAAATTATTCAGCAGTTTATCCATTAATTAATGAGACTCCAATTGCTCGTACTAATTTTAATAGTTTAGCATCAAGTTGGGATTACGGGTATCATTATAAATCATTAACTAAAGCTTCAGTAATTGGAGTTCCAGGTAGTAGACGAATTGTTGAAGATTACTCATTTATTTCAAAATTACTAAATTTACCTAATGAATTTATAATTGAAGACTTTACCTCATCTCAACTTACACTTGAGCTATTTAAAACATCTCAAGCAACTGAGGCAGATATTGTATTTGCAAATTATGCTGATCAAGTTAAATTTAAAATTAATATATCCGCTCTAATTACCAAGACTCTATCAAATAATGGATTGCGTACTGAGTTTCAAAAATTCTTTAAATATGCAGATGGATCACCAATTATAGAAGATTCTGAGTTTCTTGGAGAATTAACATTTGAGGAATTTCTTTCACAATATTGCCTACTTAACCTAATTCAACTATATAATGTTGATCAGTTTGAGTTTTATGAATTAGACGATCGTACCATTCAAGGTAATTTGGTAGAATTTACTCAAGTTAGCTATAATTCACTTAGTAATTTAGGTTACGACTTAATCAAAAATATACAAATAAATAATACCAAATCAAGCGTAGTTGAAGGTTCAATTTTATTGAAACCTAACACTGGGGTTAAATTGGTTCCAAAAATAAAAATTAAATTCATTTAATGTCAGTAATCATAAATCTTAAGGAAATCTTTGCAGCCGACAGTCAAATTGATATTTCAAGTAAAGTAAATTTTAACTTTAATCAATTAATTGCACTAGGAATTGGACAAACTGGTCCGATTGGACCAGATGGTCTAGAAGGACCGGCCGGCCCAATTGGTCCAGATGGTCCAGCTGGACCAGTAGGTTCTATTATTTTTGGAGAAACCCCAACCTCAATTACCCCACCAATAAGCCCTCCATCTGGAATGAGAGTTGATGATCTTTTAATAACTAGTGATTCAATACTTAAAAAAGTAGATATTGATCCATTAATTCCAGCAACTGCCACTGGTTGGGAAAAGCTAACTGATTTTAATTCATTAGTATTATCAGCGCTAGGTTCAAATGTTTCACCATATGTTCAATTAACTGGAAATTCTAGAATTATTAAACCTAGAATTACGTCAGGTTTAGATCTAACTAACGCTAGCAGTCCTGCACCTAATTATCAAACTCCTGGACTTGGTGTAAATTACCAAACGGTTCTCTATAATTTTAATGAACTTAAGACCAGTTCAGTAATTATGAATGGCTCAGGTAATATTGTACTAGCCACAAATGGATCATCAACTGTTCCATTTGATTCAACTAGCGGAGGAGTTAACCTTATTACTAATGTTATAACAGCTGCCTCAATTAGCGGCCATGGATTAGCAAATAAACAATATATAACGTATTCTTCAGAATCAGGTTCAGTAATTGGAGGACTAACTAATTACGCTGGATATTACGTACTTTATATAGATGCGTATACTTTTAAATTATGCGATACTGAATTAGATGTAGATAATGCTAACCCTAAAGATCTTACTAGTTATGGTACAGGTACTCATATCTTAATAACATACCCATCTACTGCTGAGAAAATATTTCCAGCAACTGCAAACTTATCAATATACTCTGTATTTGGAAATGACGCAACTCTAGCTAAAGAATTTGCAACTTCAAGTAAAGGGTATCGATCTCAACTTGAATTAGGTTCAGTGGACACATTACCTACAGCATATGATATAAATGGAACAATCACTAGCGCAAATTATGTAATTAGTCCAAGTTTTGAAAATTTAAAGGTCAAAAAATATAGAGTAGGAAGTTATAGTGCAAATGAAGATTATCCTGGAACTTATTATTTAAGAGCTGAATATGATCTTTCTTCTGCTGGTGGAACTACTGCTGAAGCTTTTTCTCCAAGAAGAAATAGTGAGCAAATTTGGAAAATCAATAAAATTGAAGGGACTCATGATTCCGGCCAAACATTTGAACTTAAATTAACTACCTCAAATCTATTAGCAGTTAATGAAAGTAGTAGTGGAGTAACAGTTGACGGTTTATTTTTAAAACGTGGAACATTAGATGGAGGTGGAGGTTCAGGTTATATTGGATTTGGATTTGACCCAAGCGATGTAACTAAAGCCAAAGTAGATGCATCTAGTGATATTACAACAGTTTCATTTAATGGAGTTGCAATTGAATTAAAAAAAGGATCAGATTTTGCAACCTTTGAAATAGATACCATTATTTTTGATGGTGATCCTTGTTTATTAATTACTGCACCATTTAGTACAGTTACTAATATTGCTGGAGCCTCATATGAAACTGTTAATTATACTAAAAATGTAATTACCACTGGTAATTCTACACAAACTGCAAGTAATGGAAATATTCAATTAACTGCAAGTAATGCAGCTAAGTTCATTGCACTAAATAATGCAATCAAAGTAAAAGCAGATCGTCTTGCTCAAGGTATTCCATTTCCGGTAACTCAAGTTTTATCAAGTGATGCAAATACTCTAGATGACTATGAAGAAGGTACCTCAATTAACCCATTAAAAATTCTTCGATACTATCCCAATCCGGCTCCAGGTGCTCCGATTGGGTCATATATAACTGGTTTAGTTAATTGTGATGGTATTGCATCATTTGTTACCTCTCAATCATTTTCATATACTAAAATAGGCCAAGTAGTTTCAATTAATGCAGATATCACATTAAATCTAAATTATTGGCCAGCTGATGGAGAAGAAGTATATCCATTTGGTCCAACCTGGACATATAGTGGAATCGGAGTTTCTTTACCGTTTGCATGTAATTCAAGTGGTGTAAATTTATCAATTATGATATATGACGAGTCAACGGTTCCACCGCTTGTTCCATCAATCCTACTCTCTATTAATAATACATATATGAATTATACTGGCCATGCTATTGCCGGCACTGACGCAACCCTTGCATACATATACTTATATACTCCAAATACTATCCCTGCAGATAATAGCACAATAATACCCACTCAATCTAATCGATTTACTTTATTAGATAGTGCTTCTAGAAGTCCATATGACGATCTTGGCGCTGGCGAATATTCATCAGCTGCAGTTATTAAAATTTCAGGTTCATATACAGTTGCCTAAACTTTAAGTTTAAATGGAATCGCCTTCTTTTTCTCAAGAAGGCGATTGCAGTCTAATAAGACATTTGCATCAAATCCATGACTTGGATTCATTACTTTATTTAGCAAAATAATATCTTTAGTTAAGGATATCCCATCAGACAAGACTACTTGATCTGTACCTGAAACAACAATAACATTTTTATCAGGTTGAAAATCTGTAAGATCCGGTTTTTCAGCTAATAGTCTATCTCTAAACTCGCTATTTTTAAGATTAGGTAAACTCAATACAGCCTTTCGGCTAACTGAATATCCTAAACTTCTATTACTCTTCATATTTAGGGTATAAATTTCATACCTGTCTAATTTAGTAGATTTACAGACAATATAAATCTTTTCCTGTTTATGTATATTAATATTATTAAAATGAAAGTGTAGATTTTCAAGTACTGGAATCTGTTTTTCAAGATATTTCTGTAATACCTCAGATAGGATCTTGGATCCCATCTTCATGATAGATTTACCATTAGAGTCATCTGGTTGAGCAAGTTGATTTACCACATCCATTAAATGAGTGTGTGCCCTAACTGCATTCAAATGTGAATCGTAGACCTTTTTATCTGCAATTATTGTATTGATATTTAGGTAATGAAATACAATTTCGTAAAAGTTTAAAAAGTCATTCTGTAAATTGGTGAGATACTTTTTCTGTGCATCCAATAGGATATACGTATAGTATTCTAGATCAACAAAGTTCGCTTGGCATAACCACATTGGGTCAAGCACAAGCTTCGGGTTTAAAGGTTTCATAAGTACCCCGATTTTCTTATTATTTATTTTGGTCTAAAACAGCAATCCTCGACGATAAATAACAAAAAGACCAAATCAATGCAAGTAGTTGTCTACAAGATCATTCCAGAGCCAGATAAGAACACGGTCACGTACAGTAAAAATTATAGAATTTTTTCTGCGGCTGAACCTTTACCTGGGGCTGTTAAAATTGTAGGATTTGGTGAATCAGTTGACCTAGGCTCTGCATTACCTCAAAATATTATCAGAAAGTTTAGATATTCATTTGATATGGGCAATTGGTCATTATGGTATGACCTAGATCCTGAAAATTTAACAAATATTGAAGATTTACTATTTAATGAAGCTGATGTATTCTTTGAAGTTAAGTATGAATATGATGATACTACGTATGACTCACTAACTACTCCGTTAACCGTTAATTTTATAAAATTTAATATTAAAAGTACACATATTTCTGAATCTTTATATACTCCAACTGTTTATTGTTCTTCTGAGCGTTGTCCAGCCGTTATTGCTGAGAGAGAAGCATCATTTAAACCATATGAAGTTGGAACAGCTATCGGAATTGCCAAAGAATTAAGTTATCAAACCAATAAAATATTTGGACATGAAGTTGTCTATTTTAAAACTGAACCTGACCGACCTGCTGGAGATTTTATATTTAAAGAATGGACACTATTTGAAACAGTTGACCGAAAATGTGCAAAGGTAGTTGTACCAAATAATACCTTTCCAGATAACAAACCTCAGTTTACTGAATTTGGTATTGATTTTGAAGTTCCATTTGAAATTCATATGGATCATATTTATTTTCAGTCAATATTTGGACCGGGTACTCAACCTCGTAAAAGAGACTATATGTACTTTCCATTAACTAACCGTATGTATGAAATTCAAGGTTCATATCTATACCGCGGATTTATGATGGAGCCGCTCTATTGGAAAATACAATTAACTAAATTCCATCCAAATATTGATATGTTAATGAAGGTTGGTGATCGTAAATTCCTAGATAATATTATCTTGACTAGCGATGAACTATTTGGAAAACAGGCAGAGGTTCAGAAAAAAGATGCTCTTGATAAAAAACAATATAAAACTATTTCCAATAAGTTTGATGAAACTCGTAGATCATTACATCCTGACCTAAATAACCGAATTTTAGATCACACATTTAACTATTCTCCATTAATTGAATACTACTATGATATGTCTAGTGTAAAACAGGTAATTGCAAATTATGCAGTTACTTCAAATGGAACTCCTGAAGATCAATACCTAACTCAAGCTGCTCCATATATAATTTATGCATATGAAGGAAGTAATATATTTGGTAAATGGGAGGCTCGCCAACTAAATACTGGAGATACAAGTATTGGAACTGGTGGACAAACTTCAATTAAGATGAATGGTCCAAAAGATTCATACAATCCAGCTCTTGGAAAATATGTAGTAGTTGAAGGTTATAAAACTCTTGCTCTAAATCCAGCAAAGCGGTCAGATCTTACACTTACCTCAACTGGGGTTATTCAATTTAAACAGTCAGAACATGCAGTAGTTTATAAAGCATTTGCCTCAACTGTTAATACTCCAAATATGACATTGAGTGCCTTAGTTAAATTTAATAAGGGCACTCAGGATATCAGAATATTAGATGGATATGATAATTTATTAGGTGCAGGTTTACGTGTATCCTGTTCACTAGTAGATATTGATGGAATACATGTAAATTCAATCTTCTATGTGCAGATTAATGATACTGCTTATCCATTTAGTGTAGGAGAATTAGAATATGATAAATGGTATTCGTTAATTGTTCCAGTATCATCTCAATATGGACAACTTCAACTTAATCTATATTCATTTGGACAAGATCCAGCAAATATTAAAAACTATAATAGTTTAGTTAATGTATATTCAGGTTCTGCAACTCCTGGAAACTTTACATTTGTAACTGAACAAAATTGGGCTCTACCTTCTGCTAATTATTCAATTGCAAATATCCGACTATTTAATACAATGGTTCAGCCAGAAGATCATGAATTTATAGTAAGTCAACTATTCATAAGAGATGAATCTCTTCTTGAATTAATAGATAATGCCCGACCTAGATTAAATGTACCATTCATTGCAATAAATAGCTAACAAATATATGTATAAAGATTTAACAAAAAGCCCACTATTCGATAACGTAAAATTAGGATTTGAATTTGAATTCTTTTCTCCAATTTCTCGTTCACAATTAGCTGAGAACTTAACCTCAATTTTAGGAAAAAACGTGGTTAGTACAAATGAATATGGTTCTGATATTCCAGTAAGCTATGATACTTTTAAAATTGAACCTGATTTTTCAGGTGGATTTAAAATGAATGAATTAGTTACCGGAGTATTACCGTATAGTGAGGCAATCCATGTACTATATAAAGTCTTAAATTTCATTGATGAAAATGGATTTACTACTGAACGAACAGGATTACATATCAATATTTCATTAAATGAATTTGATCTTGGGCTAAATGAACGTCTTCAAAACTTAAATGTATTCAAATATATCTTAGGACTAGATGAGGCAAAGATTTTTGAATTATGGCCATCTGCTAAGTCAAGAATTCAAAAAATTTATAAGAATTCAGTTAGTAATATTTACCCTAAAAATAAATTTTTGGCAGAAACTTCATTAACCTATTCAAAACCAAATAGTCCACTTGACTTTTCATATCCACATTCAAAATATTTTGGACTAAACTTTGATAAATTAAGTCAAGGTTATCTAGAGGTTAGATATGCAGGTGGTGTTGATTATCAATTAAAAAGATCAAGTGCAACTGAGTTAATAAACTATATTTCTGAATCTCTATATAATACTCTACAAATAAACCATTCATATTCACTTGATGAACAGAAAAAAGTTCATGATGTTATGAAGAAGCAGAGAGAAAATACGCTGGCTATTAAAACATATGAAAATTTCAAAAAGAATTTTCCAGAAATTGAATTGTATATTGACTTAAGAGATGATCCTAGAATTATTGAATCAAATTACCTAAATCTTCGTGAAAAATTATTTGACCTAATTACATTTGGTAAGATCAAAAAGGGTCAAGTAAATTATGATACTCAAAATAAACGAGTTCAGTTAAAAGAGTCTAAACTTGAAGAAGGTTTTGGAATCCATGATATTGACCTTATTAACTGTAAAATTGAGGCTGAAATTTCTAACTGTACTCTATATGGATGCAAAGTTAGATCGTCTCATGTTACTGAGTGTAGAATATTAACCGGTAATGATATTAGATATTGTCATTTAGATGAATGTCTATTTGAAAGAGGTTGTCATAACCGAATTGACTTAAGTTATATTAAGAGTTCTCCTGAAACAATTATTTATGCTGACTTAAATGAATGTATTGTTCGATCAGGTATTATTTCATTGGATTCAAAAGTTGATAATAAAACGGAAGTTCTTTCAGGAAATTCAAAAGGCAGTAAGAGTCAAATAAAATAATGAATAAAATTTTTTAATTAATAATGGCAGTACAATTAAAAATATCAAGTATTAAATCAATAAACGGTTCAAGTTTAAATACCATTGTTGATTTGACTAACTTTAACTTTAGCACAATCAAGTCAGCAATTGATGAATTTTTAACAACGATTAATTATTCTCAACTTAATGGGGATATTTCAGTTGATATTCAAGGAATCACTACTAATACACTTATTGTTAAGGACGGATTAACTGTATATGGAGCTCAACAAATGAATGGCACATATCCAGAGGTAATAAACATGTATCCAACTGGTGCAATTACAGCAAAAAATGTTGTAGTTGAAGATGTACTTGAAGGCAAGCGACTTAGACTTAAATTATATGGAATACTTCCTCCTACTGCTGTTCCTGGAGAAATTGTCTATATTACTGGACAGCCTGGTAGAATTGAAGGTTTTTACGGATACTTAAATTCAACAGGTTGGTGTCTACTTAGTTGTGGTGGAGGTGGTGATGGCCAGTGTACTGCAACTATTACGCGGTCAGTTACACCTGACACAATAACTGGAGATGGAATATTAGTATCTGATGGATTATTACCAATGCCTTCACCAATTCCAACTACTGAATACTTATTATTTGTTAATGGACACCAAATTACGGTAGGTGATGGTGATATTACTGCAGCTGCCTATTTTAGTAAAGATGGTGGAACAACTGCAACCATTTATTCGCAAGTTGATGTAACTGATTCACTTTATTGGAATACTGTCTCTGCTGGTTATGGATTAGATAGTGGAGATACAGTTACGTTAATGTATTCAACTGTTGATACTAATTGCGCTGGTGCAAATGGCTCAACGTGTATAACAAATATAGTAACTACTGGAAATACTGAATCCTTATTTTCTCAAGTTGGAGTTGACATTATTATGGATGACTCTGCTCCAGAAAATAATTATATTACCGTTTGTACACTACCTATTCCAACAATTGAACCAGATGGAATTAGTTTACCAACAAATTATCTATTAACTAATTCAGTATTAGCTTTTCAAATTACAACGCCATTTATTAGTTGTGCAACAATTGGATTTGCACTACCTGATGGAATAAGTGAAATTGACTTTAACTCAGTTATAATATTCCAAGAAGTATTAGGAGTTTACACAGATGTTACTATTTTAACTGGTCCATATGCGCCTGATTATTCAAGCCGTACCATTTATGCAAGTGCTTGTGAGTATGGATCATTTTATTTAATACCAATTTATGTAGCTCCAGTTATACCTACTACGACTACCACAACTACTGTAGCTCCTACGACTACCACAACTACTGTAGCTCCTACGACTACTACAACAACGGTAGCTCCTACGACTACTACAACAACGGTAACTCCTACGACTACTACAACGACCGTAGCTCCTACGACTACTACAACGACCGTAGCTCCTACGACTACTACAACTACGGCTGAACCTACGACTACTACAACTACGGCAGCAATAACAACAACTACTACAACCGTTGCAGCTTTACCATTTATTTCAACATGGAGAACATCATCGCCTAGCGAAACTATTAATTTACCGTATGATGCAGTTGGTACATACAGCGGAACAATCGATTGGGGAGATGGTACTATTGTTGCAAATAGTTATGCAAATAGAAGTCATACATATGCAATCGCTGGAGATTATACAGTAACGGTCACAGGTACAACTACTGGATTTGGATTTAATAATGACCCAACTAACCGTCTTAACTTATTAACAGTTGACCAATGGGGTACTTTAATTATTTCAGATGGAGGTGTTCAATTTGGTGGATGTACGAATCTTACTCTATCTGGAGTTAGTGATATACTTGACTTAACTGGAATAACCAGTTTTAATGGAATGTTCCAAAATTGTACCTCATTAACTACCGTTAATAATATAAATTCATGGAATGTAAGTAGTGTAACCGATATGTCAAATATGTTTGCCTTAGCAACTTCATTTAACCAAAATATAGGTGCATGGAATGTAAGTAGTGTAACCGATATGCAAAATATGTTTAGTGGTGTAACAAACTTTAATCAAGATCTTAGTACATGGAATGTTGGACAAGTAACCAACATGGCATATATGTTTAAAGGTACTAAATTTAATCAAGATATTAGTTTATGGAATGTAGGTAATGTAACCAATATGAATAATATGTTTGCAAATATTACTACATTTAATCAAGATATTAGTTCATGGGACGTAAGCAAAGTAACTGATATGTCATACATGTTCCAAGCATGTACAGTATTTAACTCAGATCTAGGTTCATGGAATGTAGGTAACTTAATTAATGCAACTCAGCTATTTAGAGGATGCTCTGCATTTAATCAAGATATTGGTTTATGGAATGTTTCAAATACAACTACTATGACTGGTATGTTTATTAATGCAAATTCATTTAATCAAGACCTAAGCGGTTGGTGTGTATCATTAATAGCTTCACCTCCAACTAATTTTGCAACAGGTGCTTCATCTTGGTCATTACCTCAACCAGTTTGGGGTACTTGTCCATAATAGTGATAAACTCTATTAATTTATCGAGTATAAGTTAATATGTTAACGAAGAAAACTATTTTTATATCAGCTCAACCTGACCATCAATATTTTCATTGGCAAGTTGAGGTTGTAATTCATGATTTTATAAAAAATGGAATTAATCCAAATTGGATTGAAATTCTATTTGCTTATAATGATTCACCTAGCCCAGAAGGCTTAGCTTTAGCCGAAAAATATCCAATGGTTAGATTCTTTTTCTATAAAAAGAGAGTAACTGATAATTTTGGATATATTCCAATTCTTAGACCTGACATTCTTGAACAACACTGGATTGCCTATCCGGAATTACGTGGAGAAACTGTATTTTACCATGATTCTGATATTATTTTTAGAAAACTTCCAGATTTTGACTCAATGCACACTGATCTGTATTGGTATGTAAGTGATACTGTTTCTTATATTGGAGCAAACTATATTAAAAGTAAATCGCATGACCTATTTACTGACCTATGTAGCTTAGCTATGATTACTCCTGAAATGGTTGAAAACAATCAGGCAGTTTCAGGTGGAGCTCAATATTTAATGAAAGGGGTTACCTCTGCTTTTTGGAAAGGTGTAATTGATGACTCATTAACTATGTATAAGTATATGGCAGATCGTGAAACCTATGAACGCTCCACACTGTCTCCAGAAGAGTTAAAAACCTATAACCCTATTCAAAAATGGTGTGCAGATATGTGGGCTGTTCTTTGGGGAGGATGGAAAATGGGAGCTCAATCGGTAATTACCTCTGACCTAAGTTTTAGTTGGGGAACTTCCTCAATTGATGACTATAATAGTTGTCCAATCATGCATAATGCTGGTGTAACTGAGGATAGAAAACCTGATCTTTTTTATAAAGCTGATTATCGAGATATAAGCCCATTTGATACGGATCTATCTAATATTAAACCTGATACTGCCTCTGCTAAATATGTAGAAGCAATTCTTTACGCAAAAGAAAGACGATAAATTGAACATGCCTTATCCCTTATGTTATGCTGATAAATAACTGTAGGTAGAAAAATGCAAGTCCAAGATAATGTCAAATAAACTCAAAATAAAACAGGTTGACCTCAGTGGAGTAACCCAAGATAATTCCAAGACCCGATTTTTAGCAATAGATTCAACTGGTAATGTATATTGGAATGATTCTCTAACTGGTGGAGGCGGTGGAGGCGCTATTGATTTCTATGATGAAGGCGTCCTAGTCGGAACTTATTCAAAAGTTAATTTTGTTGGAGTTGATATACTTGGAGCTCAAAAACCTGGAGACTCAAGCACAATAAACGTATATGTTCCAACTCCTACATTTGCAAGTCATTTTAATACATTAGATGGAACCTCTTCAGGTTTAGTTGCTGAAACTTTATCAAGATCAAATGTTAGAATCAGTACACCTACCTCAGAAGGTACTCCATTTAAAGCAGGCTCTTGGGCAGGAAGTACTCGATCTGCTACTACTAATAATATAGTATCATTTAGTACAGCAAATGCAGTAACTGGACAAGGTGGAGATGCTACTGTAACTGTTGATGTATATGACGCAGATGGAGTTACTATAATTTCTACATATTCTCATGGAGTAACCGCAGATGGCACCTATTCAAGCACAGATGGAATTGATATTATTATCTCTGGCTTTATTGCTGATAGTTTAAAAGAAAAGGCCGATATTACAGTAACTGTAGATATTGATCAAGTTCTTTCAGGTGTTGGTTTAACTGATGGTGGTAAATATAATATCGTAATTACAAATTTAACTGATTCAACTAGTGATGGTGCTCAAACATTTACGTATACTCAACCTGCCGTTTTCTTTGATACTAATTTAACTACTCCAAGTTTTGGAGGAGGCGCTACCTGTACAATTGAAGAAACTGTTGGTAATATTATTACTAAACACTTAAGTGGAGTTGAGTACTATACTTTAACTTCTCAATTTACTGCGCACGTTGATGCAATTAATGACTTAAATGCAAATACTCAAGGCCGTTCGCTTGGAGCAAATACTAATTTTCAATTTGCTGCACCCGCATATGGACTTTCTACTCTATATGAATATGCATGGTCTCCTGTGTATGGATCATTTACTGGATGGACTAACTTATTTAATGATACATCAGATGATTATGATATTTCAGATTGGGCAATAAGCTCAACTTCATTTAGATATCGTGGAACTGGAGCAGCAGCAACTGCTTCATTATTTGAGCCATGGAATTCAGGTGGAACTAAGAGCTCATCTACTCATTCAATACTTGTTGATACCTATGCAACTAGCGGAAATAGTACACAATATATTGAAAAATTTGATGATGAGGCTTTTAGATTACAGTCAGATTATAGTACAGTATGGGATCCAACTGCAACTCTATCAAACGGTGAAGCTTGTGTAGTTGGTGGAACTATTGTTAGACCTGATCAATTCTTTTTGACTTCACCAAGTACTTCAACGATTCAACCTAACTTAAGCTCATTTAAGTCTGACTTAAATGGTACAAATCCAAATTATACTTCACTTACTGCGGCTGCTTCATATTACCGAAAGTTTTATACAACATTAAGTGTATCAACTGTTCCAATTCCAAGTTTTTCAATGGTATTTTCTGGAACATTTGCTGGAGGAACTGCTCTAGCCGACTTAATTAGTGGAGCTCTTACCATAACCGTTCGTAAAATTGGAGCAACTGGTGGAGTATATGGCCCTATTTCTTATCCATTATTTTTAAATGGATCAGGTTATAATTTTGGAACATTTGATGATGGCGCTACTGATAGTCAAATCAGGTTAGGCAGCTCAGTTGGAAATACAATTAATGGTACATTTGGAGGATTTAATGCAACCAATGGAATATACGTAGAATTTAAAATTTCAAATTCAGCAATTAGAATTGATACTGTTACTGTAACATTTAACTAAAAAAAAATTAAAAATATGGAGACAAGTTTCGATAAAAAGCTTAAGGTTAAAATAGATAAAGATAAGCAAAGTGTTTCTCTTAGCATCCGAGTGTCAGATGATATGGTTAACGTATTTAAAACAACCTTAAATGAATTTAATATTATGGTTGCAGAATACCAAGGTCAATTATATGAGGCTCATCAAGAGGACCTAATAGAAAACCAAATAAATTAATTAGTAGATGGCAGGCTATACAGATAATGAAAGACTCAAACTCGTATTTAAGGTTCAAGCTGCGAATGTAATTGATGCAGCTCCTAACTTTAATTGGTATGAAGCAAAGTTTGCATTTAACCCAAATATTTCAGCTGATCGAGTTTTAACCCAATTTAATGTAGTTAAGGCAAATCCGGTTGCAAATAAATCAGCTGCATTAGCCTTATTAACCTCAGGTCAACCATTAGAAAATATTGTAGCTGATGCTTATTCTACTGGAGTTGCTGTACAATTAAGTCAAGTTATTTCAGGTAATAATACTACATGGGTAACTTGTTCAACTCTTAATGATTTTAATACCCAAATATTAGATTGGATTCAACCTCAAAAAATATTACAAGTAAGTGGATCTCCTTCAATTGGATGGAATGCTGAATTTTGGAATGGTGATCCTTCTGCTGGCGGAACTCAAATATTAACAACTGACGATGCTAGTGTTAATGAAGTAAGTTGGGTATTTAATTATGATAATGGTATATTATTATTATCAACATCGATGGTTGCCTATTTAACTTCTACCTATGGATCAGTTGATCCATATATTAGAGGTTTTTACTATATTGGAACAACCTTGGGAGGATTTGCTGGTACATCAGGAACAAGCGGTACTTCTGGAGATGGTTATCTCTATCCAACTGACTTAACTGTTTCATTAACTGCAGGTAAGAGCTTCGGTCGATACTTAAATGGAGATACCATTCCAGCAACTGGATTAACTGCAGCTGAGGTAATTGAATTAGCCATAGCTGAACCAATTCCACCAACGGTTTCATTAACCTCAAGTTCAACAATTGCATTTAATGATACAGCTATTAGTAATGTACTAAATTTTGACTATACAATAAACAGTATAGGCGAAACGGTTACAAGTGTTTCTCTTGAATGGAGAAGAGGAGGTACTGGTACATGGACAGTTTTATCAACATCAACTACTACTCCTGATACGTATACACATTCATTAACTGACACTAATTATAATGCAGATGCATTTAACTACCAGTATATTGTAGTTGACTCTTCTGGAGCAACATCTACTGCTACTTTAAATATAACACCAGCTCCATATATTGCTCCATCTATTTCATTAACCGTTGCAGCAGTTTCAAGTACTTCACCTGAAACTTCAGTTAAGAGAGAAATTGGAAATATTGATACTGACCTAAGTGGAACAGTTACATTAAATACTCCAAATGTTGCAATTACTAGCTATACACTTCAATATTCATTAAATAATAGTACATGGACCGATATTGGTTCGGCTGTTTCAATTGGACCAGGTACTTCAAGTATTTCATTAACTAATCATAATGATATTTCATTAATTGCATCAACTGTAATATATTATAGAGTAAAAGTAGTTGATGATTATCAAACTTCATTATCGAGTTTTGTAACTGGTGGAAATACAACAGTTAGTTTTTTAAATATTATATTTTACGGACCATCATCATCTGCGCCAGCTACATCAAGTTCAGTTAGAGCACTACCTAACCGTATGTTTACGGATGGAAGTAATCCATTTAACCTATTAACTGGTTCAGTTGAGAGGATTTTTACAGCAGCAATGCCAGCAGGTTTATCAATAAGTCAAGTTTTAGATATTGATGCACTAAATGCAAATATTACAGCAAATTATATACTTTCAACATTTAATGTGAATAATGGAGCAGGCATTGGAACATCATATCATGTATATACGATGACTAATGCAATACCATATTCAGCAGGTGGAACTCCTGCAGGAAATCATAGACACCAAATAACTAGATAACTCATATGTCATTAACACCAGGATTACAATTGCCATTTGGTATACAGCCAGTTAACCCATTCCCAGTAGATGCATGGTCAGGTCCGTATATTGGAATAGATGAAATAACTGCGCTAGCAGTAGCTAACTCAGAAATCCTTTCAGCAATCCGATTCCAGTCAATGGAAGTACGCCTTATTATAAATGGGGTTTCTCATAAATATTGGTATCGTGATGGAATTTTAGATACAGATCTAGTTGAATTTGCATCAAATGGTTCAGCTGGTACTGCTGGTACTTCAGGTACATCAGGGACTTCCGGATCAGACGGCTCAAGCGGTACATCTGGTTCAGACGGCTCAAGTGGAACTTCAGGTTCAGATGGTAGCTCAGGAACTTCAGGTTCAGATGGTAGCTCAGGAACTTCTGGTTCAGATGGGACTTCAGGGACTTCAGGTTCAGACGGTTCAAGCGGTACTTCTGGTTCAGATGGAACTAGTGGTTCAGACGGTAGCTCAGGTACTTCCGGGTCAGATGGTAGCTCAGGTACTTCCGGTTCAGATGGAAGCTCAGGGTCAGACGGCTCAAGCGGTACTTCTGGTTCAGATGGTTCAAGCGGTACCTCAGGCTCAGACGGAACTAGTGGATCAGATGGTACTTCTGGAACTTCTGGTTCAGATGGTACTTCAGGATCAGACGGAAGCTCAGGAACTAGCGGTTCAGATGGTTCAAGTGGTACTTCAGGTAGTTCCGGTTTAAGTGGAGTAGACGGCTCTAGTGGAACTTCTGGTTCTAATGGTTCAAATGGTAGCTCTGGTACTAGTGGTACATCAGGTTCAAATGGAAGCTCAGGTACTTCAGGTTCAGATGGCTCAAGTGGAACAAGCGGTTCAAATGGTTCTTCTGGTACTTCAGGTTCAGATGGCTCAAGTGGAACAAGCGGTTCAAATGGTTCTTCAGGAACTTCAGGTTCAGATGGCTCAAGTGGAAC